>JAKSMO010000006.1 GCA_024400545.1 Bacteroidales bacterium | reverse complement strand
ATACACAACTTTTTTTGAAAGAAATTATTAACAAATTAATTCATCCAACAGGTAAAAAAAATTTAAAATTAAAAAAATTGTGTAACTTTGCAACCTACAATTTAGGTGATTTACGACAATCGGCTACGAACAATAATTTAATTTTCAAAAACATATCAATTATGGCAGAATACGGCGGTCTTGAAGAGTTAATGCTTCATGCAAAATCCAAGTACCCTGGTGATTTAGAGACACAGGGGAAATATGCATCTTATTTCATCAAAAAAATGAAAGAAGAAGAACCAGACATGTTTCATACAGCAAAGGTAGATTTTAATAACAATATTGTTATTTTAACTGCATTCCCTAATTTTGGTCAGTTTTTCTATTATTGGGAAATGTTTACCACCAGAGGTGCATTGCTAGGGAAAGGTGTCGAGAAATCGGATATGAATATGAGTTCTTTCGAACTTATATTCAGCTCAATGAGTGAGGTGTCAAGCCCTATTGTACCAATCATAAAGCAAATGGGTGAATGACTTACTTGAATAAATTTGACGAAGAAGTTGACAACTGCCCATTCAGTACTGACTTTGACAAACAGAGAAGGTATGTACTTTCAATTATCGAAAGTTACTACAATCAATGTACCTTCTTTAGATACTGTCAGACCAAACCATCTGAAGAAGAAGATAGAATCAGAATCATCTTCTTTGAATTATTTGGCTGTCTGTATGTATGGTCAGAATGCATTGAAAACGGATTAATTGAGTCTGGACAATTAGATAAAGTACACCAATATAGCGAAGAAATTGCCTTCGTTATGTACTCAAATATTGAAAATGTTCCGCCTTTTGCTCCGCTGGCAATGAAACTTCTAAAGGATAGAAAGTTATATCCCACTCATGAAGAATTAAACAAATAATATGAATCCATTTGAAAGAAAGGTCACAAGCGTCCCATATAGTCCAAAATGGAACGAAATGAGACTCGCGATAAAAAAAATCATTAAAGAATTCATACCTTTGGCGAGCAATGTTGCTGTGTATAGAGATCATGCGGATATATCAAGAACCAAGGTCCAAGTGATAGAGTTAGAAGTTTTTGATGAAAAGTATTTCTGGATGGAGACATTAGACCCATCGAAGAATATCATAACATCTTGTCAATTAGAAAAATCCTTATATGATATTTCTGGAGAAATAATTTTCCCAACCGACAGTCATAGAGATTCATTAACTGCTCTGACGATTCATTATATAAAACAAGGAACTTTAAAACAAATAGAATAATGACTAGATTAGAAGAAGCCATACAAAACGTACCCTATAGTACGGATTACTTTAAAATGCGAAACAGAGTTACTGCTGTTGTTGTGGATTCGATAGAAACCTCGGAATGGCACCATGTTTTGAGAACATCCTTGGATTCAGATAATTTTATCCAATTTGTCCTCTTCCAATCAGAGGACGTGATCTTTGTCTGGAGCGATATTTGGGAAGACGGTAAAATTGAAGGTTCACAACTTGAACAGGTGATAAACGAGTATCTCTCTCATATCATATATTCGCATAATGAGAATTCAGTACCAATTGCTCCAGTCATGTTTAAGTTGATGGAAGACAAGAAATTGTATAATTGGGACTAAAACATGATATGTTCATTTTGTAAATCAATTACCATATGATACCATTTATGACTAAAGGCATCAATGACCCTTGGACTGATGCAGACATAAGACGATACGAAGCTGAAGGCAGTCAGAGAGATACTGTCGTATATAATAGTTACTACAATTCTCGATTAATACTAACCGATGAGAACATTTTTCTATGTAGCATGAAGTTGAAAAACGGCATGTATAAGAATTTCTATCTGGTTGCAGTAACTCGAAACTTGTTCTACTTCATTGCCTTTATTCCAGAAGCAACTTGTTTGGAAGAGCTTAGGGATAATGAATTCATAAAAAAGATGTTTACCCGGTTGACTTTACACAAGGCTTTTGCCGACAGTACTAGTAGTCGTAAGGTAGATGTTAATGATTACACAAGAATTGCGGATTGTTGTACTATAATGGTTAAGGTTGATGCTAACATTGGAGAGTTTTTGTTTCCAAAATATAAGCAAATTAACAATCCAGAGATTCGAAAGAAGTTTACTGTAGTTAACAATCTACATTCAAGATTTTTAAAAGAAAGAGACGCTTTGATAAAATCAATGGATGCATATAATGCAAAAATTGACGAAAGGCTGACTAAGGTCAAAAGCAAACTTTCTAAGATTGCCCTCCGCAAGGGATTGTTATATGGGGTTCCTGCATTGCTCGGTATTCCTCCTGTTTTTGATCTTGACGGTCTTCTTGGACTAACAGACCTTTCCGATCTGGCAGAATTAGGAGACATGAGTTCATCTATTCTTGATATGGTAGATATTTCCGATGGTTTAATGGATTTCTCTAATTTTAACTTAGCTGACACAGATTTAGGCTTGGACAATAATGTCGACTTGGGCAATTATCAGCCTGAAGGAATGCCTTCTGAAGATGGAAGCAATATATCTTTTGGAGGAAAAGACACGTTGCCGCCAAATGCAAATAGCGATGGTTACATTCCGAGTGGTAGAAAAACTCTGGATAGGAGCCAAGCCTTGGGAAATGAGACATTCAAAATCTACAAGAAGGACGGTAGTGAATACGTTTTAAATAACGGCAATTATATAAAGATCTCAGGTAAGAGTACAGTCAAGATCGATGGAATAACTTATAAATGTTAGAGTTATGTCGTACCTACGGCACTATTGTTAAGGTAAAAAAGTTCAGAAGTTTCCTAGGGGGCAGAAATATTAGTTCTTCTATTCTTGATATGGCAGATATTTCAGATGATTTAATGGCTTAAAATAGAATATTATGACTGACGATTTAAAAGATTTAAAGGATCTTGCAAACTTTGTAGATGCTGCTGATGCTATATTAGATTTTCCAAATATTGCAGATGTTTCAGATTCTATGAATGCAAAAGTCGACGAAAGGCAAGTCAAAAGCAAACTTACGAAGATTGCCATCGTAAAGCTTTTCCGACCTGACAAATTTAGGAGATATTAGTTCTTCTATTCTTGATATGGTAGATATTTAGATGATTTAATGGCTTAAAACAGATTATTATGATTGACAATTTAAAAGATTTAATGGATCTTGTAGTCCTTACAGATCTTGCAGATGCAGCAGATGCAGTTAGTTCTATATCAGATCTTGTAGATGCAGCAGATTTTATAGATGCAGCAGATTTTATGGATGCAGCAGATGCTATTGATCCTTTCCTTGACTCCGACAGTCTTACAATGGCTAATGGTATTGATAGGTTCGAGTCTAGTGTTGATGGTATGGTGCGTGCAGAAGGTGGCCATGAAATTTCATTTGAAGCTTCACCTGATGTTGATGCTCGCAATGCAGCAAAGTCTAATTTGATTGATAAACTACAATCTGATTATATATATACTTCAAATCTTTATACAGATAACTTGTGGGGCGGTTTAGACTATGATTCGGGAAAGAAAGTTTATGACGCTATTAATAAGGCGCGTGATTGTAATAATATATCAGGCGATGAATATAATAAACTCGTGGCTTTACTCAAAAAAGCATGTCATACGCAATAGGTTACTACATTGCTCAGTATACATCCAATTTTCAGATTTTGATGGTGTTTCTGGTCTGAGTGCTCTTTCTTAACTTACAGATTTAAGATACACAAGTTCTTTTATTCCTTCCTGATATAGTAGATTGTCTATTTTTTCTTTCCATTCCTCTCACTTTTCGTATCTTTACCTCCCTTCGGTCGGTGAAGATCTGGGCGCTCGGGAATGGAAAGAAAAAAAAATTCTTTCCATTCCTCTCACTTTTCGTATCTTTGCAAATGCAATTCCATCAGCCGGGATTGACGTAACTCTATGAGTAGAAACAATCAAAACAAGAATAAGAATGCGCAGTTCATGGACGAAATGCGCCAACAGGAGGGCGTGAAGGAGCTGCGTGGCGGGGTTCTCTACCGCGTGATAGAGGAAGGTTCGGGCCAAGGCGAGGTGAAGCCTCGCAGTGTGGTCACTTGCCACTACCGCGGCAAACTCATCACCGGCCACGTTTTTGACCAGACCGACTGGAAGAAGGTGCCTACCGCTTTCAGAGTGAATGAACTGATTAGCGGTTTCCAGATTGCGCTGGTGAACATGCACATCGGCGACCACTGGGAGGTGTATATCCCCGCCGAGATGGGCTATGGCAACCGTGCCACAGGCGATATTCCCAAGAACGCCACACTGATTTTTGAAATCAAACTGATTTCAATGTATTAAGGTGAGCTTAGTTGTTGAATTGCTTAGTTGCTTAAACGTTGCGACAACAACTAAGCATCTAAGCCCCTAAACAACTAAGCACAAAAAGACCAACTATGGACATTATCATCGGATTCGGCATCATCATGGGATTCTGGGCCGCGGGCGAGTGCCTCTCGGTGCTAATGGCACATTTTGTGCCAGGCAGCGTGGTGGGCATGTTGCTGATGTTCTTTGCCCTGCTCATGAAATGGGTGAAGGCTGAACGCATAGAGAAAGTTGCGCATTTCCTGACCGGCAACATGACCATATTCTTTATCCCCGCCGTGATGGGCATCATGGATCAGTGGGGCGTAATCCGCATGAACTGGCTGGGTTGGCTGGCCGTTATCGTGCTGACTACCATCTGTGTGATGGCGGCCACGGGCTATACAGTGCAGGGCATCAGCCACCTGAAGAAAGGAGGCCGCAAATGATGCAAGAAATCTTGATGAGCCAGCCCGTGCTGCTGGCACTCACCATCGGTGTGTATATCCTGGCAGTATGGATCCGAACCAAATCCAAAATCATGCTGCTCAACCCCATGCTTATCAGCGTTCCGATCATCATCACCATACTTTGGCTCGGCCACGTTCCTGCCCAGCACTATATCCAAAGCAACGCCATGATTAGTTTCATGCTCGGCCCCTGCGTGGTGGCATTGGGGCTGACCATGTATGAACAGCGAATGACCATAAAAACCTATTTGGTGCCCATACTAAGTGCCGTGGTGGTAGGCAGTGTGGTGGGGATCCTTAGTGTGGTGGCGCTGTGCAACTGGTTGGGACTGGACAAGATGATGATGCTCTCGCTGGAGAGCAAGTCGGTTACCGTGCCAATAGCCATGGAAGTGACTAAAGGAATTGGCGGCAACACGGCTATCACTGCTATTTCGGTAGCCCTCTGCGGACTATTTGGCGGCATCTTCGGTCCGCTTATTCTTAAGATTCTGCACATCTCAAACCCCATAGCCTTTGGCGCAGCCATGGGCAGCGGATCCCACGGCATAGGCACAGCCCGTGCTTTGGAGATTGGTGCTGTGGAAGGGGCCGTAAGCGGCTTGTGCATAGCCCTGATGGGTGTGGCCACCGCGGTGCTCACTCCTATCGCAAATTTGATTCTTCACATCTCATAACAAACAAAATTAGCCCTCCGCAACATAACAATACCCACTACAAAACAGCATACAGACGCACACAAAAACAACTTTAATAAACTGAAAGACACAATGGTTCGATAAAACCGATAGCAACTATCGGAAAAAAGTTATAATCCGCACATGATGGCCAAAGAAAAGGTAGTACTTTTGCAACCGAAAATTAAAGGGAGACAAATTACCCTTGTAAGTATTAACCTTTTTAAAACAAAAAAACATGGTAACTATCACCGCTTGGCACATCATCATCGCAGGTCTGGTACTGGCATTGGTCGTTGGTACCTACTATAAAATGAAAGAAATCAAAAACTCCAATAACACGATAGACTAACTAAAGGATAATGGAACTGCGGCAACTAAAATACTTCGTCAAGATTGCAGAACTATCGAGTTTCTCGGAAGCTGCAAAAGTGCTCAATGTAACCCAGAGCACCCTTTCGCAACAGATTAAGAATCTTGAGGACGAACTTGATGCCGCACTTCTTGTGAGAGACAACCGCCACGTGAGCCTCACCGACTTGGGTCAGGCCTTCCTGCCCCAGGCCAAAAAGACTTTGGCCGATGCCGACACCACAATTGACAAAATCCGCAATGTAAAAGGTGTAGTTACTGGCTCTATTAATATTGGCACCACCTACACCTTCTCCCCTATCCTAACTGATGTATTGCTCCTCTTCATCCGAAAACATCCCGGTGTAAAGGTGAACATAATCTGCCACCCAGTGGATGAGCTCATGACCATGCTCAGCCAACAGGAAGTGGACGTGGTGTTCAGCTATCGATCCACCGAGAGTTATCCCGACATTGAGTCTTACTCGTTATTTTTTAACCGCCTGTCTGCCGTTATGTGCGACACCCACCCGCTGGCCGATCGCAAGACACTCACTCTTGGCGAACTGAGCAACTGCACGCTCGCATTGCCCGGCACCGGAATGCAGGCACGCAACGTGTTCGACTCCATGGCCTCAAAAAAGACTAACAATTTCAACATCCAGATGGAGGTGAACGACATTGCTATGCTCCTCGACATTGTGGCTTCGTCGCACATGGTTACACTTCTTTCGCATGCCACCATCAAGCGTGGCCACGGATTGGTGTCTATCCCAGTGGAGGGCGACGAATGTCGCATGGACGGCTGCTACCATGTGAAGAGTGGAGTGTATATGAAATGCGCCACCCGCGAATTTATCCGCATGGTTGACGACACTAAGTCTCTCTATATCCGCAAGATGAACCTATAATTTATTAAGAATTCGGAATTAATAATTAATACCTCTGAAGTTCGAGAGGTGCCGACTAAACAACTGCCCAACCATTAATTATTATTCTTAATCTTCAACTATCATGAGCTGGTTAGAGACTTTGTTCCTTCAACCAGGTGTGGCAAACTCCGTATTGCTACTGAGCCTGGTCATTGCTATCGGACTAATACTTAGTCGTATTCATATAAAAAACATTTCATTTGGCGTCACTTGGATACTTTTCGTCGGTATCTTTGTGGGGCAGCTAGGATTGCAACTCGATGCCGAAATAGGCCATTTTGCGAAAGAGTTCGGACTTATCTTGTTCATCTACTCCATCGGCATCGAGGTGGGTCCTGGCTTCTTTCAATCGTTCAAAAAAGGCGGCGTGCTGCTCAACACCCTAGCTATGACCATCGTCTTGCTTGGCTGTGCCATGATGCTTATTATCCAATCGCTTACGGGCGAAGACAAGGCCGCTATGGTAGGTGTACTTTATGGAGCCGTGACCAACACCCCCGGACTGGGTGCCGCCCAACAGACTTTCTCTGACCTTAACAACGGATTATCCAACTCATTATATGCCCAAGGCTATGCCGTGGCCTACCCATTGGCCGTGGTGGGCATTATACTCAGCATCACGTTCCTCAAATGCTTCTTCCGCGTGGACAAGGCTGCCGAAGATTCCCTATTCGAAGCCAATGCGCACCGCAATGGTGCCGACCTGCAACGCGCAAACCAACAGAAAGAGGCATCGCAACAAACCGCACCTTCCAAACCTGAAGACAACAAACCGCACCTCTTCTACATCTTTATCGGAATTGCGCTGGGCGTGGTGCTGGGTATGGTGCCCATAGCCATTCCGGGCATCCCAGTACCCATTCGCTTAGGTTTGGCTGGCGGTCCCCTCATCGTCAGCATCCTCATTTCCCATTTCGGTCCCAGACTCCACATCCCCACCCACACTACCAAGTCGGCCAACCTCATGATCCGCGAAATAGGCATCAGCCTTTTTATGGCAGCCGTGGGTATCGGCGCCGGACAAGGCTTCTTCCAGACCATCATGAACGGCGGCTATATGTGGGTTGTTTATGGGTTTGCCATCACCGTGGTCCCTTGTCTGGCCGTAGGTCTCATTGCCCGATTCTGCTTCAACCTCAGCTACTACACCATTGCCGGACTTATCTCCGGTGCCATGACCGACCCTCCCGCACTGGCCTATAGCAATAGCCTTTGCACCGATCAACAATCAAGTGTAGCATACTCAACTGTATATCCACTAACCATGTTCCTGCGTGTGCTCATGGCCCAAGTGCTGGTCATCACCTTGTAGGCTACTGTCATCCACAATAACCAGGGAGGCTCATCCGGGCCTCCTTTTTTCATTTGCGATTCCTTGAGCCTACCTTTCAGCACCAATCCATAGGGCGGAGACGGTCCGGTCTTACGCCGAAGGTGATAAAGTGAAAAAAGATGAATGATGAATGATGCTTTGCACAGAATACCAGGAATGCGCCAATTTAGGGGAAACCGCATTCGACAGCCATTCCTTTTGAGTTTGTCCAGTAATGATACGGATATGCTACGGAAATCCTACGGTGTTGCTACGCTTATGAGACCGTAGAATCCCCGTAGAATGACCGTAGGATGACCGCAGGATGAGTGGACTAACGGTGGTGGACTAATCTTTGTCGTGCCGGTTGTTTCGGTTCTCAAGCCACACCCAGAGGCGGTACATGAGGAAGCCCCAGGCCAGGAAGAGGATGATGCAGAGCCAGGTGGGCACGGGGCTGTGGTAGGCATTTTTGTCAATCTCCTTGTAGTTGGGGATGTCGGCATAATAGTACGCACCGGCGCCGAAACCAAGACTATCTACCAGCCCCAGCCGATTGGCCATGATATAAACGGCAATCAGCACAATGGCAATGGCCACCACCCAGGTGAGGATGCGCATAAACTTCTTCATTAGATAAAGGATCAGTGATCTGTGAAATAGTGAAGAGTGAACAGACATTTGTCCGGTCACTCTTCACTCATTACTGATCACTTTAAACAGTCAATGTGGGGATGGGGAAGATGACGCCCGAGAGGAGCAGCCACACTGCCAGGAAGGTGAGCAGGATGTTGAAGGTCTGGCCAATGAGGTAGAGCCACAGCACCTTGCCGCCATGCATCTGCTTGATGATGGTCTTGAAGTGGGTATCGAGACCGATGCTGGTGAAAGCAAGCACAAAGGCCCAGTTTTTATACTGGTCGAGCACCTTGTTGATGGCACCCACCTGGTCGCCACCTACTGCGGGGAGGAAGATGAAGCTTGCCACCAAAGAAGCCACGAAGAAGCCGATGATGAACTTGGGGAAACGCACCCAGATCTCGTTGGCACGGACGGTGCGTTTCTCGGTATTGTCAACGCGGGTGGCAAAGAACACTGCCACGAAGAATGCGATGAAGCCGATGAGGATATTTTGGATGGACTTGACCAACACGGCAGCCTGCTGAGCCTCGGGACCGAGAGCGGTGCCAGCCACAACAACGGCGCCAGTGCTATCCACAGTACCACCAATCAGCGAGCCGCCCATGAGGGCCGACATGCCGAGAGCTTTGATAATCATAGGCTCGAAGACCATCATCAAGATGGTGAAGATGATGGAGATGGAGACTGCCATGGAGAGGTCCTCTTTCTTAGCCTTGCAGGCAGCACCGGTGGCGATAGCGGCAGAAGTACCGCAGACACTGGTAGCCGAAGCAAGGGTCATGACGAGGGGTTTGTTGTCGATTTTCAGCACACGGATGCCGAACTGCCACATGAAGAGGATGACCACAGGGGTGACAATCCACGCAATGCCAAGGCCATAGAGGCCGAACTTGGCAATGTTGGAGAACAGCACCGAGAAACCCATGACCACAAGACCGGTCTTGATATAGAACTCGGTCTTTACAGCAGGTTTCAGCCAATCGGGAACCTTGATAGTGTTGGAGATCAGAAGGCCTACAAAGAGTGCCCAGAAAGCCCATTCAAGATAATGATTGAGTGTATATTCTGCACTGATAAGGCGCACGATGATGGCAATAAAATAGAGAGCCAGGAATGCGGGGATGAACTTGCTGAGTTTCTCGCCCATCAGCTTAACGCCCGCGCCAAAGAGCAGGCTCAGCACAACACCCGTAAGCAGCAGTTTGCCGAAGAATGCACCATTGAGCTGGGAGCCCAGGGTGGCAAACTTGCCACTTTCAAGCTGCTCGGGAGTGAGGGTTTCCCACAAAGCCCAAGTCTTGAATTTGAGTGCCGAAAAGAAATCCCACCCCAGGAGCACATCTAGTGAGCCCAGGGCAATAATGATGAAGCCAATCCAAACGGCCAGCCAGTCCTCCTTCTTCCACAAGTCGGACCAATTGCCACCTTTAGGTTGGACAGTTGTAGTACTAGTATTTTCCATTTGTAATGTGTTTTATAATTTTGTGCAAAATTACAACATTTTTCGAATTTTGCAAATTTTTGAGCCGACAAAATCAATTTCTTAACATTTCGCACAGTCCACCCAAAACCATCTATAATAAAAACACTGCGTACAACTTAATTGCACTGGCGCATTTCTGCGGCGTCCTCCTAGCCGTGGCTATGTCTTATTTCTGGAGAGAAAAAGTAAAGGCTCCTCTACAGGAGCCTTCACGAGGGATATCAAATGTTATTAAGTCGCTATATTAGGAGCACTTAGACCATCCGCAGTTGGGGCAGCTCTTGCAGCCGCCGGTGTAGATAATCTTAGCGCCACAATCGGGGCAGGTCTCACCGGTTTCGGTGCCGTCCTTAATAAAACGTTTAAGGGCACGGGCCACACCGTTGGACCAAGTAGTGATGCTGTCAACATCGAAATTGAGCTTACCAATAAGGTCAACCACATTAGGAATGGGCATGCCGTGGCGCAAAATGCCGGAAATGAGCTTGGCGTAGTTCCAATAATCCTTGTTGAACATACGCGACAGGCCTTCCATCGTTACATGGTAACCGTCCTGGTCGGTAAACTGGAAATCGTAGCGGGCATGTTCCTGACCAGGTTCTTTCACCCTGATCACATAGCCTTTCTCCACCCATTTGGGCAAGAAGAAACTCTCGGCCTTGCCTGTGAAAATCTCATAGGGGCGGCCTTCAAACATACCCACCACAGCTACCCAGTCTTCGCGGTCGTTACGGAAACGAACCACTTCGGCCTCCAGTTTTTTCGGACGCTTGGGTGCCTTGCTCTCTTTAAACTGGGCGCAATCTTTATTCGATTCGCTCTTTGATACAAGCACACCATTACGCGAACCATCGCGATAAATGGTGCAGCCCTTGCAGCCCGACTCCCAAGCTGTCTGATAAATTGTGCTTACTATCTCCTCAGATGTTTCCTTGGGGATATTGACGGTGACGCTTATTGAGTGGTCCACCCATTTCTGGATGGCACCCTGCATTTTTACTTTGTTAACCCAGTCGATATCGGCCGACGTAGCCTTGTAGTAAGGCGACTCCTTCACCAGATTGTCCAAGGCTGCATCATCCAGCGCATCAATCTGCTCGGCAGTATAATGCTTGACAATCTTCAGCCAGTCGATAAATTTAGGATGAAGGACGTTGTACTCCTCAAAATAGTCGCCACTCTCATCCTTGATAATCTTGTGTTTCGACGAATCTTTATCGTTGGGGTTGATTTTCTTACGACGCTTGTAGCTGACCAAGAATACGGGCTCAATACCCGAAGTGGTTTGGGTGAGGATACTCACCGTGCCTGTGGGTGCGATGGTGAGCAGCGCAATGTTGCGACGGCCATTCTGCACCATCTCGGCATACAGTTCGGGGTCGGCCTCGGCCAAACGTTGGATAAAGGGATTCAGTTTCTCACGATTGGCATCATACAGGGGGAAGCATCCGCGCTCCTTGGCCATAATCACCGAAGAACGATAGGCCGAACAAGCCAATGTGCGATGCACACTGACCGAGAATTCCGTAGCCTCTTTGCTACCATAGCGCAAACCCATGGCGGCCAGCATATCGCCTTCGGCAGTGATGCCAAAACCGGTACGACGGCCCTCCAAACATTTCATCTTGATGTTGAGCCACAGATTACGCTCCACACTCTTAATGTCGTCGCTCTCGGGATCGCTCTCAATCTTGGCCAAAATCTGATTCACTTTCTCAAGCTCCAAATCAATCAAGTCATCCATCAGTCGCTGACCCTTAATGATATGGTCGCGGAAAAGGTCAAAATCAAACTCGGCCTGAGGCGTAAACGGATTCTTTACATAACTATATAGATTAACAGCTATCAGTCGGCAGCTGTCGTAAGGACACAGCGGAATTTCGCCACAGGGGTTGGTGGAAACCGTGCGGTAGCCAAAATCGGCATAGCAGTCGGGCACACTCTCGCGGATGATGGTGTCCCAGAACATCACGCCGGGCTCGGCCGAAGCCCATGCGTTGTGAATAATCTTGTTCCAGAGGGCTCGGGCATCGATCTCCTGCCGGACCATAGGATTGGGCGAATCGACGGGATATTGCTGCACAAAAGGCTTGCCGGTCTTCACGCATTCCATAAAATCGTCGGTAATCTTCACACTCACATTGGCACCCGTAATCTTGCCCTGCTCCAATTTGGCATCAATAAACTGTTCGGCATTGGGATGCTTGATGCTGATACTGAGCATCAGCGCGCCACGGCGGCCGCCCTGAGCCACCTCGCGGGTGGTGTTGCTATAGCGCTCCATAAACGGCACAATGCCGGTGCTGGTGAGGGCACTGTTTTTAACTGGGCTGCCCGAAGGACGGATATGAGTGAGGTCGTGGCCCACACCGCCTCGGCGCTTCATGAGCTGCACCTGCTCCTGATCGATCTTCATAATGCCGCCATACGAATCGCTAGCGCCATTGTTGCCAATCACAAAGCAGTTCGACAAAGACACAACCTGGAAATTATTGCCAATGCCCGACATGGGGCTTCCCTGGGGGATAATGTATTTGAAATCTTTCAGCAGTCCGTAAATAATCTCCTCCGACATAGGGTTGGCATAATTTTGCTCTATACGGGCAAATTCCGATGCCAGACGGCGGTGCATCATGTCCGGATTGAGTTCGTAGATTTTGTCGTCCTCACGCAGAGCATACTTATTCAACCAAACGTTGGCAGCAAGCTCGTCGCCACCAAAATATTCAACCGACGACTTCATAATATCATCGGGCTGATACTGCGTATAGCTCTTGGGTTTAAGATTGTGAGTTTCGTCACCAAAATCTAAAAACATATCGGACTGCATAAGAGTTGTATCTATATTAAATAATTATAATTTACCAGATTATGCACTACGTGCGCAATCATTTTCATTCTGCGAAAATACACATAACTTTTGGTATATGGCGCACAGAGTTATTAACAATGCAATGGGTATAACATACAAGAAATTGTTTTTCAACACGGCAGAGTCTAATAAATGGAAAACCGCCCTCGAAAAAAGGACGGCCACAACGGCTTGGCCATGAAACCCGCAGCCGCTAAACACAAGTCGCCACCCGAGGCAACAGTGCCGCAAAATATAGAAAATAAAAAAGCCGGGGCTTTATGCCTCGGCTTTAATATTCTGTAGAACCAGGATTACATAGCGTTGACCTGACGCATTACCTTAGACTTCAGATTAGAAGCTTTGTTCTTGTGGATAATGGAACGCTTAGCCAGTTTGTCAATGATAGAAACCATCTTGGGCATTCTCTCAGCAGCAACGTTTTTATCTTCAAGTGCGCGGAAGTCACGGAGTGCATTGCGCATGGTCTTGGCGTAGTAACGATTCTCTACTCTTCTTTTTTCGTTAGAACGAATTCTTTTTTTTGCAGACTTGTGATGTGCCATATTCTTTTTAAATTCTTTTTTAGTTTGTAGTCCGTGCGGGATTCGAACCCGCGATTTTAAGAATGAAAATCTTACGTCCTGGGCCAGCTAGACGAACGGACCATTTTGCTTTGCTTTAACTCTCGAAAGCGGGTGCAAAATTACTAACATTTTTTGAATTGACAAAATAATTTTTCACTAAAATGTGTGAATATTTTTTAAGACAATCACTTATCTTCCTGAAACACAAAGCCTAAACGCTTGCCAGTAACCATTGATTTTTTTTCTGAATCATACCTCATTTCGCCCACCGAAACCATGCTAACTTCGTCGTAAGGAGGGGTCAATAAATCAAAATTGGTGGTATATTCAATAGCCGACTCCACTATACTTTGCACAGACTCGGTGGAAATCAGCGAGTTACCAAAGTTATTATACAGCATTCCCAACTCGCGCTTGCCTTCAATAAAGTAGTGCTTCTCTGCGTTAACAAACACTCTACCAATCATATAACCCAAGTCCTGATCACGCTGGTAGGTGAACGAATCGGCCAAAAAGTTATAGATACGGATCACACCGCAATACGAACGCTTCTTATCCTCGTGGATGTAGGGAGTCTTCATCACCTGGTGGTCGCGCGAAAACTCAAACACATTGGTGTGCATGATAAAGATAAGCACATCGCCGCCAAATTTCACCTCAAACTCAAAGTCGCCATGATTAGCAAACTCAAAATTCACCTGGCCGCCCGCCTTCTGGTTATGCTCCTGAAACTGGGCAATAATGTCGCGAGTCACCGAGCGGAAAAGCTCGAAAGCCTCTTTGGTGGAGTTGAAAACCTGCTGTTTGAGGTTGCTCTTCTCGAAAACTAAGTTCTTTAACGAATCTTTCAGTTCCATTTTTCAATTCATTTTTGCGACTGCAAAGATACAAACTTTTTCCCACATGCCAAACAAAAACTATCAACACCTGTTCATTCCCACCTCCGCCTTATCATTATATAATAGCCCCTCCATCCCACCCCAACGCCACCCCACCCTTGATCCTTATACTGTATTTATACCATATATATACTATAGTTATCCTATTAGCAATAGTATAACTAAGGTATAAATATAGTATAAGTATAGTATAACGAGCGATACTACAGCGATGCCAGACCGATACCGGGCAAGAAAAAAATCCTTAATATTTAAAATAATTATGTATTTTTGCATATGCATATTAATTCATCAAATGTGCTTATTCGGATGTGCAAATAACTAGAACCCAACTTTTATGCTCCACAGTAAGCTCTGCAACAAAGATACAAACGAAGATCCTAAGACATCATCGGTATTGGAGAACCTTCTGCTGCTGCCCGATAATGAATTTTGGGAAATGTTGAGATCCTCCTGCCAAAACAACGATGCGCTCCCCTCGGATGCTGGCTTGATTGAAGAATATGAATTTTGGCCCAAATGGGACCCGTCTGGCACAACAAATACAAACTACGTCGAACCAGATGTATTCATTAGATTTCAAAAACTTGACGTAATCATAGAGGCCAAAGTTGGGGACACTAAGGGGCAATACCAAGAGCAATGGAACAATGAGTTCATTGCCTATCTTAATGAGTATGAGTACGAAACCGAGAAACGCGAGGTTGCACTCATTGCCCTAGGAGGGAATGCCACCATGGAAGAAGGCCAAGCAAATGATTGCGGGCGTAACAAAAGCACAAAAGTGCTCAGATGTTCGTGGATTGGTCTGAGGAACGAGGTTACTAAATGCAAAGACAACCTCGTCAATCAGCAGGACATCAATGAAGCGTCCGCGCGTAAAAGATTGCTGAACAATATCATGCTAGCATTCTCACTACACAATATTTCTGAAGTTCATTGGTTGGACGAGCTCTGCGACAATCCAATTGAGATACGGCAAACATCTATTAACGACATAAAGAAACATTTCCAAACTAGAAAATCATGGGCAAAGAATTAGACAACGTTTTTGAAGATGTCAGGCGGGCTTTCCGTCTGCTGAGCAGATATCAGTCTAGAGTTCTGGACATTGTGGACTACATCAGAGAGCAAGCCGGCTTTTCGAATATCTATGGCAAAAAGGACTGGTATTCTTATGAAATTGGTCAAAATAGGCAAACCGAAGACAACTATGCGCACCTTTCCGTATTCAAAGACATGTGGGGGTTGGACTTCCTCTACAACCATTTCTTTGAATTCTACTTTGGCGATACTCCCAAAAACATCGGCAAGCAATACGAGGCTCAGATGTCTGTATTTCAGGTATCTGACGACGGATATTTCGCTTCGAGCAAAGAGAAGAAAAGCATGACAGATGTTGACAGCTTTGCCAATCCGGAAGAATCCCACTCATACTTAGTGTTTTACGTTTCTCTCTACCGGAATCAAAAAGAATCCTTATGGCTAAAAGGCACATATGAGGAAGAGTGGAAAGACTTCCTCACCAGTTTTTTAGAATCCACCGAACTAGAATCCATAGAAAAGATCGGCAAAGGTGGATTCAACATCCTGAAGAAGTATCCAATGCAGCAGTTTGCCAACCAGACTTCTACAGATGCTGTCATAAGAGATTTTGCCAACATTGTATTCAAGCAAACAGGTGGCGGCAAACTGTTTAAAGAGGAGTATTACCAATAATCGGTGCAATTTGCAGTGCTGACAATATTGGAATCGATGATAGAAGATTCCACAATAGGCGCAGAGTTAGGCCATCTAATTGGCAAAGAGACTATCCGGACCTTATAATAACGACAACGATATGAGCAGTTTTTTGATACGGTTAAAGCAATCAAGGACTCTAACGAGGATGTTGAAATCAAGATGCAAAAGCTACTTGACCTTGGCATTCCCGCAATTGAAGTTAGAAGCATGATGGCGCAAGAGATGGTGAAAAGGGAGAAATTGCAAAAGTCACAAAGACTCGAGAAATTTGCATCTCGGCATTCAGGGACTCCTAAAGGGAAACTGTATTGCCTTGCCATTCGCCAACCTTGGGCTATGCTGGTAGCATGTGGAATTAAGGATGTTGAGCTACGCAACGAAATGATTCCTCCCTCAAAAAAGTTTTTCGTCGCAGCAAGCGTAACAAAAGAGCCAGGAAAACTACAAGACTTACTAAATGAAGAGCAATATAATGTAGTTGAAAAATATCTAGAAAACGGTTCGTTACCACCTTACAAAGAATGGACTACTGGAGCCATTATTGGTTATGTGGAATTAGAAAAAGTCACATACGACGAAGTTGATTCAATATGGGCATTGGGTCACGACGGCATCAAGTATGTGATAAAGAACGCATACCTCCTAGATGAACCTATCAGAGGTAAAAACAAAGCCACACCTTTGTTCTATACGGTTGACGGATATGACGAAGACAACCTACCACCAATGCATAAATTTTCCTTTTAGACGCTATTACATACTCACTTTCACCTAGCTGGATATATTCGTCAAATTAATAATTCAACCCAAAGGCCCAGAGGGGGACGATGTTGGCGTGGCCAAACTCTATGTCGTCTTTGGCGATGATGCCGTTGGGGAGGTCGGCAATCTGACGCTGGCCTTTGTTTCGGCCTCCCACCTCAAAGGTGTATTGACCGATTGCGAAGTCGGACTGCTTGGACGAGACTACGTCGTTGTTGACTCGCATCTGGTTGTAGAAGAATGTTTCACGCAGATTTCCGATATTAGGAACACCTTCCGCCAAAGCCATCATGAGGTTAGGGTTATCAACATAAATCTTCTCCATTTTCCCAAGGCCACGCATCCCACCAGTGTCGTCGCGCAACAATCCTATCATTCCCGCCTTTTCAAGATATAGAAGGTAATCGGCTATGTTGTTTTTGCTGACACCCACCTCGCCAGCCAGACTTTCATAACTGGGCTTGTAAGGCGCAAGTTGCGCGATGATGGTAAGCATGTGCTTGATTTTGCGGGCAGTAGAAACCTTCATGTCGGCATAAAGCGGAATATCATTCTCTACGGTGAGCATCACTATCTGCTGCATTCGCATAGCAAAACCTTCTTCGTTGGAGAATGGATAATATCCACGGCTTAGATAGTCGCGAAAAAGTGGCAAAGGATGATCGACCCCAGGGATTGATGCCTCGTTGGCTAAAATCTGAGTCAAGGAGTATGCCGGAACTTCAATTTGATGAAACAATCCTAGATATTCCCGAAACGACATACCCTGCATGGTATAAACCAATGCTCGGCGACTGAGATCGGCCTCTCCTTTCAAGATATCCAACACTGATGAACCCGTGAAGAAAACTTTCAAGCCAGGATGAAGGTCGTAGATTTCTTTCAACTCTCGAGACCATTCCGGATATTTGTGTATTTCGTCAATATACAGATTTGTCCCGCCGCTCTTTTCAAATTCATCTGCTAACTCCACCAAAGTATGGGTAGTAAAAAAAGTGCTATCAGCGGTGACATAAAGGTGCATACCCTCTTGTTTGTGCTCCAAAATATACTGCAAAACCATGGTAGTTTTGCCCACACCCCGAGGGCCTACCAAGCCAGTAAGACGGTTGTTCCACGGCAGAATAGAATACATATATCGTTTATAATCAAATGATATATGCTTAATTTGACGTTCCATATTGGCGAATAATTCATCAGCTATCATATCAGCAATTTTTTTGCAAAGATACGAAAAATCCCTCATTGAGGGAGAAAAAGTGCGAAATTCATCCCTCATTGAGGGACGTTTTTGGCTATTTTCGTCCCTCATTGAGGGAGAAATGGCACGATTCTGCTAATTTTGTTAACTCTTCGTTGCGCAGCCAACCTAATGATAGATGAGATTTAGAATGCTGAAACTATAAAAATCTTCAATGAAATGAAGAATTTTGTATAAAAATCTTCAATAAAATGAAGAATTTAATATTAAAATCTTCAACGAGCCAAGAAAAAGTTGTATCTTTGCAATGCAGAAAGTATAAGAAACGATGATAGAAAGAACTATAGAAAAAGATGTAGTACAGGCCATTAGAAAAGGCAAGGTTGTGCTGATTTATGGTGCTAGACGAGTTGGCAAGACCATCCTACAGCAAATTATTGCCGAGAAGTACGCTGGCCGGGTCACTACATTGAATGGAGAATCTGACTATACCAAGCAACTCTTTGCTCTGAGAACCGAAAGCAACTACAAACAGATTCTGGCCGACACAGAATTGTTGATTATTGATGAAGCCCAGGCCGTTCCAGAAATTGGTCTGGTTCTAAAGTTTATTGTGGACAATGTGCCAGGAGTTGCAGTTTTGGCCACAGGATCTTCTTCATTTGAACTCCAAAGCCAAGTAGGGGAACCTTTGGTAGGCCGCTCTACAGCTTTCCACCTCTACCCCATGTCGTTCGGTGAACTAGCATCAGCCGAGGGACGCATACCTTTGATGATGCGTAAAGAGGAGCATCTGATATATGGCAATTACCCTGAACTGCTGCACCTAAATTCATTTGCCGAAAAGGAACGCTACCTCACCGACTTAAGCAGCGCATACCTAATGAAGGACATCTTATCGATTGACGGCATTAAGAATTCCGGCAAGATGATGTCGCTCCTGAAACTAGTAGCGTTGCAAATGGGCAGCGAGGTGTCGTATGACGAATTAGGGCGACAGCTGGGCCTGAGTAGGAATACCGTTGAGAAATACTTGGATCTTCTTACGAAGACCTTTGTATTGTATCGACTCCCAGCTTATTCTCGCAATGCCCGAAATGAGGTGAGCAAAGCCGGCAAATGGTATTTCTGCGACAACGGAATACGCAATGCCATAATTGGAGACTTTCGCCCTATCGGTGTGAGAAATGATGTCGGCGCATTGTGGGAAGCCTACCTTATTGGCGAGCGCATTAAACGAAATGAAAATAGCAACAAGAAGATAAACTATTATTTTTGGCGCACATACGCTAATGCCGAGATTGATTTGATAGAGGAGCACCAAGGCACACTCAAGGCTTTTGAATTCAAATGGGGCACGAAAAAGCCCTCGGTACCGTCTGCGTTTGCAAGTGCATACCCCGATGCCGAATATCGCGTAATAAACCAAGATAATTATTTAGAATTTGTTCTTGAATAAATAATATACATATTATGAAAAAACATATCCTTACGTTGATTGCCTTGGCCGCCATGACCCTGAACTGGGGCGGCGCTGAGGCTTGCACTAATTTTCTGCTGAGCCGCGGCAGCACTACCGACGGCAGCTGCATCATTACCTATGCCGCCGACAGCCACACCCGCTACGGCCAGCTGCGCTACTGCCCCGCCGCCGACCACAAGCCCGGCGAAATGCTGAAGATTTATGACTACGGCAGCCAGAAATACCTGCTTTCCATTCCTCAGCCGGCCCACACCTACAACGTGGTTGGCTTTATGAACGAATTTCAGCTGGCCATTGGCGAGACCACCTTTGGCGGCCGCAAGGAGCTGGAGCA
Source organism: Bacteroidales bacterium (assembly GCA_024400545.1). Taxonomy (GTDB): domain Bacteria; phylum Bacteroidota; class Bacteroidia; order Bacteroidales; family P3; genus Colimorpha. The sequence continues at coordinate 37,475 of JAKSMO010000006.1, read as the reverse complement.
CGGCAACAAGACCGGCATCGACTACGGCAGCCTCATTTATGTGACCCTTCAGCGCGCACGCAACTGTCGCGAAGCCATTAAGGTGATGGATGAGCTGACCCGCACCTACGGCTACAGCAATGGCGGCGAGTCGTTCTCGCTATGCGACAAGAACGAGGTGTGGATTTACGAGATTATCGACAAGGGCGAAGAGCTTGGCGCCGTGTGGGTGGCACGCCGTGTGCCGGAAGGCTATGTGTGCGGCCATGCCAACCAGGCCCGCATCACCACCTTCCCCCAAGAGGTGGGCAAGTTTAAGAAAACCAAAGGCAAAGGGCTGCACAAAGTGATTAGCAGCGACCACATAGACTATATCGACGAGCCTGAAGTGGAATGTGTTTATGCGTCCGATGTTGTGAGCTTTGCCCGCAAGAATGGCTGGTACGACGGCAAAGATGCCGACTTCAGCTTTGCCGACACGTATAACCCCATCACCTTCAGCGGTGCCAGGGCTTGCGACGCTCGCGTGTATGCCTTTTTCAACCGCATTGCCCCCGACATGAAGCGCTATGAGGCCTACGCCATGGGCGATATCAAAGCCGAAAGACTTCCTTTGTGGATCAAGCCCGACCACAAGATTAGCGTGCAGGAGGTGATGAACCTGATGCGCGACCACTATGAGGGCACTCCTATGGATATGACGCAGGATGTTGGCGCTGGCCCGTTCCATTGCCCCTATCGTTGGCGCCCGATGGGTTTCGAGGTTGATGGAAAGAAATATGTGCACGAAAGAGCCATTTCCACCCAGCAAACGGGATTTAGCTTTGTGGCTCAGAGCCGCCATTGGCTGCCGGACAATTTTGGCGGTGTGCTGTGGTTTGGTGTAGATGATACTTATAGCACCTGCTACTGCCCCATGTATTGCAGCTTGACAGAGATTCCGCTGTGTTTCCGTGAGGGCAACGGATCGATGAGCCAGTATAGCGAAACGGCGGCTTTCTGGCTGTTCAACCGCGTGGCCAACTTCTGCTATCTGCGCTACGATGTGATGATCAAGGAAGTGCAGAAGGTGCAGAACCGATTGGAGACAAAGTGGGTGAAAGAAATTGAAAATTTGAGCCACGAGACTATGCGCGATATGGTTTCGCAAAATGCCGTTTGCGCCGCTTATGCACAGGAAATGATGAACGAATGGCACAACCTGGACATCTTGCTGCTGACCAAATACATCGACGGCAACATCAAGCAAGAAGAGAACGGCAAGATTCTCACCACCGAGACCGGAGTGGTGAAATTCCCCTCTCAGCCCCCATATCCCGAATGGTTCTACCGCGCAATTGTAAACGACCATGGAGAAACCCTGAAGGTGATTGGTGAGTAACCGAGAATAAAATGATTGAACTCGGACGGGAAAAAAGCTGTAAAGATTATTGTTATCGTTAAAGATTTTTTTGAAAAAGTTATAAAATCAAAATATTTTCGTATCTTTGCAGTCTGAATTATAGAATAATAACAATATAAAATAACAAACAACATCATGGCTATCAATATTTTTGCTTTGATTATCGGTGCCATCTTTGTCAACAATGTTGTGTTGGCACAATTTCTTGGCATCTGCCCTTTCTTGGGTGTTTCTAAAGATGTAAAGAGTTCGTTGGGCATGGGTGGTGCAGTACTTTTCGTAATGCTGCTGGCCACTCTGGTTACCTACCTTATTTATTATTATGTGCTGGAGCCTTACAATCTGGGCTACCTCCAAACCATTGCATACATCTTGGTGATTGCAGGCTTGGTGCAGATGGTTGAGATTATTCTCAAGAAAATTGCTCCCGCTCTGTATCAGACCCTCGGCGTATTCCTGCCCCTGATTACTACCAACTGCGCAGTACTGGGTGTTGCCATCCTGGTTGTACAGAAACACATGAACCTTTTTGAGAGCATCATCTACGCTGCTAGTATTGCCGTAGGCTTTACTCTTGCATTGGTTATTTTTGCAGGTATCCGCGAACAGATGGAGCTCACTGGTGTGCCCAAGGGTATGAAAGGTGTGCCTATCGCATTAATCACCGCAGGTATCCTTGCAATGGCATTTATGGGCTTCAACGGCCTTGTTCCCCTGCCCTAAAAGGTCAAAAAAAGGCTTCATTTTCGATTTTATCAACATAAAAATTACTGAAATTCAGAGAAGAAAGAAGGTTATTAACAAAAAAAGTTAATTTGTAATATTTTGAGTTCTAACAACTTGCAATCATATTAAGATTTTTTGACATTTTTTTTCTCTTTATTCCTAGAAAATGTAGTACTTTTGCAACCGAATTTGAGACCAAAAGGAACAAATTCAAAAACAAAAAACTGACAAATTAACACTTAGTAAAGATAACTTAAAAAAACACAAAAAAATGAAGAAAGTAATGTTCTTGATGGCTGTCGCTGGCATGTTCGCTTTCGCAGCTTGCAACAATGCTCCCGCTGAGGAGGAAGTAATCGACACTCCCGCTGTTGAAGAGATGGTTGAAGAGACCACCTGCGACACCAACATGGTTGAAGAGGTTGCTGAAGAAGTTGCTGAAGAAGTCAACGCTCAGTAAGTTGAACACAACTAAAGGAAATAAGGCCGACCAAGTCGGCCTTATTTTTTTTCTATCACTTTTTTCGTTTTTCCATCTTTTTTTCGTATCTTTGCATTTTCATTTTTAACGGATTATTATTCCTATTCAACAAGAAATAAAGTATTATCTATATGACTGACACAACTAAACGCGAGATTGTTTGTAGCGGCATCCGCCCCACTGGCAACCTTCATCTAGGCAACTATTTTGGTGCCTTGAAAAACTTTGTTCGTATGCAGGAAGAGCACGACTGCTTCTTCTTTATCGCCGACTATCACTCGCTCACCACACACCCCACCCCTGGTGACATCTATAATAATGCCCGCACCATTCTGGCACAATATCTGGCATGTGGTCTTGATCCCGAGAAATCAACCATCTACCTGCAGAGCGACCTGCCTGAGACTATCGAGCTATACCTCTTCTTTAACATGAATGCCTACTTGGGAGAGTTGGAACGTGTGACCAGCTTTAAAGATAAGGTGCGTCAGAATCCCAACAACGTGAACGCCGGTCTGCTCACCTACCCCACCCTTATGGCCGCCGATATCCTTATCCACAAAGCCACCAAAGTGCCCGTTGGCAAAGATCAAGAGCAGCATTTGGAGATGACACGCACTTTCGCCCAGCGTTTCAACAACATGTACAAGAGCGAAGTATTTCCCCTTCCCCAGGCATTCAACTTCGGCAGCGAACTGGTGAAAATCCCAGGATTGGACGGCAGCGGCAAAATGGGTAAGAGCGAGGGCGAGGCCAACGCCATCTTTCTGAACGAGGATCCTAAATCAATCCGCAAAAAGATTATGAAGGCTAAGACTGACGGCGGTCCCACCGAGATGAACCAGACCAAGCCTGTCGAAATCGAGAATCTTTTCACCCTCATGAAGGTGGTATCCACCCCCGATACTGTAGAATATTTCAACGACCTCTACAACAAATGCGAGATTCGTTATGGCGATATGAAGAAGCAGCTTGCCGAAGACATGGTAAACTTTGTGGAGCCTTTCCGCACCCGCATTGAAGAGATTCAAGCCGACGAAGCCTACCTCAAACGCGTTATGGACCAGGGCAAGGAGAAAGCTCACGAGAGCGCCAAACGCACTATTGACGAAGTACGCCACGTCATCGGATATAGAAATTAGTGATTAATGGTGAAGGGTGATCAGTGAATTGTGACCTGACAATACAAAAAAAAAGCATACTCTTTTGCCTGATCACCCTTTACCAAAACCACCCAACACACCAAAAACATGGAAAACCAAGTAGTAATCATGGCCGGCGGCATTGGCAGCCGTTTTTGGCCGCTCAGCACACCCGAATACCCTAAACAATTCATCGACATTCTGGGCTGTGGCCGTACCCTTATCCAACTCACCGTCGATCGTTTCCAAGGCATCTGCCCCATGGAAAACTTCTGGGTTGTAACCAATGCCTCGTATGTTGACATTGTGAGGCAGCAGCTGCCCGGCATCCCCGCCAACCATATCTTGGCCGAACCCGCAGCACGCAACACCGCCCCCTGCATTGCCTGGGCCTGCTGGTGCATCAAAGCCGAAAGCCCTGATGCAAACATCGTAGTAACACCCGCCGACGCCATCGTAATGAATCCCGAAGAATTCCGCCGAGTCATCAACAACGCACTAGAATTCACTGCTGAGAGCAACGCCATCGTTACCATTGGCATCAAACCCAGCCGTCCCGAGACAGGCTATGGATATATCAAGAGCACCGGCAGGAAAGCTCAAGGCGAAATAGAACACGTTGACGCCTTCAAGGAAAAGCCCAACCTCGAAACCGCCAAAGAATACCTCGCCGATGGCAATTACCTCTGGAACGCCGGCATCTTTGTGTGGAATGCCAACACCATCACCTCTGCCATCAAGACCTACAAACCCACCCTGGCCGAACAAATGGACAAGATGAAGACCTACCTCGACGTGCAAACCATCTTCCCCAACTGCGAGAAAATCTCCATCGACTACGCCGTCATGGAACCCGCCGCCGCTGCCAGTAAAGTATTCACCCACCCTGCCGACTTCGGCTGGAGCGACCTTGGCAACTGGGCTTCACTCCACGACAAACTGAGCCACGACGAGCAGAACAACGGCGCTGTGGGCAACATCCACATGTATGAATGTAGCAACTGCGTGGTCCATGCCGAAGATGCCAAGAAAGTGGTTCTTCAAGGGCTGGACGGATATATCGTCTCCGAAAAAGGCGGGCAAATCCTTGTTTGTCATCGCAGCGAAGAACAGCGCATCAAAGAATTTTCACAGAAATAATTCAGCACAAACAATTGCGGTGAATACCAAGCATATTATTTGGTATTCACCGCAGTTTCTATCATCCAAACAATATCTTGCAACAATTCCTCACCGGTAATGGCTGAAGACTGGGACATGTATGTGGACTGGAATCCCTGGCACGGATGCACCAAGATCAGTGCCGGATGTCTTCATTGCTATGTCTTTCGACAAGATGAGATGTATAGCGCCCCCACCCGTTCAGACATCATCCGCAAGACAGCAAATTTCAACCTTCCCGTCAAGCGTCGGCGCGACAAAACTTATAAAATAGCGTCCCATAAGGTCATCTTTACATGCTTCACCTCCGACTTCCTACATCCTGATGCGGACTCTTGGAGACAAGAATGCTGGGACATGATTCGTCAACGCTCCGATTGTATCTTTTACTTCTTCACCAAACGAATCGACCGCATGGCAGAGTGCCTTCCCTCTGATTGGGGGAATGGATATCCGAACGTGATGGTGGGTTGTACTGTTGAGAATCAGGCCATGGCTGACTTGCGACTACCCATTTTCCTGCAACTACCCATTTGTCATAAATCCATAATGGCAGCCCCAATACTCTCAGACATCAACCTACGACCATATCTCTCTTCTGAAATCGAAGAAGTGGCCGTAAGCGGCGAAAGCGGAGTCAATGCGAGGGTTTGTGACTACAATTGGGTGCTAAATATCCGCCAACAATGTATTGAGAATGACATTGCTTTCCGTTTCCATCAAACTGGGGCATTCTTTCTCAAGGACGGGCGCACTTACCGTATCCACCGCAAACACCAGCTCAGTCAGGCCCATAAGGCCAATATCGACTACAAAATAGGCCGATACTTCGTTCCGGAAACCATCAAATTCCCCTGGCCCGACGACACGTATCACCCTGGCAAAGACCTTTCTGAATAAGACTTATTATTGAGGTACTTGACCTATAAACCTTCATCCGCCAACGAGCTATACTATAATCAGAAATAGGCTATAATTGGTCTTACTAATTCAGTAACTAGGGGACAAAAGAAAGGTGAACAGTGATTCGACAAATCATACGTCATTTCACTGTTCACCTTAACTATTTACTCTATACGATTAGAGAAGTTTTTTCTTGAGATTGTCGATCATATCGACAGTCATCTTGGCGAGATCGTACTGAGGATTCCAGCCCCATTCGTTGCGAGCGCAAGAGTCATCCATGCAGTCGGGCCAGGAATTGGCGATGGCCTGCTTGATGGGCTCGGGACGGTATTCCATCTCGAAGTTGGGGTAGTGCTTCTTGATTTCGGCGAAGATGGTTTCGGGAGCGAAGCTCATAGCGGTGACGTTGAAGCTGTTGCGGTGAACGAGCTTGGTGGGGTCAGCCTCCATGATGTCGATCATGGCCTTCTGAGCATCGGGCATGTACATCATGTCCATGAGGGTGCCTTTTTCAAGAGGGCAGATGAATTTCTCGCCTTTAACGGCAGAGTAGTAAATCTCAACAGCGTAGTCAGTAGTACCGCCGCCAGGGAGGGTAAGATGGCTGATGAGGCCGGGGAAGCGGACGGAACGGGTGTCGACGCCAAAGCGTTTGAAGTAGTAGTCGGAGAGGAGCTCGCCGGTGACCTTAGTAACACCATAGATGGTGGTAGGACGCTGTATGGTGTCCTGGGGAGTCATCACATGAGGAGTGCTGGGACCAAAAGCACCAATGGAGCTAGGAGTGAAGACGGCGCAGCCGAAGAGGCGAGCCACTTCGAGGCAGTTGACCAAGGAGCCGATACCTACATTCCAACCGAGCATGGGGTTGAGCTCAGCGGTGGCGGAGAGGATGGCTGCGAGGTTGTAGATGGTGTCGATGTTGTATTTCTTTACAGCTTCGGCAATCTGCATAATCTGAGTGGAGTCGATGCGCTCAATGGGGCCGCGCTCATAGTCGGCGCCCTTAAGAGGACGCAGGTCGGAGCAAACCACATGGTCATCACCATAGATATCGCGCAGGTTGCGAGTAAGTTCGGAACCGATCTGTCCGCCTGCGCCAACGATAAGGATATTTTTCATTTAGATTGTAAATTGTAGAATGTAGATTGTAGAGTTACGGGTACGTGTTTTTTTGTCGCAACTGCTATTTCTTACATTCGATTTGTTAATAATTATGGATTGAGATTGTAGAATGTAGATTGTGGAGTTCTGGGTGCGGTGTCGAGTTGACAACGTGATGCGGCAGCCCACTCTACAATCTACATGCTACACTCTACATTAAAACCTATTTTCCTTCGATTTCGGCGCGGACGGCTTTGAATGCTTCAACGCACTGGTCGAGGTGAGCATGCTCGTGAGCTGCGCTTACCTGGACGCGGATGCGAGCCTGGCCCTTGGGAACGACGGGATAGTAGAAGCCGGTGACGAAGATGCCCTTTTCCTGCATCTTGGCAGCATAAACCTGGCTCTTAGCGGCGTCGTAGATCATCACGGCGCAGATAGCGCTCTCGGAGGGTTTGCAGTCGAAACCTTCTTCCTTCATGCGGCGGAGGAAGTAGTCGGTGTTCTCGTGGAGCTTATCCTGGAGGTGGTTGGTCTCGCTCATCATGTCGAACATACGGCAACCTGCAGCCACGAGGCCGGGAGCCATGGAGTTGGAGAAGAGATAGGGACGGCTGCGCTGACGGAGCATGTCGATGATCTCCTTCTTACCAGTGGTGAAGCCACCCATAGCGCCACCAAATGCCTTACCGAGGGTACCGGTGAGGATTTCGATTTCGCCACGGAGGTTGAAGCGCTCGGTCACGCCACGGCCGGTCTTACCAACTACGCCAGCGGAGTGGCTTTCGTCAACCATAACCATAGCGTCGTATTTCTTAGCCAACTCGTAGATTTTGTCGAGGGGGCAAACATTACCGTCCATAGAGAACACACCGTCGGTAACGATGAGACGGAAACGGCAGCTCTGAGCAGCCTTGAGTTGTTCTTCGAGGTCGGCCATATCGGCATTGGCATAGCGGAAACGCTGAGCCTTGCAGAGGCGGACACCGTCGATAATGGAAGCGTGGTTCAAAGAGTCGCTGATGATAGCGTCTTCTGCGCCGAGGAGGGGCTCGAAAACACCACCGTTAGCATCAAAAGCAGCAGCGTAGAGGATGGTATCTTCGGTGCCAAAGAAATCAGCAATCTTCTTCTCGAGCTGCTTGTGCATATCCTGGCAACCGCAGATGAAGCGGACGGAAGCCATACCGAAACCGCGAGCGTCCATACCTTTCTTGGCAGCCTCGATAAGTTCGGGGTTGTTGGCAAGGCCGAGGTAGTTGTTGGCGCAGAAGTTGAGGCATTTTTTGCCCTTTACCATAATTTCAGCACCCTGAGCGGACTCAATGATGCGTTCTTCTTTGTAAAGACCGTCAGCTTTGATGTTGGCGATTTCTTTTTGCAGATACTCTTGAAACTTAGTATACATAATTACAATGTTTTATGTTATTTTTTTATTTATTATCTAACCTACAAAGATACACTTTTTTCTTTTAATAAAGGAAAATATTAATAAATTACTATTTTGAATAGTGAAAAAGAGCACTGTTTTGGCTTATGTTATAGGGCTGATTTGTGCCAAAAGACGGCATTTAGAAAAGCCGAGGCCACTTTTTCTTGGTCGCCTTGGCAATGCGATTGCGGCTCTCTTTGTATTCTTCTTCGTCGGGGTCGAGTACCATGGCACGCTCTATCATCTCCAAAGCTTCGGCAAAGCGCCCAAGGTCGAAATAGATGTCGGCAATGGCGGCATAGCAATAGGCCTGAGTCTCGTGGTCTTCGGTCATCGCCATCAGCTCGCGCCAGCTGTTTGCTGACTCTTCGAGGCGGCCGGCATTTTTGTGGCAAAGGGCTATGGAATGAAGCAGTTGTTGGTTTATAACGTTGTCGTCGTGGGGCAATTCCATCTCCAGGCGGTAGTATTTCACAGCCTCATCGTATTGCTGCAGGTGCTGGTAGCAGTAGCCCAGGCGGGCGGGGACTTGTGCGTCCAACTCCTGGGCATGGGGCAGCAGCTCTACGAGATATGGCACGGCCTCTTGAAATCGTTTCTGCTCTATCAGGCAGTAGGCCGCGCCGTTGAGGTCGTAGTAGCGTTCCGGGGCTAGGTCATAGGCTTTCAGATAGAGTTCTATGGCCTTGTCGTACTCTTTTTGGTCGCAATAGACATCGGCCAGGTTGCTCAGGGCGGACTCGCAATTGGGGTCTATCTCCAGCGCGGCTTTAAGGCAGTCTATAGCCTCCTCGAAATTGCCGAGTTTGTAATGTGCACGACCACTTAGGTTCCAATAGTTTTCGTCGTTGGTGCGCTCGGCCAGGGGGCGGCCGTATTGTATAGTTTCTTCATAGCGCTGCAAATCAAATAGGCAATCGACTTTCTGCCCCATGATTTCATCATCGGGTTCGATTTGCAAGGCGTTCTCGAACTCCGCAAGTGCTTCTTCAGTGCGGTCTAATCCCCGCAGAGCTCGACCCATAAGGTCGTGGGCTTGTGCCGAATCGGGGCGCATTTCCAAGGTCTTTTGGGCGAAGAAAAGCATGCGCTCGTAGTTGTCGATACACCAATATGCCACGGTGCCATTCGACCAGTAGCGCGCTTCTTCGGGCCAACGGCTGACGAGTTCTTCGCATATCTCGGCGGTCGCGTCCCATTTTTCTAGATTACGCAGACAGTCAGACTGGTTGTCCCAGGCATCTTCGTTGTCGGGATTGATGCGGGTGGCTTCTTCGTAGAAAGCCAAGGCTTCCTCGTAGCGTTCTTGATTTTGGTACATGCGACCCCATTCCACATAATTATTGTCGTCATCGGGGTCCACAAGGCTCGACCTCCTGTAGCATTCTTCGGCCAAATCATACTGCTTCAGCTCGTCATATTTGTTGCCCAAATTAGTCCAAGCACCCGAAGCTTCGGGGTCCAATTCTAACGATTTGCGGTAGCATTTGATAGCCTCTTCGGCTTGCCCCATCTTGCTATAGGTGAGTCCTATATAGAAGATTACCTCGGCATTGTCGGGTTGCAACTCCCTAGCGGCATGGAAATATTCCAAAGCCTGCTTGAGATTGCCCTCGTCAAGTTGTTTCTGCCCTAAGCGGATATATTCGTCAGTCATAATATTTTACTATGCCTCAACTAGTTCGATAGGAAGGCCATCGGGGTCGGCAAAGAAGAGGATACGCATGGTGGGGAGGTCGCGGATGGCCTCGTGTTCCACGCCCAGGCGATCAAGTTCTTCCACAGCTTTTTCCAGACTGTCAACGGTGAAGGCCAGATGGCGGAGGCCGAGGGTTTCGGGCTCAGCGGGACGCTGGATGTAGCGGTCGAAGGCAAAGAGTTCGAGGGTATATACACCGTTGAGTGCCAGGCGGGTGAGAATGAATTTGCCACCGTCGCGGATTTCTTCGGAGATAAGAGTGCAGCCAAGCACGTCTTGGTAGAACCGCAGCGACCGCTGATAGTCGGAACAGAGGATGGCGATGTGATTTACGTTGTTGAGGGATAGCATTTTGTGGTTATGAGGTTATTGGTTTATGGGTTTATGAGTTGTTAAGTTGCTTAGTTGTTTAGTAGCTTAAACGTTGCGACAACAACTAAACATCTAAGCAACTAAACTAGTATTCTTATTGGCTTAATTGTTTAGTAGCTTAGTGGCTTAAACGTTGCTGCAACAACTAAGCAACTAAACAACTAAACTAGTATTCTTATTGGCTTAATTGTTTAGTAGCTTAGTGGCTTAAACGTTGCTGCAACAACTAAACATCTAAGCCACTAAACAACTAAGCATAAAAAACTATTTCACAATCAGTTTGTGCATCTGGCTACCAGCAATGCCATAGGCATAGATGCCGGCGGCAAGACCATTGACCTGCAAGGTGCCTTCGCCCTGCACATTCATCTGGCGAACCACACGACCCTGAGCGTCATAGATGGCAAGGGTGGAGGGCTGCTCGACACTGTAGTTCATGCTGACCTGGCCCTGAGCGGGGTTGGGGTAAGCGCTGACACTGGCATTGGCAACAACATCGTTGATGCCCTGGCTACCAGCCTCAAAACGAACTACAAAACCACAATCGACAAGACCGCTGACCAAGTTGAGGTTATATACGCCATAGGGGTTAGCTACGTCCTCGATATCGATATCAATAGAGAAGGTGGTGTAGTCCTCGGCAGGAGGCAGGTCGAAAGGTGCGCTGGTGAGGGTGGCCACGCACTGGTCGCCAGTGCACATGCCCCAAGCCACAACACCGTTGGTCTCAACTTCGGTCATAGTAGCAACCACACCGGAGATGATGCCGGAACCCATGTTGCGGAAACCGATGGAACGGACGGAATGGTCGGTCTTTTGGATAGCGACAACCACGGTCTCGCCAGGCTGATAGCACTGACCGTTGTAGAGGAGACCAATCTGACCCTTTGCGTTAGGAATCACTAAGCCGCAAATCAAAGCAGCAAAAAATAAAACTTTCTTCATGTTTTTGATTATTTATTGTTAATAATTAATATGTTAGTAAACTGTAATCTGTGATCGGTGAACTGTGATCGGTGAGGATTTCAATTTTAAAATTAAGAATAAAAAATAAAGAGTTTTGCAGCGTCAGCCACTTTTTATTTTTTATTTTCAATTCAAAATACTTCTTCCAGTCCTTTATTGAGCCAACAATTCATCCACCACTTTTTTCACACCCGTGCCGGCCTTTTCCTGCACAATGGTGATGGGGCGCGAGATGGGCACAGCCTTGGGGTCAACCAAATAGCAAGGCACACCCTTGGGCACATAATGAATGAGCCCGGCAGCGGGATACACATTCATGGAGGTGCCGATAACCACAAAGTAGTCGGCCTCCTCGCAGAGTGCGGCAGCGGGCTCGATGTTGGGCACAGCCTCGCCAAACCACACGATATGCGGACGCAGCTGCGCACCATCGGGGGCTTTGTCGCCCAAACAGATGTCGCGGTCGCCAATCTCCACAATCAGGCTGTCGTCCTTGTCGCTGCGGGCTTTGGTCAGCTCACCATGCAGATGCAGCACATGGGTAGAGCCTGCCTGCTCGTGCAGATTGTCGATATTCTGGGTGATGATATGCACGTCGTATTTCTCTTCCAGCCGCACCAATTGGCGGTGGCCTTCGTTGGGCTTGACAGCAAATAGCTGACGGCGGCGCTCGTTGTAGAAGTTGAGCACCAGCTCGGGGTTGCGCAAATAGGCATCGTAAGTGGCCACATCCTCCACACGGTACTGCTCCCACAGGCCGTCGCTGTCGCGGAAGGTGCTGATACCGCTTTCGGCACTGATGCCGGCACCTGTCAAAATCACAACTTTCTTTTTCATATCATTGCGTTTTTATTTACTATTCGTTATATTTGTGAACTGTGATTGGTAAACCGTGGCTAACTCTAATCAAATCAACAAACTTCAAATCAACAAATCAACAATTTTCTCTATTTCTCAACAATCGTAAACTCTGTTCTGCGGTTCTTCCTTCGGCCCTCGGGGGTGTCGTTGTCGGCCACGGGCTGGGTCTGGCCATAGCCCTTATACGACATTCGCTCGGCCTTAACACCCTGGCGGATAAGATAGTCATACACTGCCTTGGCACGCTGCTCAGAGAGTTTCTGGTTAGCGGCCTCGTTGCCCACATTGTCGGTGTGACCACCCAGCTGGATGCGGATGGTGGGATTCTTCTGCATCATCTCAACCACCTTGTCAAGCTCAACAATCGACACCTCAAGAAGGGTGGACTTGCCAGTCTGGAAGAACACATTCTCCAGCGTCACGCTCTCGCCAACCTCCAGCTCGGGCACCAACTCGGTGATTTCCTCTTTATATTCCACCGGTTCGGGGCGCACGGCCTCGGGCAGGGCAAAACTGTAAAGGTCTAAACCGCCTTGGCCGCCAAACTTATCGCTGGAGAAGATGGCCGTCTGGCCGTCGGGACTCACTATCAGCGAACTCTCGTCGCCCAAAGTGTTGATTGGATAGCCCAAATTCTGCGGCTCTCCCCAAGTGCTGTCGCTAGTGCGACTGCACACAAAGAGGTCCAGGCCACCCATGCCTATCAAACCATTGCTCGAGAAATAAAGACGCTGATCGTCAAACGACACAAAGGGGCTCTTCTCATCACCTTTGGTATTGATTCCGGGACCCATATTCACCGGTTTGGTCCATCTGCCCTCCACCAAAGTGCTGCGCCAGATGTCCATACCGCCCTGGCCGCCATCGCGGTTGCTGACAAAATACAGGGTCTTGCCATCAATCGACAAGCAGGGCTGCGACTCCCACGCGCTAGTGTTCACTGCCGGACCCAAATTCTGGGGTATGCTCCACCCATTACCTTTACGATACGAAATATACAAATCGCAACGGCCGGCTCCATCCTGACGGCCACAAGCCGTAAAATAAAGAATGCGACCATCCTGCGAAATGCAGCCCGCGCCTTCGTTCTCCGCCGAGTTCAACGGCTCGGCCATGCGCACTGCTCTGGCCCAAGCCCCGTTCACACTTCGGCTCTGGAAAAAATCCTCAGCCATCGAAGGTCTGTTATAACGAGTAAAAATCAAAGTCTTTCCGTCGGCAGTAAGGGTTGGCAGATATTCATCGTCGGCACTATTCACCGCGGCACCCATATTTTCAGGGTTGAATGGCACGGGGTTGGCCAAAGCCTGGCGGCGGAAAGCAATGCATTGCAAATCATGCTCTGCTCCGGCTGCCCAACGCTTGTGCTTGCCTTTGTCGGCCTGCAAAAAAGCGCGCAACTGTTCCTCGGCAATATCCAAGCTGTCGTGACCCAAAGCCCAGGCCGCCATGGTCAGCCGTACCTCGGCAAAGTTAGGCTCAATCTTCAACGCCTTTTCAAAATGTTCTAAAGCCTTGAGTGGCTGAGCATCTAGCAGCATCTGCCCCTTTTCAAACTCGGCAGCGGCCTTCTTATTGTCCACCGAATACTGCGCCCAGCTGAGGGCAGGAAGCATCAGCACAACAATGGTAAATATGTACTTATATCTAAACATAACCATGATAACGATAATATTACTATATTATTGTTTTTTGTGCCGTTTTTTTAAAAAGCAGCGCTGCCAGCCCCGAATACACCGAGGCCGAAAACTGCGCCAGCCAAGTGTCGGAAACACTTTGATTGCCGCATACTAAAACAAAATCTGTATCAATGCTGATTGCAAGTTCTCACAATATATCGGGGCGGATTAACATCCTCGGAGACGACTCTTAAGCGTTGCTTCAGCAACTAAGCATCTAAGCGATTAATCCGCCAAACAACTAATCGTCACTCATATCTTTCCAGTATCCGCCCTTGTCGGAACCAACCCTGCACACTTTCCCTTCTTCTCGTAGGCGCTTCAGCACCTTCTTCACACCACTTTCCGACAGACCGGCTATCACCTGCAGTTCTTTGATGGTGATCCTTGGATTGCTGCGGATGGCTTCTAGAATTTTCTGGTTACTTTTCTGGTTACTTTTCTGGTTACTTTTCTGGTTACTTTCTTGTTTCCTCAAAGAGATAGGATCGTCAATAGAAGCCTCAAACTCATCTATTATTCTACTCAGATTCTGCGCATGATGCTCGGCCATGAACTGGCGGAAAGGTTGCAGGCTGTCTTCCTCTCTAGCATCCTCTAGGGCTTGAATATAATCAGCCTTGGCTTCTTTGTCAATTTTCGAAGGCACAAGGTCGAATTCGAATTGAATATAATTCATCAGCAGTCGTGCCATCCGGCCATTCCCATCAGCCCAAGGATGAATTGTAACCAAATGATAATGAGCGTCGAAACTGAGCTGATAGACGGCTTCTATGTTGCTTGAATCAACCTCATGCCTTGCCTTATTTATCATTTGGCAGAAATTCTCTAAGTATTGAGGCACCTTATTATAGCTCAGATACGATCTGCCGCCAAAACCTGCGCTCACATTCAGCAGCCTTAGGTCGCCTTTTGCCACAGAGAAATTACCCAAAGCCGTTGAGTACTCAGCCCCAGTATGTTGCATCACCAGCGACGACAAATGACAAAGCATATTCACCGAAATGTCATCATGCCGCTTAGCCATCGTCACCGCTTCGGCATAAGCCTGGCGCAAGTCGATGTTCATCAGTTGCTCCATCATGCTCTTTCCTCGGGCACTTATCCCCTCGTCAAATAGCAACCTGTTCTCAATCTCAGTAATCGTAGAACCCTCAATAGCAGTTGAGTGAGTAATGATTGAGTACAGATAGAACTTGTCATAATCTATCTGCTCGCCAATGCCCAACGCCCTGAATCGCATTATCAAATCCGCTAAATTGTGTCCCATGATTATCTCCTTTAATACTTACACAACATAACGAAACACACCGACATTTATTGCGCACCGCGACACTTTTTAGCAAATCCGACACAACGGCTAGCAGTCAGAACATCCGTGAGGACGAATTTACAATCCGCCAACTTATTACTCCTTATTGGAATAGGAAGTTGATGCGGATTGCAAATCCTTATAGTACAATGTGTCGGATTGCAAATCCGACACAACGGCTAGCAGTCAGAACATCCATGAGAACGGAGAACGAAACTAAAAGCTAGAGTTTCTTGGAAATCGAATTCAGAACCGTCTTATTAAGAATATCTAAAATGCCAGCCAACGACTTGGTCTGAGGGAACGGCAAATATGTAACCATCACATTCCCATCATCATTGACTTGTTTTGCAATTGCGACAGATTTGTCATGATTATAGAAAATAGAGATTCCGTCAGACACTCCCAATAATTCATACCTTTCAATCAAAAAGTCAGTTAATTCTGAAGCATGCAAAGCTGGCACCACAACTGCATAATTAGCCACCATATCATTCTCGAAAGTGATGATAAGCTGACAATTATTAGAATAATTTGCGTATCCAATGCCACTAGACAAGTCTACATCTGGAGTTCCTAAAGCTGCTATTACCTGTGACTTAGTATCGCCAAAAGCGATTTGAGGTTCGGCATATGTATGGTAGCGCGGAGCAACTGTCACATAAAACACTTTCGTGTCCTCATCATTTGTAAAAATAACCTGAGTGCTACCAACATGCTTTGCTTGCACAGTTCTAGAATGTTCATTACCCAAATCCATTTCTATACTAATCATAGGACGACCAACAATAAAATCATCCAACACCGAATATGAAATCGGAGATTTGGAAGTCAACTCTATTTCATACACTTCCCCTCGGTATAAAGTTTTGGAAGATTCTTTTAGTTTGATTTCATCTTTACAAGATGACATTGTCATAACACATAAAAGCAACAAAATGATTTTTACCACTTTATGGTTCATAGCCATTTCCCTAATTCGTGTCGGGCGCAACTTTTTGTTTCCAACCTGGCTCGAGAGTTGGAGATACAAAAAGAAAGTCGTGGAGCCATCCATTACGAACCATATTTTCAACGGTAGGGCTGGACTCCCCAAAAAGTAAAATAAGGTCAAGATGAAAAGCCCCACATGGTGTATCGTAAAGGATATACGAATACAAACCAAAGGAGCGCATCAACTGACTTTATTCCTACTTTTTTTGTAAAATGTCCAGTTTTACCGTTGAGGAATAAAGCGCATAATGCACTTTCTCAATTAATTACGATACTAAACGCACTAGCATCACAAGTGCAAATATACATAGAATTTCTGAATTGCCAAATTTTATTTGGTGCTTTGCATCACCTCAGTTCCGTAGTAGCTCCACTCGTTATACTATAGTTATACTATATATATACTATATTTATCCTATTAGTAATAGAATAAGTATAGAATAACTAAGGTATAACTATGGTGTAACGAGTGGAACTAGGGCGGGAGTGGAGTGGGAGTGGAGTGGGAAAGAACCGCTTCGGCTCGAAAAAATGAGTCATTTATGGCGCTTAGTTTGCCTACTGACGCTTTTTTGAGCGATATTCAAAAAAAAGTTGTATTTTTGCAAAAAAAATAAATATACATTATTATGCAACAATTGTTGATTTACAATACCCTTTCGCATCAGAAAGAGCTTTTCAAACCGCTC
Source organism: Bacteroidales bacterium (assembly GCA_024400545.1). Classification (GTDB taxonomy): domain Bacteria; phylum Bacteroidota; class Bacteroidia; order Bacteroidales; family P3; genus Colimorpha. The sequence goes on along the minus strand of JAKSMO010000006.1, from coordinate 20,571 downwards.
ACTCCCGACCATGTAGGCATGTATGTGTGCGGCCCTACTGTATATGGCGACGGCCATCTGGGCCATGCTCGTCCGGCCATCACTTTTGACGTTCTGTTTCGCTATCTGCAACATATTGGCTACAAGGTACGCTATGTGCGCAACATCACCGATGTGGGACACCTGGAGCACGATGCCGACGAAGGCGAGGACAAGATTGCAAAGAAAGCCCGCCTCGAACAGCTCGAACCCATGGAAGTGGCTCAATACTACACCAACCGCTACCACAAAGCTATGGATGCACTCAACGTGCTGCGCCCCAGCATCGAGCCCCATGCCAGCGGCCATATTCTGGAACAGATTGAGCTGGTTCAGAAAATTCTGGATGCCGGCTATGCCTATGTGAGCAACGGCAGCGTTTATTTTGACGTGCGCAAATATCATGAAGATTTTAAATGCTATGGACGTTTGAGCGGCCGTGTGATTGACGAGATGCTCTCCACCACCCGCGAGCTTGACGGTCAGACTGAGAAGCGTGACACTGCCGACTTTGCCCTTTGGAAAAAAGCCGCTCCCGAACACATTATGCGCTGGAACTCGCCTTGGAGCGTGGGTTTCCCCGGCTGGCACACCGAGTGCACTGCCATGGGCACCAAGTATTTGGGCGAAACATTCGACATTCACGGTGGCGGCATGGACCTCATGTTCCCCCACCACGAGAGCGAAATTGCGCAACAAACTTCGGTTTGCGGCCACGGCCCGTGCAAATATTGGATGCACAACAACATGATCACCATCAATGGTCAGAAAATGGGAAAATCGCTGGGCAATTTCATCACCCTCGACGAGTTCTTCACCGGCAGCCACAAACTGCTGGATCAGGCATACTCACCCATGACCATCCGTTTCTTCATTCTGCAGGCACACTACCGCAGCACCGTTGACTTCAGCAACGAGGCCCTCATAGCTGCCGAGAAAGGCTACAACCGACTCATGCAGGCCTACAAGACCCTTGGCCGCCTGCAGCCCTCAAAGGCCAGCAGTATCGATGTAAAGGAATATCGACAAAAGTGCTACGATGCCATGAACGATGACCTGAACACGCCCATCGTGATCAGCATCCTCTTTGATATGGCCAAGACCATCAACACCGTGAACGATAAGAAGGCCACCCTTACCCAGGCCGACATCGACGAACTTAAAGGTGTGATGGACACCTTTGTGTTTGACATCATGGGCTTGCGCGACGAGGCCAGCAGCGACAACACCGCCCTCATCGACGGACTGATGCAGATGATTTTGGACATGCGCGCCACGGCCAAGTCGAACAAGGACTGGGCCACTAGCGACAAAATTCGCGACGCACTGGGTGCCCTGGGCGTAACCGTTAAGGACGGAAAGGATGGCGCTACATACGAAATTTAAGCATTAATAATTAGCGTGGGGCGCCAAGCGGCTATCATCAACGGCCGACAAACGCCCCACTCTTTAATCTAATTGAAACAGTGGCTATTATCTGGGTGTTTTTAGGCGGAGGATGCGGCAGCGTGTGCCGTTGGGGCTTGTCGTTATGGCTCAAGCGCTATGCTGTTGTGCTAGGGGGCATACCCATCCACACTTTAATGGCCAATTTCTTGGGATGCATAGTTATAGGCCTTGTTACTGTCTGGATCTCGAAACACGAAAATCCGCAGTTGGCCATGCTGTTGGTCACAGGGTTTTGCGGTGGGTTCACCACTTTTAGCACATTTTCGTTGGAGATGGTGGAAATGCTACGCTCGGGGCAGACCATACTGGCTATGGTATATGTGGCCTTGTCGCTTGCCATCTGCCTCAGTGCCGTGGCCTTGGGCATCAAACTACTCTCATAGTCCGAAATAAAAATAACGTTAAGTTTAAGATGTACACATACAAATATCCCCGCCCTGCCGTAACTGCCGACTGCGTAATTATAGGGCTGACACCCAATGGTGAACGCAGGCTGCTATTGGTGCAACGCGGCAAAGACCCTTTTGCCGGCATGTGGGCTTTTCCTGGAGGATTTCTGGAAGAGAACGAGACCTTGGAAGAATGTGCGCGCAGAGAGCTGAAAGAGGAAACCGGCCTCGACACTCCCAATCGTTTTGAGGAGTTGAAAAGTTTCAGCGCACCCGATCGTGACCCGCGCGGACGCACCATTACTGTGGCTTTTCTTGCCGAGGTGCCTTTGGCCGAGGTAAAAGGGGACGACGACGCCCAAGACGCACGCTGGTTTGCCTTCGACGACATCCCCCCACTGGCTTTTGACCATGCCGAGATATGGCAAGTTGCGTTGCAACGTATGCAACAGAAGTAATGGTAACATCTAATTCACCAAGAAAATATCATTCATGCCGTTATATAGAGCAATATGACCAAGAAAAAAACCACATATTCGCTAGGTGTAGTGCTGCTGGCACTGCTCGTTGGCCTAATGGGAGGATCGCTCCTCACACCCCGAGTCAACAAGCGCAGTATTCAGGAGCGAGTGATGAGCGACCGCATGAACGCCATGCTGCAACTGGTGGAAGGGTGCTACGTGGACAAGATTGACTACGACTCCCTTACTGACCAGATGATGAACGCCATGCTCTCCACCCTCGACCCACATAGCTGCTACCTCTCGCCCGAGGCCTTTGCCAAAGAATCCGAGATGGTTCAAGGCCGGTTTGAAGGCATTGGCGTGACACTTTATTACCTTAACGACACAGTTTATGCCAATACCGTCATTGCTGGTAGTCCGGCAGCCCAAGCCGGCATTCATCCTGGCGACCGTATCATGAAAGTGGACACCACGCTGGTATCGGGCACAGGCCTTACCAAGAAACCTTCGGGAGTGGTGGACCTGATTCGTGGCCCTCGATACACCACCGTGACACTGAGCATACAGCGCGCAGGATCGGAAAAGCTGATACAAAAGAAAGTGAAACGTGATGTGATCCATCACGCATCAGTACCCGCAGCAGTGATGATGGACAAGGAGACGGGCTATATTCTCGTGTCGCGATTTGCCGGCACCACGGCGGCCGAGTTCCACAATGCCCTGCTGCAGCTCACACAGGAAGGAATGAAGCACCTAGTGCTCGACCTGCGCAACAATGGCGGCGGCGTTTTGGACGGAGCCATACAAATGGCCGACGAACTGCTACCCCAAGGCGACCTTATCGTATATACCCAAGGTGCTCACGAACGCCGACATAATGTGTATGCCACCAAGGGCGGCTTGTTTGAAGAGGGCCGCCTCACGGTGCTCATCAACGAGCACTCGGCCAGCGCTAGCGAAGTGGTGTCGGGTGCCATACAGGACAACGACCGCGGCACCATCGTAGGTCACCGCAGCTTTGGCAAAGGCTTGGTGCAGCACCAGTTTGACCTGAGCGACAATTCGGCCATCCTGCTCACTATTGCCCGCTACTATTCGCCCTCCGGCCGCTGCATCCAGCGCCCCTACGACAAAGGCAGCGACGAATACTACAGCGAATACCTTGCCCGAGTGCTTAGCGACTACACTATGGCCGACTCGGTGCTCAACCAGCAGGATTCCAGCGAAGAATACCTCACCAAAAACGGACGCAAGGTGTATGGCGGTGGCGGCATCCTGCCCGATGTAACACTCCCCTATTTGCGCGACACCAGCCTGATCTATTTCAACCGCCTTATTGACAAGCAGGTGCTCGAACGGGTGATGTTCAACAACCTTTTTGCCCATTACGATGCGATTATCAAACAGTATCCCGATATGGAATCGTTCGAGAAGCACTTCATGGTGGACGACAAGTTATGGGAGACCATACTGCGCCAGGCCGACAAGCAGGGACTGAAACGCCATGCCGAATGCATTCGCAAATATGGCAGCGAAATCAGAAATCGCTACAAAGCCATTATGGCATTGGCTCTCTATGGCGACGACGGCTATTACAAGATTGCCCTACCCTACGACACCGAAATGCAGCAGGCACTAAAGGCCAAAGTGAACCTCAACGGGAAGAAAAAATAATTATGTATAATTAATAAATAATATAACAAACCATGAAACGCTTATCATTCTTGCTGGCGATTGTAATGCTGGTTTCAGCTTGCAACCTTTCGGCACAAAAATCCACTATTAGCGGTTCCATTGCTGACCTGCCCGAAGGCTCAAAAGTGGTGCTTGCCGCCATTGTAGGCGACCAAATCAATGCCGACACCCTGCAGCTGGACGCAAAAGGTGCATTCAAAACCACCATCAACCCTACCGAGCCCACGCTCTATATGGTCAATATTTTGCCATTCAACGCTACCGCCTGCCATTTGATGGTGGGTCCGAAAGAGAAAATCGAGGTCGATATGGTATATATCCCCGAAATGCGCACCGCAAAGATCACCCATTGCAAAGGCTCTGACAATGTGGAGCTTTATCGTCAGTTCAACGATATCCTTCTCAGCGGTGTCAATCCCACCATGCAGGCCCTCATACCCAGCCAGCTCGAAAGCTTGCTTGCCCAAAACAAAAACGTGCTCATCAGCTCGTTCTTGGTCACCATCTTTGAGCAGGATTTTGAGAACCATGCTTTCCTATATAAAGAAATCCGCGATGCCCTTGCACCCAAATACGAAAACAATCCTTATGTGAAACACCTTTCCGACCGTCTGCGCGGACTGCTGCTCCCCGGCATGGAAGCTCCCGAAATTGCCATGCCCGACACTGAAGGCAACACCCGCAAGCTCTCCGATCTGCGCGGCAAGGTGGTGATGATTGATTTTTGGGCATCCTGGTGCGGCCCTTGTCGCAAAGAGAATCCCAATGTGGTGAAACTCTATCACAAATACCACGACAAAGGATTTGAGATCTACAGCGTTTCACTCGACAAAACACGCGACCAATGGCTCAAAGCCATCAAAGATGACGGCCTTGTATGGCCCAACCACGTGAGCGACCTCAACGGCTGGACATCCTCGGGCGGCAAAACCTATGGCATCATGTCCGTACCCTCCACAGTGCTGATCGACAAAGAGGGCAAAATCATAGCTCGCAACCTCCGTGGCGCTGAACTTGAAAGGAAATTAGCAGAAATATTTAATTGATTCCCCACTCATAACTCTCAACTATGATTACATCCACAATGATAGAAATGGCCTTGAGCCATGTAAACGACCCTGACCTAGGTCGCAGCCTGATAGAATTGGGCATGATTGAAAACATTGCCATCGATGGCAAGAAAGTTTCGTTTGATCTTGTGCTCACCACTCCTGCCTGCCCCATGAAAAAACGTATGAGCGACGACTGCGTGAACGCCATCCACGAATACGTTGACCGTGAAGCCGAAGTAGAAATCAACCTCACCTCTCGCCAGGTGGAGCAACCCAACCCCCAGGACCTCGTGCCTGGTGTGAAGAATGTAGTGGTGGTAGCTTCTGGCAAAGGTGGCGTGGGCAAAAGCACTGTGGCCGTCAACCTGGCAGTATCACTGGCCAAGACCGGAGCTTCGGTAGGCCTCATTGATGCCGATATATATGGTCCTTCTATCCCCATCATGTTCAACGTGTCGCAAGAGGACGTTTATGGTGAGGAGCACGATGGCAAAACCTACATGAAACCCATCGAGCGATATGGTATCAAACTCATGTCGATCGGCTTCTTGGTCGATCCCGACAAGGCTTTGGCATGGCGCGGCCCCATGGCTTCTAACGCCCTGAAGCAACTCGTTTCCGAAACCTGGTGGGGCGAGATAGACTACCTTGTGGTTGATATGCCTCCGGGAACTGGCGATGTGCAGCTCACGCTGGCACAGTCGCTTCCGGTAAAAGGTGCCATCATCGTCAGCACTCCCCAGCAGGTGGCCTTGGCCGATGTGGTGCGCGGTGTGCAATTGTTCCGCAACCCCGACCTCGACATCCCCGTGCTCGGCTTCGTTGAAAACATGGCCTACTTCACTCCTGCCGAACTGCCCAACAACAAATACTACATCTTTGGCAAAGAAGGCTGCAAACGCCTGGCCGAACAGATGAATGTGCCTCTGCTGGGCGAGATTCCTCTGGTGCAGAGCATTGCAGAAAGTGGCGACAACGGCCACCCCGTTTCGCTCCTTTCCGACACCGATCGTCCCGAGAGCAAGGCATTCATGCAAGTGGCACAAAACACCATTCGCGAAATTTGCAAACTTAACGCATAGTGAAACCTAAGAGTTTAGGGCTATGACTTCTTAAGGCCGGCCCTAAACTCTTAATTCTTAATCCATAATATCAATAACATCATGACCGACCAAGAGAAAACCATCATTGAAGAACGCGTAAAGAACGCCCTCAACCAAATCAGACCCTATCTCCAGCAAGATGGCGGCGATGTGGAATACGTAGATATGACCAACGAAGGTGTAGTAATGGTTCGCCTTCAGGGACATTGCGGCACCTGCCCCCATGCCCTCCAGACGCTCAAACAAGGCATTGAGACCGCCGTGAAACGCGCCATTCCCGAAGTAAAATCTGTTGAGAGAGTGTAATTTAATTATTTCAACGATTCAACAAGCCAATGATTTATACCAAAACAGGCGACAAAGGAACCACCTCACTAGTAGGAGGCACCCGGGTGTCAAAATGCGATATCCGGGTAGAAGCCTACGGCACCGTGGATGAGCTTAACTCTCATGTGGGTTTGCTTGCCGAGATGATTAAAGGTATCGATCCCGAACATTATACCTATCTCAAAACGATACAAAACAATCTTTTCATCGTCCAAACCCTGCTGGCCACCGAAAAAGAACTGCCCTACGAGCTGCCTAACCTTCCAGCCAATGCAGTTGCCGAGATGGAGCAAGCCATCGACACACTCCAGTCGGCCCTGCCGCCTTTCCGTTGCTTTGTCATCCCTGGCGGCAACATCCAATCGGCCCAGTGCCATGTGGCCCGCACCGTGTGCCGCCGTGCCGAGCGCTGCATCGTAGCCCTCACCCTACAGGCTCCCGTCGATGACGAAATATGCCGCTATATCAACCGGCTTTCCGACTACCTATTCATCCTTTCGCGACACCTCGTTATCGCCCAAGGCGACGAAGAAAGCCTGTATAAATAATAGACCTATTAAAAAGATTTTGCAAGTATCAGAAAAAAGTGTACTTTTGCAAAACGAAATCATCTAGTGCAAACGCACATAATAACATGTTTACCAATGCGTTTTACAGATGATTTTTTAACCTATTAGAGAATCAAGAAACAAAAATTGTTATGTATTGGACACTTGAATTGGCAACAAAATTAGAGGATGCTCCTTGGCCCGCCACTAAGGACGAGTTGATTGATTATGCCCAACGCACGGGAGCTCCAATGGAAGTAATCGAAAATCTAATGGAAATTGAGGACGAAGGCGATCCTTACGATAGCATTGAAGACCTTTGGCCCGACTACCCCACTAAAGACGACTTCTTCTTCCAGGAGGACGAATACTAGTGGTCATGAAAGTATCTTTCATCGGCTCGGGCAATGTGGCCACCCACCTTGCCCTAGCCTTGCATAACCATGGCTGCACCATTTGCGATGTATGGTCGCGCGACTATAGCCATGCCCAACTCCTTGCTGGCCGCGTGGGCGCACGTCCCACCACCAATCTTGACAATCTAGACCGCACTGCCGATGTCTTTATTCTGGCGGTTTCCGACGATGCCATCTTTGATATGGCCCTCGACCTTCGGCTCGACTCGGCCTTGGTACTCCACACCTCGGGAGCCACTTCCATGGAAGTGCTCAAGCCCATCAGCCAACGCTATGGGGTGTTGTGGTCGCCGCAAACTTTTGTACGCGATGTGGCCCTGGAATATGCCGAATTGCCTTTCTGTATCGAGGGTTGCAACAAATCTACTGAGCACGATATAGAAACCCTTGTAAAACATATATCCACTCATATTTACCACACCAACCACGAACAACGCCAATGCCTGCACCTGGCCGCTGTTTTTGTCAACAACTTCACCAATGCGCTCTATGGCGTTGCACAAAACATCTGCAACCAGCACGACATTCCGTTCGAGGTGCTATACACACTCATTGCCACTACGGCTCAACGTGTTAAATGGGGTGATATTCGTTACCAAATGACCGGCCCGGCCGTTCGCGACGACCGTAAAACCATCGATGCACACCGGCGCTTGTTGGCCAATGACCCCGACTTCCTTTCACTCTACGACGAGCTGACCCGCATCATCCAACAACGAATAAGATTTTAACAACCATGATCGACACCCACTGCCACCCCTACGACGAAGCTTTCGACACCGACCGACATGAAGCTGTCATGCGCGCCTTGCAGGCAGGTGTCGATATCATGATACTACCTGGCATCGACAGCCAGTCGCACGACGCACAAGAGCAGCTCGCCGCACAATATCCCCAGCATTTCCGCCAAATGATGGGACTCCACCCCACTTCCGTCAACCTCCAGTACGAACAGGAACTCGCCATCGTGCAGCAAAAACTCTTTGCCCCTGGGGCCGACTATGTGGGTGTTGGCGAGATAGGTCTCGACCTTTATTGGGACAAAACCTACCTGGCTCAACAACAAATAGTGCTCAAAACCCAGATGCTATGGGCCGAGCAGCTTCATCTTCCAGTGTGTCTGCATGTGAGAAAAGCCTACAACGAACTCTTCGCACTCCTTCGCGACCTCAGCCTACCATCCTACCAAGGCGTTATGCACTGCTTTGGGGGGAGTGTTCAAGAAGCACTTAAAGCCGTAGAAATGGGATTCCATATTGGTATTGGTGGCGTGGTCACATTCAAAAATGCCACACTGGCGCAGGTGGCCCAAGCCGTACCGCTCGAGAGAATATTGCTCGAAACTGATGCGCCCTACCTATCTCCCGTTCCCCACCGAGGCCATCGCAACGAGAGTGCCTACATTCCCATCATTGCCCAAAAAATTGCCGACCTTAGAGGTATCACCCTACAAGAAGTGGCCCAGGTCACTACCAACTCGGCCCGCAGCCTGTTCAAAATCTCCTAGTTGCCGACTCGCACACCTACACACAAATGGTTTGGCAAGACGGAAATAGTTTTTTATTTGACAATCACGTTCAATCGAAAAACAAGCATTGTAACTACAGAGCCCCATTCAACAATAAAACTGGTGGAAAAAGAAAGTTGTTGAGCAAAACAATTTTTTTTATAATTTAGCGTTAACCTATTATAACAAAAAATAAAAAACACATATTATGAAAAAACTCGTATTCTTAGGAACAATGTTGGCCATGCTTTTTGCTGGCACCGCCGCAATGGCTTGCACCAACTTCTTGTTCACCAAAGGCACCACCAAAGACGGTAGCACCATGATTACCTATGCTGCCGACAGCCACACCCTCTATGGCGAACTTTATTATCGCAAAGCAGCCAACTATCCCGAAGGCACTATGTTTATGCTTGTGGATTGGGATAGCGGCAAAAAACTTTTCGAAATTCCCCAAGTGGCCCATACCTACAGCGTAGTAGGCAACATGAATGAGCATCAGCTCGCCATCGGCGAAACCACTTATGGCGGTCGCGAAGAATGCTGGAAAGACGAAATCAAGGGCATCGACTATGGTTCGCTCATCTATGTCACCCTTCAGCGTGCCAAAAACGCTCGCGAAGCTATCTATTGGATGGCCAAGCTCGTTAACGACTACGGCTACAGCAGCGAAGGCGAAAGTTTCTCCATCTGCGATCCTGAAGAAGTTTGGATTCTCGAACTCATCGGCAAACGTGGCGCCCCCGTGCAGTCCGACATTGCTAAGAAAATGAAATACAAATATACCGACGGTGCTGTTTGGGTAGCTCGTCGTATTCCCGAGGGTTATGTGAGCGGTCATGCCAACCAGGCCCGCATCACCACCTTCCCCCAAGAAACCGCAAAATGGAACAAAACCAAAGGCAAAGGCCTCCACACCACCATCAGCAGCCTCCACATGGACTACATTTATGAGCCCGAAGTAGAATGTGTATATGCTGCCGACGTTATCGACTACGCACGTTCTTGCGGCTGGTTCAACGGCAAAAACGAGGAGTTCAGTTTTTCCGACACCTACGCCCCCCTCACTTTCAGCGCCATCCGTGGTTGCGATGCTCGTGTATATGCCATGTTCAACCGTGTTAACAAAGACATGCAGAAATACGAACGCTATGCCATGGGCGACAAAAACGCTGAGCGTATGCCCCTCTGGATTAAACCCGACCACAAAGTTGACGTACAGGAGGTAATGAACCTCATGCGCGACCACTACGAAGGCACCGCTATGGATATGAGCAAAGACCACGGTGCTGGTCCTTTTGGCTGCCCCTACCGTTGGCGTCCTATGGGTTTCAGCGTTGATGGCCAAAACTACGTCCACGAACGCGCCACCTCCACCCAGCAAACTGGCTTCAGCTTTGTGGCTCAGTGCCGCAACTGGCTGCCTGCCAAAATCGGCGGTATCCTTTGGTTTGGTGTTGACGATACCTACAGCACCTGCTACTGCCCTATGTATTGCGGTATCACCAGAATCCCCGAGTGTTTCCGTCAGGGCAATGGCGACATGCTCACCTACTCCGAGACCGCAGCTTTCTGGCTCTTCAACCGCGTTACCAACTTTGTCTATAGCCGTTATCAGGATATGATTGTTGACCTCCAGAAGGTGCAGAACCATCTTGAGAAAGACTTCATCCACGAAGTTGGCCGCTTCGACGAAAAAGCCACCAAAGTGGTTGACAACGACGAGGCTCTCACCCACCTCCTCAACGATTTCTCCGGTCGTATGGCTGACCGCATGATGAAAGACTGGCGCAACCTCGACCACTACCTCCTTGTTAAATACATCGACGGCAACATCAAGAAAGAAGCTAACGGCCGTTTCGAACGTACCGAAAGTGGCATGGCCGCTTTCCCCAGCCAGCCCAAATATCCCGACTGGTACTACAAAATGATTGTTGATGACCACGGCAACGTAGTCCGCGAAGCTTTCTAATCAATGAGAATAAAAAAATACCTCTCGCCTATCGACCCCGACGAACTGGACTACTACCCCAGTCAAATGTCGGTCATATTAGGCACTGCCATACAGGCATATACTACTGAATCAGACCTCCCCGAAATCATCGAGGGAGGTTTGGTTCTTGTGGGTGTTGAGGAGGACCGCGGTGCCGAGAACAATGCCGGTTGTGCCAACGCTCCCAACGAGATACGGCGATTCCTCTACCAGCTGGCCATACCCAACGACAATATCTCCATCATCGACCTTGGAAACGTCATCACGGGACAAACCACTGACGACACTTACTATGCCGTGGCTGAAATCGTGGCCGAAGTGGTCAGAAAAAAATGCACCCTCATCGTGCTTGGTGGTAGCCACGACCTCTCCTTTGCCGTTTACAAAGGCTACGAGATGATGAACCGCATCATGAACATCACCACCATCGATTCCCGTTTCGACCTCGAAACCAACGAAATCATCACATCCCGTACCTGGCTGCGCAACATCATCATGCAAAGTCCGAACTTCCTGTTTTTCCATTCCAACATCGGCCACCAAACCTACTTTGTTGGCCAAAAATATGTCAACCTTATGGACGAACTGAAGTTTGATGCTTACCGACTGGGCGAGATAAAAAGCGATATGACACGGGCCGAAGCCCTGCTACGCAATGCCGACTTCGTGTCCGTCGATCTTGGTTGCGTGCGTCAAAGCGATGCCCCTGCCAACGCCTTCCCTTCACCCCACGGATTCTACGGCGAAGAGTTATGTCAGATGATGCGATTTGCTGGCATGAGCGACAAAACCCACTGCTTGGGGCTCTTCGAGCTCAATCCCATTTTCGATAATCACGGACAAACAGCCCACATGGTAGCCCATGCCATATGGTACTTCATTGAGGGCTTCTTTAACCGCATTAAAGATAATCCCCTAAGCAATCCTGAAAACTGCAAACACTTCATCGTTGAGTTGGAAGACCAAGGCATGCAGATGCATTTCTACAAAAGCAAGATTACCGATCGCTGGTGGGTGAAAGTACCTTGCGAAAACCCCGACCTCATCGACATCTATTCCGACCACCTCATGCTCCCCTGCACTTATGCCGACTACCAACAAGCCATGCAGGGCGACGTGCCCAATCTTTGGTGGAAATACTACCAACGCTTCTATTTATAACAGCGAAGTGCCTCTGGCACTGAAACGATACAAAAAAGCCCGGCAAAACACCGGGCTTCTTTTTACACTAGTTGAGATAAACTTTAATGTTAACGTCCTCAATTCGTATGTTCTGAAAACATCTCGCAAACTGAAGGATGTTTTGTACAACTTGAGGTGATGGTTGTACCAATGTGCTAGCAGATACCGAAGATGTACTTGTAGCAGTGCTTGCTTTTAACTCATAGTCCTGCATCATACTCGCCAATTTTTGTTACACATAAGGTTTATTACTCTATTCTTCCGAAAAAGAATACGCCTTAATAACTCAAAAAAATCAACTTTATTGTACGCTGAAATGTTAATTAACATTTTTTCGTCTATCTGCTCAAAAAAACGGCATCTGAGCTCCGCCCTACCTCCACTGTAGCTCCGCCCAAACTCCACTCGATCCGACGAAATAAGGTACCTGCTAAATCTATTTCAAATTCCATCGTGTCCGCAATGCGATGTCGGCTTGTCGCTAAAGGATATCGCATCACTGGTCTTTCAAATTATTCTGAGACTTGTTTGTGAACAGATTGCTGCACAGTGCCGAAGGTCAGCAATTCAAAGTGGAGCTGACTGCTCTTCTTAATTTAAGTGGAGCTGACAAATGAGCGCAGCGGACCAAAACTTTCCCCATTCCAAAAGTTTTCATCATTATAACAGAAAAAAGTAGTATCTTTGCATTTTTATTTAAATATTATTATTATGAGAAAACTAGTATCGGTTTTGCTGGCAGTCATGCTTTTGTGTGTGGCCGCATGTAGCAAGAAAGACAACAACACGACAATGAGTAATATCGACCCTAACATGGTGCAGGCCACCATCAAAGCATTGCAAGACAAGTATGGCGATGGCTGCAAAGAGCGCTATGAGCGCAGTGTACCTCAGGCTGCCGCACTTTGGACTGCCGAAGATGGCACGCCCGAGGAGTTCCAGGCTTTCTGCCTTGACAATTTTGTGGCCGACAGTGCCGAACTGGCCCGCATGGCCGACATCCTCCAAGCCAATTTGGAGAGCCTCTGGGGCTGCTTCAACAAGATTGGTGTGGACCTGAAATTGCACATCCATGTCGATGGCCCCGAGCCCACGGCACTTGACGAGATGTTCGGCGGCTTCGACCCTTCGGCCCATTTCGACGACGATATGTATGAACAAAAGATTGCCTTTGTAGTGGTACTCAACTTCCCATTCTTCAGCCTTGAGGAGAAGAACGAGCTGGGCAAGACCTGGAGCCGCCAGCAGTGGGCCTACGCTCGCTTGGGCGACCTGTTCACCTCCCGCGTTCCCGCCGCATGCAATCAACAGCTGGCCGGCCAGCTGGCAGCTGCCGACAATTATATCTCTAACTACAACATCATGATGGGTCAGTTGCGCGACGATAATGGCAACGCCCTCTTCCCCGACATGGCACTCATCACCCACTGGGGTTTGCGCGACGAACTCAAAACCCACTACAACCAAGGCGAAGAAGGACTCAGCAAGCAGCGCATGATCTACCAAGTGATGCGCCGCATCATCGACCAGAGCATTCCCCAATGCGTGATCAACAATGACCAGTATATCTGGGCACCCTACAGCAACGAGGTGAAAGACCTCAATGGCAAGACCGTGAAGGCCGATGCCGAGCCCCTGACCCGCTACAATTATTTCTTAGACAACTTCCATGCCATGCAGCAGGTGGACCGCTACAACCCCATGTACCCCACCGCTATCGACCGTGCCTTCAGTGCCGATATGGAAGTGAGCTATGCCGAGATCGAGCAACTCTTCACCACCTTCTGCAGTTCGCCCGTAGTGGCCGATGTGGCCAAACTCATTGAGCAACGCACCGGTCGTAAACTCGAGCCTTTCGACATCTGGTACGACGGCTTCAAGAGTCGCAGCAGCATCAGCGAAGACGAGCTCACCGCCAAAACCCAGAAACTCTATCCCAACAAAGAAACCTTCAAGGCCGTGGGTATGCCCTCCATTCTTAAATTTATGGGTTTCAGCCCCGAGAAATCGCAGTTTATCTGCTCCCATGTCACCGTCGATCCTTCCCGTGGTGCCGGCCATGCTTGGGAGAGCAATATGAAGAGCGACAACGCCCGTCTCCGCACCCGCATTGGTGCCAACGGTATGGATTATAAAGGCTACAACATTGCCGTGCATGAGTTTGGCCACAATGTGGAGCAGACCATCACCCTGCACGACGTGGACAACTACATTCTCAAAGGTGTGCCCAACACCGGCTTCACCGAGGCACTGGCTTTCGTATTCCAAACTCGCGACCTGGAGATGCTCGGCTACAACGACAACAATGCCGACAAAGATGCCCTGGCCACCCTCGACATATTCTGGGGCTGCTATGAGATCATGGGTGTGAGCCTCGTGGACATGTATGCCTGGCGTTGGCTCTACGACCATCCCGAAGCCACTGCCGCCGAACTGAAAGACCAGGTGATAGCCATCGCACAAGAGGTTTGGAACAAATATTTCGCCCCCAACCTCGGCGAGGAGAATTCGCCCATCCTGGCCATCTACAGCCACATGATTGATTCGCCCCTCTACCTGCCCAACTATCCCTATGGCCACATCATCCAGTTCCAACTTGAGCAGCAGCTCAAGGGCAAGGTGGTGGCCGACGAGATTCAGCGCATCTACCCCGTGGGCCGCATTACTCCGCAAAATTGGATGCGTCATGCCGTAGGCTCCGAAGTCAGCACCCAGCCCCTCCTGGCCGCAGCTGCCGAAGCACTGAAGACCCTGGCGAAATAAGTAGTCCTAGAGGTTCTATAGATGCTAGAACCTCTAGATTTTCTAGAAAAAAATTAAACAACACATATTATGAAAAAAACACTTTCACTCTTAGCACTCCTTGCCCTGCTCATCCCCACCGTGATGGCCGACGAAGGCATGTGGATTCCTATGCTGCTGGGCAAAAACCAGGCCGCCATGCAGCGTGCCGGTATGCGCATCACGGCTCAAGACATTTACGACATCAACAACGCCTGCCTCAAGGATGCCATCATCCTTTTCAACCAGGGCTGCACCGGTGAGTTTGTCTCCGACCAAGGCCTCTTCCTCACCAACCACCACTGCGGTTATTCTTACATTACCCGCTATAGTACTGTGGAGCACGACTACCTGACCCATGGTTTCTGGGCCATGAGTCGCGACCAGGAAATCCCTTGCCAAGGCCTCACCGCCACCCGCCTCGTTCGCATGGAAGATGTTACCAACCGTGTGCTCTCTGGCATCAGCGACAAGACTCCCGAGGAGGAGCGCGAGCGTATCGTCAAGCAGAACATCACCATCATCACCACCGAGGCCGTTGCCGGCACCCACTACAAAGCCATCATCAAACCCTTCTATTATGGCAACCAGTACTTCATGTACGTCAACGAAGTATTCACCGATGTCCGCCTCGTAGGTGCTCCCCCAAGCAATATCGGTAAGTTCGGTGGCGACACCGACAACTGGATGTGGCCCCGCCACACTGGCGACTTCTCCATGTTCCGCGTCTATGCCGGCAAGGATGGCAAGCCCGCCGATTTCAGCAAGGACAATGTGCCATACCGTCCCCTCAAGCACCTTGATATCTCTTTGAAAGGTGTTGATGAAGGCGACTTCACCTTCGTCTTTGGCTATCCCGGCACCACCCAGCGCTATGTCACCCACGACCAAATGGAGCTCCAGGCCATACAAGAAAACCCCATCCGTATCGCCCTGCGCGACATCCGTCTCCGTCATTACAAAAATGCTATGGAACTCTCTCCCGCCCAGCGTCTGAAATACGCCAGCAAGGTGGCCAGCATCGCCAACGGCTGGAAGAAATGGCAGGGCGAGACCCTCGGCATCAACCGTCTCGACGGTGTGAACCAAAAGAAAGCCCAGGAGGCCGAATTCCAAGCCTGGGCCGACAAGCGCGACGAATATAAGAATGTGCTCCGCGAGATGACCCGCGCCTATGAGCGCATCAGCCCCATCGAGATTGAATGGGTCTATTTCAACGAAGGCGTAATGGCCAGCGACCTCATGACTCGCGCCAACCACCTCTTCCGCCTGGCCAACACCCAGGATGCCGACGAGGCTCGCACCATGTGCGACAAGATGAGTGCCAACAACGAGAAGTTCTTCTCCGACTTTGCCGAGCATACCCTCGTGGACCGCGCCATCTTTGTGGATGCCATGCTCTACACCTACCGCCAAGGCCAGGCTTCCTATATCGACCAGCTTCGTGGCAAGACCCCTGTAGAACAGTATCTTGGACAGGTCTATGACAAATCCATCCTCACCAATGCTGGCAAACTTCTGGCCATGTTCAAAAAATACACACCCAAGCAGGCCTCCACCCTGCTGAACGACCCAGCCGTCAAACTCTTCACCACTGCCTATGCCAGCACCTACACCACCGACAAGGAGCACATCTACGACGCCAACAAGCGTGAGATCAACCGCCTCATGCGCACCTATGTCCGCGGCATGATGCAGCAGTACCCCGACAGCAATTTCTTCCCCGATGCCAACCTCACCCTGCGTGTGGCCTACGGCCATGTGGAGGGCTTCCGCCCAAAGGATGCCGTCTATTACACCCCCTACAGCACCCTCGCCGGTATCATGGACAAGGAGAATCCCGACATCTACGACTATGTGGTCGAGCCCAAGCTCAAGCAGCTCTACAAGACCAAGGACTATGGCCGCTATGCCAACCTGCGCGGCGAGATGCCCGTGGCCTTCATTGCCACCAACCACACCACCGGCGGCAACTCCGGCAGCCCCGTGCTCAATGCCGACGGCCAACTCATCGGCATCAACTTCGACCGCTGCTGGGAAGGCACCATGAGCGACCTCCTCTTCGACCCCGCCTACTGCCGCAACATCAGCCTCGACATCCGCTACTGCCTCTTCATCATCGAGAAGTTTGCCGGTGCCAAGCACTTGGTTGACGAGATGACCATTGTAGAATAAACTTCAAATACTATAATAATGAAGATTGAAGATTGTGAAGCCCGGTGCAGGCTTCACAATCTTTTTTTTTCATACCATGGTAGTTTTCGTCCATTTTTGCGACTAATATATCAAGAGCTCTAAATCTATGGCATTCATCAAGGACCTCCTGCACCGACACGCACCCAGGGCCGAGACCCCGCTTCCCGATATCGAGAAGCCCAAGGCCCAAAACCAAGCATTCTTGGAGATGCTGCACCAATGCAACAGCACCATCTTCAGGATATGCCTTATGTTCACCGACCGCAATCCCGAGAATGTCAAAGATATGTACCAAGACATCGTGTGCACCCTGTGGGAAAGCTGGCCGAGATTCCGCCACCAATGCAGTGCCAACACCTGGGTTTACCGCATCGCCCTCAACACAGCCGTCTCCCAAATGCGGCACCGGTCGCTCTCGCCCATGTTCTTATCTCTCAACAACGAGACCTACCACAACCTGGCCGACGAAAACAGTAACTTCCTTATGGACGAACTCTACATCCTCATCGACCAGCTCCCGACCGACGAGAAGGTCCTGCTGACACTCTATCTCGACAGCATTCCCGCCCGCGACATAGGGCTTGCCCTCGGCATCACCGAGGCCGCCGTCAACCACCGCATCGCACGCATCAAAAAGAAACTTATAAAACTAAACGAAAATGAACAATAACGAAGACGAATTACTAAACCATCTGGCAGCCACCTGGCAGCAGCACTGCCAACGCATCGATCTGATTGCCCAACGCCACGACCCTGCGCGCATCCACCTCGCCCCGCGCCTGCTGGTGTTCTCCTCCCGCAGGCTCAGCCGACTTGCCGACATGGCTATGGCGGCCATCTGCATAGGTGCCATTGTAGTCATCATCGTTCTCCGCCAGCAGTATATCCTCGACATTTTCGACCTCCTTTTCTTCATCCTACTCGTGGCCATATTTGCCGGCACGGCAGTGCAGAGCCTTGTGCGCCTCCATTCTTCCCGGCGGCTTGCCCTCCTTGCCTTGCCGCGCCCCCAACCCTTGTTGCTGCTGCGCCGCGCAGTTTCCCGTGCCGCAATGTTTGCATCCGTCATGGTCATGATACTCATGCTTGTCATCCCCATCCAAAATGGACGCGCCACCTCGCATGCCTCGCTGGCACAACGCAGCGCAACCATTGCCAACGTCAATTTTGTCTTATCACAAATGCAACAACAGCCAACAATATGAAAGCCAAGTCCAAACAACTTCTATTCCCCGCCCTTGTCATCCTTGCCCTCGTGTCGTTGGCACTGGCCGTAAGACTATGCCCCCGCACTGTCCCCTTCTCCCAGTGCAGCAGCATATACAAAAAGTATGCCGATGCGGAAGGCATCGAGGCCACCTTCATCAAAGACTTCCGCGTCAACGACACCGTCTTTATTGATGTCACCCTGCTGGAGGCGAAAGACTCTGCCGGCTGGGCTACGCTGAAACAGGATTTTTCGCTACCCGAATTGGATGCTGAATTGCAGCAACGAATTGATAATGGAAAGGATATGGTTTTCTCTCGGAGTCTTACCCATAAAGACTATCCGAAAGCCACTCGCTTAGATACATTAATATATGATGTACTTGCTGTTTCATTCTATTCCCATACAATTACCATATTTCATTCAAAAAATGGGGAAGAAGAATTTTCTGTGTACAATCATAATTTTGATGAATTAATAAAATAACAACCAATATCATGAGAAAAACAATCACCACCTTCGCACTCATCGCAGTGCTCGGCACTATGGCCGCCAGTTGCCAGAAAGAAAGCCCTATTAACCAAGCATCTATCGTATCGGAACCTTGCACCACCTACACGGTGCAATACACCATCGATGGCGTATCGCACACCATCACCCTGATTGGTGAAGACACATGGCACGATTTCCTGAATCGGATGTTCGCTCTGGCCGAAGAAGGTCATGTGGTCAGCTTCCGCAACGTAGAATCCTCGCCAACTGCTATTTCCGCCAAAGAGACCATCAAACACACTACGACCAGTAAAGAGGAGGCCTATGCTTGGGGGCAGTCAATGGGCAAATCTGGATATCTTGTTACTATTGAATACGACAAGGAAACGGGAGTATATACCTGCTATGCAATCAAATAGAAATCCGATTCAACAGCGATAGGGGGGGATAATGTCAGAACACCCCAAAAACCAAATAGAACAACCTTAAACACAGACGATATATGAACAAAAAATTACTATTCGCCATCATTCTAGCCTTTTTGGGCAATCTGGTATCGGCCCAAGTGGCTACCCTTAGCACGAGGGACGCTCTGGCCGGAGTAACGGGAACACGGCAGCTGGCCTGCAGCGACAACAACAAGTACGTAGTAGTGTGCAGCAGCCACCCATCGGCAAACTCCACCAACGTATTCATCGTCGAAAACATGCAGACCGGCAATGCAATGCGGTTCAACCTACCCAGCCCCGCCAATCAAATGTACCACATCAACGACCTGTCGATAGCCAACGGCATCTGCTATTTCGGCGGCAGGCATGTGACAGTGCAAAGCAATGGCAATGTCTTCATTTCGGAGGCCACTTCCTCAACGGTGGGCTTTTTCGGATACTTCAGCGTGGCCGACGCGCTTGAGGGATCCGGACGCTACCATATCAAAGATGTAGAAGGCACCGACGAGCTGACCAAAATCAGCGCCTCCCCCATCGACCGCCAGGTGTTCGGCATAGGCTATCCCAAAGACTGCGCACTGAACCTCCAGGGGCAGCCCTCTATGACCTGCCTTGTGGATTTGGAGTATGCCGCATCAGCCCCCTCTTCCGACCAATGGTATTACGACGTGCTGCTGGCCCCTTACGACGGGGAGATGCTCTCGGACGTGTCGGCTTCGGCCTCGGGCATCACCACCGTGTCTCGCTTCACCAACAACCACTACGCCATCGGACTCCGTTATGCCAAGCACGGCCCCTTTTATGAGGAATACCCATGGGAGTCGATCAATGTGCTGAATGTGTTCGACACAAGGAACATGATGGCCTCGAGCCAGAACTGCACATGGCGCGAGAACGACGACTGGATTGCCATCGACGGCCTCAGGGTAGCCCATGTGAGCCATTGCCCAGCGAACGACCAGCTCGGCATCTCAATCTATCAGTTCGACCCCTCCGACTTCCTCTACAACAACCAAATTGACATGACCGACGCCCTATTTCTCTCTGCCGACCCGGGCATCAAGATGCTCTCGCTGGCCAACTACACCCGTGAGGACACCAACCACACCCACTCACAATATTCGTCAGTCCTACTGGAGGACTGCCAAAACAGATATTCCGTCATCAAAAATACGCAATGGCCGGCGAACGGAAGCCTCCTTAGCAACGACTACCAAACCAACAGCCAGACGCTGAGGCTCCTGGGACTCGCACCCTATGACATAGGAAGACGCATGTATGCCATTGGCTACAATCCGACAGA
>JAKSMO010000059.1 GCA_024400545.1 Bacteroidales bacterium | reverse complement strand
TACCTTGTCCGCATCGGCACTCGCCCCGCTCGCAAAGTGGTTGTGATAAAGTAACCGAATTTAGGTGCGAAGCGGTTAAACCAAGCTAGCTGACGACCACCTACGAACAAAAAGTTGTATTTTTTGAGCCTGCTAAATTATTGGTTTCTCTAGAAAAATAGATTAATTACAAAAAAAAGTGTAATTTTGTAGTCTCAAAAAGGCTTTGCCCGACGAATTGCCTATTCGAAAAGGCCAAGTGTCAAGATATTGATTTTTATACTAGTAACAGTCAAACTTAATATTAATAAACATGAAAAAAATAATATTATTTGCCGCGGCAGTATGTTTCATGATTAGCGCTTGGGCGCAATTTTCGCCCAGCTACACCCTCAACATGCAAACTTCCACAAATTTTGATTTCTATGCCGGCATCTCCAGCCGGATTGTTGCCGAAGAAAATGGCCAATTGCTGCTCACGGCTCGCACTACCAAGAAAATCCTCATCCTTCGCACTTGGGAAGACATTATGGTGCGTTGGGTGGACAAGGACCTGAATGTGCTGAAGGAATATGTGCTGCCCGACAGCCGCGACTACGAGCTCCTTACCACCACCGTGGCCGACAACGAAGTAACGCTGCTTGTGAAAATCTTCGAGAAAAAGGAAATGACGGTCAAACGCATTGTCCTCGATAAGTCTACCCTCCAGCCCAAAGGCGAGCATGTTCTCTACACCCATGAGGCAGATAACGCCATACTAGCCACTTGCGCAACGGCCACCTCTGAGGATGGCGACTTCACCGCCCTGCTCACCATGGCGGGCGATCGCAAAGGAAATGGTGAGAGCCGTATGCTGCTGCTCGACGACCATCTGGACAAGCTGTGGGACCGCGAGTCGAACCTCCCCGATTGCTATGGCCTTTGTGTAAGCAACGAGGGCGATGTATACATGGCTAGCGCCGACGACAACAAGGTTCTTTTTGCCAAGCTGACCGACGACGACAACTATCAGTATTATGCCCAAATTCCCGGCTCGGTGAGCACCCTGCGCCTGCTCAATGTGATTGACGACTGCATCGTAGTGGGTGGTACTTACACTAGCGACGATCCGAAAAAGAAGAATCACCTCATAGGTTATTTCGGCATGAGCTACAGCATGAAGACTGGCAAGCTGGCAGGCTCCGAAATCCGGCCATTTAGTACCGATGAAGTGATGGTGATCAATAACATGAAAAACAATTCCCGCAATCGCGATTACTGCGATCCCCTCTGGCTGTCCAACCACACGGCTACTGCTTTTGGCGGCGCCATGGTACTGGCTAATGTCATCCATTTTATCGAGCGCAATCCCAATGGCGGATACACCGAGTCCTACGCCCAGTGCGGCCTGCTCACTTTTGGAGTAAACACCCAGGGCAAACTCGTGTGGAGCTACACCATACGACATCTCGAAAATGCCCCCATCTATACCGTTTTCTCGCAGCCCATGGTGGCCGACGGAAACAATGTGTACCTTATACTTAGTGAGGACAACAAGGCTTCCTTGGAATACAGCACCGCAAAAGTGCAGAAAAACAAGAATCCCCTCAGTAAGGCCAACGACCTGGTGATGTACAGCTTCGACGAGAAAGGTATGACCGGAAAAACAATTGTGGCATCCAAGCAGAAGGGGGTCCTCTCCTGCAAACCTCAACGTTGGTTCAATGGCCACTACTACCTCATCCATTCCAACAACAAAAAAGGCGGTCTGATGACTATCTACGCCCAATAACAGCTGATTATGAAGAGAATTATCGCTATACTTACCATTGTGCTTAGCGCTTTTGCACTCAAGGCGCAAATCGACCTCACCCATTTTTCGGGCATCAAATCGCAAGGTCCCATTCCGCAGGACCTCCTCCTCACCCTGGACGAGCTTTATGCCCAAGACAAGCAGCGTGCCCGCGATTATAATGACGGCAAGCTGAAGAACCGCGACCAGGTGCTCAATGCCTCCTATCACATCAACAAGCTTACCGCCAGCGGCCGTGTGCTTTACGGCGATCCCCTCACGCTGATGCTCAACCGCATTGCCGACACCCTGTTCTGCAACTACCCCGAACTGCGCAAAAGCATCCGCATCTATACCCTCAAGTCGCCCGAGGTCAACGCCTTCATGACCGGCCAAGGCATGATGTTTGTCACCACAGGCCTCTTGGCGCAAGTGGAAAACGAATCGCAGCTGGCTTTCATCATCGGCCATGAGGCCATCCACTATTATAAGAACCACAGCTGGGAGTCCATCACCAAGAAAAACAAAAAAAGAGACAGCAAGAGCAATGCCGACCAGGAGATGATTGACTTTGTGCGCTACCACAATCGCAGTCATGAGATGGAGAATGAGGCCGACGCCCTCTGCCTTGAGATGTTCTACAGCAAGAGTCCTTATGTGCAAAACACCGTGGACGGCGTGTTTGATGTGCTGCAGTATGGCTACCTGCCTTTCGACGAAATCGTCATCGACACCAACTACTTCGACACCAAATATTTCCATTTCTCCAGCGACTATTTCCTCCAAACCGTTGCACCCATTACTGCCCGCGACGATTACGACGACACCAAGAGCACCCATCCCAACCTGCTGAAACGTCGTACCGCTTGCGAGCAAATTCTCAGCGGCCGCAAGGGCGGCCAGCCGTTTGTCACCACCACCGCACAGGAGTTCAGCAACTTGCGCGACCTGGCCCGACTGGAATGTATCCGACAGGATTTGATCTACTCCAATTTCACCCGCGCACTTTACAACAGCCTGGTTATGCTCCGCTATATGCCCGACAACATCTATCTGGCCAAAGCCAAAGCCGAGGCGCTGTATGGCGTTAGCAAGTTCCGCACTATGACCGGCAATAACGATGTGGTAGGCGACTACAAGACCAAAGAAGGCGAAATCCAGCAAGCCTACCATTTCCTTCGCAAAATAAGCACCGACGAGCTGAATATGCTGGCAGTACACGAGTTGTGGAAATCCCACAAGCAGTTCCCCCAGGATGCCAACATCACCCTCATGACCATCGACGCCATGAAGGATTTGGCCCGCAAGCACTCTTTTTCCTCCATGTCATTCTATGCAGTCTACGACACCGCCCAAACGCAATCGGATACGGTAGCTCAGCCCAAGAGCAAATATGACAAGATCAAAGCCAAGCGCAAAAAACAGAGCATCGATAACCCCAAAAGCTATTTCTTCACCGACCTCATGGAGGACGATCCGCTGATGAAACCCTTCATGGATAGCTGCATACTTCATGCCTACGACACCGCTGTGGCAAAAGCCAGCAATGGCAAGAATATGTTTATCTATGCCGCCGAATACCTCATCGGCAACGAAGACCACCTGAAGCTGGCCAAGAGCGACAAGCACGAGGGCCTTTTGCGCAACCAACTCACCCAGGTGGCCGAAAGAGAAGGTCTCGGCATAGTGGATTTCTCCGACCAAGGATTGCGCCAATTCACTACGGCCGAACAATATAACGACTTTGTTTCGCTCAACGAATGGGTCAACGAATTCTGGCAGTCGCGTGGCAAATTCAACCGCCAGCTCACCCTGCAGCCCGAAATGAACACATTGGTGAAAAGCTACAATGCCGACCGCATCAACCTCACCCAGGTGGTCAATATCGAAAACTGCCATGACCCCATCGACCCTTTCAAAATTTATGGCCTGGTGTTCTTTCTGCCTATCACTGCCCCAGTTATGATTGCCGACTACTGCAAAGGATATGAGAGAACCCTTGTGCAGTCGATTTTTGTCGATGCTCCCTCGGGCCAGCTGCTCAGCTCCAATATCTATGAATACGATTTGGGCGATGCCGATGCGCTCGTAAAAGGCTCTATCTACGACAACATGCAGCGTGCCAAGGGCAAAGAAAACACCCCATTCTATGGCCGCCACTTCATGGTGGGAGCCGATATGCTTTTGGGCCTCAACCAGTTCAAAAAACACGACGGCATACTGGCGTTTTCCTCCGACAGCCACCGCGAGTCATTGCTCCTGATGCGTCCGCGATTCAATGTTGAATACCTTATCAATCAAAATTATTCGGTACACGCCACCGCCTCATGGGTCAAAACCATGCAGTACGAATACTCCACCGAAATCACTCAACACCAATATTATGGAGGTGAGTATTGGGAAGAAATCCAGCACCCCAAATCATATAACAAACACGATATCTACTCTTTCGGTCTGGGCTTCCGCAAGTATTCGCAGATTGCTCCCGTGGGCACCTTCTGGGGCATCACAGCCCAGTGCCACACCACCATGCTCGACACCCTCAACAATCCGCACCTCCTCGACTATGATAAAAAGGTGCGCCTACTGACGCCCGGTATCAACTTCGAGTTCGGACGCAATTATGTATTCCACGATTTCCTCGTGCTGAACATCGGCATGAATGTGGGACTGGTGGGCGGACTGCTCATCGACCCCAACGAAATCCGATTTAATCGCAAAGAACACAGCCAACGCTGGTACAACAACTTTGCATTCTCTCGCAAACTGTGGACGCAAAACATCTTTATGTTCAACATCGGCCTGGGTTTCCTCCCCTTTTAGCCATGATTGAACCATAAGGTTATAACAGCCCACCATACTGCAACTCCCTCATATCCACCTGCGGACATGAGGGAGTTTCGTATTTATCAGGACGTAAGGAAAAACTGTTTCTGCCCGAACCCTCATCCTTTTCAACGTTGCAAAAAATATAGCGCGTGTGAATTTGTGAATTTGTGAATTTGTGAATTTTGTGAACATCTAAAACCACCAATTATTCATTTTTATTGAAACATGAATTGCCATAAATTGCCCGTGAGTTTTCTCATAAATAATTATTTGTCAATAAATTAATTTATGGATAATTTTCGATAATTAACAGTCATTCGCGTTTAAAATCTCATTATCGCCAATTTTTTGGAGTTTTAGAGATTACCACAAATCATATCAACAAAAATATAGCGCGTGTGAATTTGTGAATTTGTGAATTTTGTGAATGTAGTAAAACTGGTAACGGTTGTGCTTTACGAAAACGAAAATACGAAAAACGAAAACAATGGCTGCACCTCATTGGTACCTTGCGGGTTAATGGTAGGGGTATTAATAATAATACCCCCCCTCAATACAAGTCTGCGTTTCACAGCAGAAATATTCCCTAATTCAAGATCTGTCCACACGTCGCTCAAGTCAAACAGCGAATGAACTCCTTGGCCTGCGGAAGCTTGCTTCTGGACAAGCCGCTCTCGTTGATGAGCAACATCATGTGATTCTGACCTGAGGTCGCGATTTGCGACCTCAGCTTGTCTTCCTCATCAACGTGTGTCAGCAGCACATGTTTCGTATTGCTGTACCCGAGCCGCTCCTCCACATCCTTGCCCACGAACCAAACCTGTCCCAAAAGTCTTTGCCCAGCTAGGTCTTGGCTTCAGCCACAGAGCAGATACCATCTACATATTAACGCAGGCTCTCGGCATATTCCTGCTTGTAGCGTTGCAGCATTTGGATGAACGTATTGGTTCTTTCCCCTTGATTGAAATAGAGGTCTAACTCAAATTGGGTGATGGTGGCAATCAGTTGGCCTTTGAGTTTTTTGAAAGTTATTGTGGCAGTTTTGACCAACTCAGTGGCTGGCCCAGCTGGACGGCCAAGTCGTTGATGGTCTCCACCACAGTAGCCCGCACCCGCAGCTCATCGACTATGCGCCAATTGCTAATTGGGGTCATATTAGTAATGAAAACTTATTATTCGATTTCTTTCCAGGCTCGTTTCACCTCTTCTGGATAGTCTTTGTACGTGGAAATGGATAGGAGTAACAGCTTGTTTTGCAAATCGAACAGTTCTGGTACATCAGAATTTGCATCAAGGAAACCACGGTCTTTTATCCAAGAAAAAAGTCCTGCATGAGCATTATCTTCAGAGCCTTCGGCGAAAACATCACACTCCAACGGTTCTACCTCTAATGCCCGGATATCGCCGGCCATTAGCTCCACATAGCCTTCGAGTTTCTTCAGTTTGTTTTTGCTTTTGGCATATAATTCGTTGGCATGTTGCACTGCATCGGTGGCTATCTTTGTGCGGGCAAGCGACAGATACACCTCAGGCGGTTTTAACGTGGGGCGGAGTCGAAACGCGTTTTCGCTCCAATTGCCAGTTTCCTCATTGCGGAATCTGGAAAAGAAGTCTCTCCTCAACAATTCGTTGTTGTCGATACTGTCGTAGAAGCCGTCGGGTGTGTTCATCTCAAATAACCTTTTTCAAAATTGAACATACTGCTTCTTCCGAAAAGGGTTCTATGCCATAGACCTGCATTCTGTTTTTCTTCTCAAGGAAATAGGAGATTTGGGTGTCGGATATGCATATCGTAGCCCTTGCATTTTCCCGACGTTGGTACTCTAGGGTTATTGCTCCTTTATCGTTTGAGAACATATCCCAGTCTTTGAGTAGTGAGTTGTTTTCTGTCACCAATATTTTCTTGGTGTTGGAAATGGCCAACTCGCTGATGGGGGCGGCATCCTCCTCGTCGAGATATATCTCAACCAATTTATTCAGGCGGCGTTCCAGCTTAGATACCTGCATCCTGTTGATCACCGGATTTGATTCTCCGATATTGAAGAGGATGCCATCGTTGACAATACCCGAAGGAGTATTTGCCGATACCGAAGGCGAACAAACAAAAGACAATGCCAACAGAGTGCTTGTCGTAAAGTTTCTGACAAGAGGCGAAATCTCGTTTTTGCCAAATGGGATCTCTTGACTCATTAATTACCTCCTTCCATAACCCGCAATACTTTATCGGACACCACAGCCCGCCATGCCTGGTAGTTTTCTTTGCGGAGTTGTTCCAAGCAGTTTTTGACCCGTTCGACGCTGTCCAACACACGATCTCCAGAATTCTTCAAACTAGTGGTAACAGAGAATGTCAATACGCCTTTATTGCCGTCACCTTTTTCAAACTTGACATCTAATATCGTAAAGATGTCATTGGCTGCGGACACAATAATTGCATAATCTTCGCCATCCATTTGTTGGAAGAAGTAATCAATGCACTTTTTTTGATAAGCTTTTGTATTCTGGTAGTTATTTAATATATAACTATTTACAGAATTCAGAACGAGAGACTTAGGATATTTCTGGAAAGTTGACTCACACTGACTGACAACCAATACAATTTCATCAACCCTGCTATCATGCGTAGTTTGTGCAGGGTCAAAGTTGAAGAAAATGGTACTGTCTTGGAATTCAATCAATACAGCCCTCTTGGTATAAAAGAGCCTTTCACCTTCAGTGTTTTGAGAATAACCCAATGGCCGTAATAAATCACTCCATGGCAATGAGGCAATCGAAACTTCAAAAACCACACTATAGTTCACAGCTATTCTAAAGCTATTGTTATAATGCTTCCATTTTTTCTGACTCTTATTCTCAATTACTTTCATGGCGAATTATTATATGCAATTATTATTAAATAATAATATTATAGTATTACAATAATTTACATGCACTTGTTTATCCTGTGAGGTTTCTCTGATGCATCAAAGTTGCAAATGCAAAGATACAACTTTTTTCGGAAATAATATTCTTTTGTTTGGAAAATAATACACGCTGGGGCCTAAGTCCCAATAAGAAGTGCAACCATCACCCGATTATGGCGTCTGGCCCAGCTGGACGGCCAGGTTGTAGATGGCCTCCACCGCATCAGCCCGCACCCGCAGCTCATCCCCAAGTCGCCAATTGAGATTTGCTTGCATACTTTTATCTGTGAATTTCTTTCATTTTTTTTACCATCACTATTTACGAAAACATCCCAACCATTTGTGCTGACTCCACAAAACAAAGAAGCAGCTGCGCTGGGAGAGTCGAAAATATAGTCTTCGTTGAGCTGATACCGCCCATCCACGCAAACGCAGTGCTGATTGATGAAAGTTTGTCGTTTTGTGATGTCAGTATAAGATGCGGCACAATCGGGTGAAAACAAACTGTTCTTCAACACTTTTATTTTGCCATTGTCATAGCAACCAGCCACAAATGCGCCACGTTTTTTGATATAGAACACCTCATCGCCCGAGTTGATGGCAAACTCTATGGATGGGTACTCTATATTGGCAAATTTATCCTTGACGCTTGCTCGTGTTTCTTTCTTTTTTATGGGTACATTCCCCACTATTTCTTTTAATTCGTTGCAAGGTTTGAAAAATGGCACATTGTGGGCTTCAAGTGGAATAATGAGACCGGGTGCGGCGTGAAAATTTTTGGCAGCTCGCTGCTTTAAGACAAAGCTGCCAAATCCACGTAGATATACATTCTCACCTTCCGACAAGGAATCTTTGACGCAATCTAAAAATTCATCTACGATAAGCGAAATAGCAGCCTTTTCTATTCCTGTTTTCTTGGCAATTGCTGAAATAAGTTCTTGCTTTACCATATTATTTAATCTTTACTTGTCCGTTCATTAATAATGGGAGGAGTTGGTCGCGGAGGGTGGTTAATTGCTTGTTTTCATCACGTATTACTATCTTTTTTGAGAACAACGTATCAAGCATTTTGTTAAAATTACCAATAATTCTGGAAGGTGGTGTTTCGATTAAAATTGAACCAATAACATCTAATCCTGCAAATTCTTGAATGGATTGTCCTAAAACAGCATTTAGTCTCAATTGAAATAGTTCGGATTTCAAGTAATAATATGTAAATAGTCCATGCATTTCGGGAATAAATCGAAGAATCGCGCTATTACAGTGAATAGTGATAGGTAAATCATTATTTGTAAGATAATTAATTTTGCCGACTGTTCCAATCTTTGTCATAACAAAATCTGAATTCTGTGGATGATATGTCGAATGAATTTGTTTGTAATCATCCAAAGAAACAAAAGTTGCTTTAGTATAATCTAAAAAATCCAATCCAAACATTTGGCCAGTTAATAACGGTACACCATTCTTTATTCTCTTAGGTGGATTATGAGTACCATCTTTCAAGATAGCAGTACAGTCTTCTATTTTCTTCACCTCCCACCCCTCAGGGATATCTCTTTTGAGTTGGGGGTTATAGACCATTTTGCCGCCGGAGGATTTGTAGGGCTTGCCTTCGGCATTGGGGAAGTCGAACTGGACAAACCAGTAGTCGTACAACTCCTTCGCCATCTGCTCCAACTCAGCATTGATTTTGCGATTGAGGGCTATTTTGCGGTCAAGGGAAGAGAGGATTTTGGCAACTTGTTCTTGCTCTGGATAGGATATTTCTGGGATATCTATTGCCTTAAAAGCAGCATCCATGTCTAAATTATGAATGCCCGATGTCTTTCCTTCAAAGTTAAAGAATAGTCCTTCTTTGTGAATTAATCGCAAATAATAATAAACATACCTAGGATTCCAATCCTTTTTCAAACGAATAGCAGAACAGAAATTTGAACATAACAATGGTTCGTTGTTTTCTAATAATTCCCCAGAAATATATATAGGCCTGCCTGTAGAACAATTATTCGTACCACCTGATTTTTCAATCACAATATCACCTTCATGCAGTATTCTTGCCTCCATTGATTTTTGGGAAACATAGCGAAATGGAATACCTGAATAATCAAATTGATAAATAGGTACAATGTCGGCTGAACGCAAACATTTTACTTCTACATCTGAAGTACTCTGTGGGGATTCGTTTCCCCAATCTCCAGAAATGTTTTCTAAAATGATATCAAATAATTTCATTACTATTCCCTTTCTGCATTTCTTTTCAAAAATTCTTGCAGTATATTGAGTATATATTCTAGCCTCTCTTTCTCGCTATTCAATTCAGATAATTGTTCCTGGAATTTACGACCTTGCTCTCGATCGTCAATTTCATCCGTTATATTACGATATCCCCATGGATAACGAACAATTACAGATTTTTCTTTGACTTCAACAATACGAGACTTAATCTTATTTAGATCTAGTTCGTACTTATGTTTTATTTCCAATATCTGAGGGGTGTTGGCTATCATAAACACATCCAACAGTTGGGTGATGGCAGATATCTGCTTTTGGGCTTCTTCTGAGGCCTTGACAGAGGCATGATGCACTTCCTCAATCTGCTTTTGTGCCGACCGAGAAGAGCTTATGGCTGCCCACACGGCCACTCCTACGCCAACCAAACTGATGACAATTGCAACCCATTCCATAATCCTACATCTCAATTTTATTCAACTGCTCCATTATTTCCTTTTCCAAGTCGTGGCTTTCGGCAAACATTTCGGCAAGTTTTGCCTTGTGTTCTGCCATTTGCGCCTCGAACTGTTCGGGGGTGATATCTACATACTCTATCTTGATGTCGAAGTACTGACCGGCAGAGAGGGAATAGCCTTTGGCCTCGATGTCGGCATGGCTCACCACTACCGAGAAATCGTCCACGGCTTTCTGCGACAGGAAGGTATCGACAATCTGGTCGATCTCGAAGTCGCGTAGGCGGGTGCGCTGGTTGTTGCCGTCTTTGTATTCCTCGCCCAGTTTGGAGGCATCAATCAGCACCACTTTGTCGTGCTTCTTGGATTTGTCGAAGAACAGCACGCTGACATTGGTGCCGGTGGTGGCAAACACATTGCTGGGCATACTCACACAGCCGAACACCAGCTTGTCGTCGACTATACGCTGGAGGATTTTCTTCTTGTTGCCGCTCTTGGCGGTGATGAAGCCTGTGGGCACTACGATGGCACCCTTGCCCTTTTGGTCTTTAAGCGAGTTGATGAGGTGCTGGATGAAGCAGGTGTATATCTCCATGCTGGGCTTGTTGGGGTTGACCTGCCTGGGTTTGTTGGGCACACCTGCCCAGAAACGGAGGGTGTCGGCAGCCAGGGTGTCGCGAGTGTCGGGGAAGTCGAGCTTGAAGGGGGGATTGCTGACGATGTAGTCGAACTTCTTGAGCGAGCCGTCGCCCTCTTTGTGGCCGGGGTTGAGGAGGGTGTCGCCCTGCATGATGTTCTGGATGGAGGACACCAGATTGTTGAGAATCAGGTTGAGGCGGAGCATCTTGGAGCTCTTCTGCGAGATATCCTGGCTGTAGATGGTGCAGCGGTCTTCGCCCACGGTGTGGGCCAAGGCCATGAGCAGGGTGCCGGAGCCGGCAGAGGGGTCGTAGCACTCGATATTGCGCAGGTCGGTGTCGTTGCCCACCAAGAGACGCGCCATGATGAGGGCGATGCTGCGGGGGGTGTAGTACTCGGCATATTTGCCGCCGCCGTCCTTGTTGTAGTCCTTGATGAGGTATTCGAACATGGTGCTGAAGAAGTCGTACTTCATGGCAAACATGGCCTCGAAATTGATATTGGGGTCGGCCACATAGCGCATAAGCGAGATGGCGAACTCGTCGCGCTGGGTGTCGTCAGGGATGTACTGGGTGATCTTCTCGAAGATGCTGACCCGCGAGCCGCCCACGGTGGCATTTGAGAAGAGGTCGGCATTGGTGTCGGCAATGTCGAGCATGGTGGAGTCGAACAGTGCGCTGAAATCGCCTTGTTGCTGGGCATTGAAGAGGTGGGCTATGGTGTGCTCGGGGCGCAGGCGGGGCGTGCCCGGGGGAAGGAAGGCGAAGAGGTCGTCCACCTCGTCGGGGCTGAAGGTGTCGTATTCGGCATCCCACTTGTCGGCACCGGCCAGGCGAGGACCATAGACTTTGGTGCGCTTGGCCTCGTAGCCGAACTTGTCGTTGAAGTATTTGTAGAGGAACATCTGGATGATGATCTTGTATTCGTTGCCGTCGTTGCCAAGGCCGAAACTGCCACAGGTGGTTTTCAGCGAGTCGATGAGGCGTTTGGTGGATTCTTCGATGGTCATGAGCTATTGTTGATTTGTTGAATTGTTGATTTTTGGGGACTACATATTGCGGTAGCTTTCGAGGTATTCGCTGGCGATGCGCGACTGCATCCAACGGCGGTCGGCAAGGGGTGCTACGATATCAAGGTCGGTAAGCTGGAGCGAGAGGTTGCTGAGCACCAGCTGGTCGAAATAGCCGGTATTGTCGAGTTTATGGTAGTCGAGTAGCACCTGGCGATCGATGCCCTGCTTTACGGCATTGAGGCCGCGGGCAATCTCCATATCGGACTGGCTGATGATGGGGCGCTGCGGGGGAGTGCGGCGGGTGCGCTCCTCGTTCTCCTCGCGGATGCGCTTGTGGATGCGCACGAACTTTTCGTCGTTGGCATACTTGCTTTGGAGGACGCGGTTGGCACGGTTGATGGCCTGTATCTTGGCCATGACGCTATCGATATAGCCGATGTCCTCTTTGGCCTCGGCCACGGTGTCGGGGGTGAAACCGCGCTTGGCAAAGTATTTTCTAAAGGCTTCGGCCAGGGTGATGTAGTCGTCGGCCTCGGTGTCGATATTGGCGTGGAACTCGGTCTCCACTTTCTCATAGCGTTCGCGGAGGTCGTTATAGACAATCTGCAACTCCTCGTCGCCACGCTTGCGAAACTCGAACTCCATCATAGACAAAGCCTCGCGGATGATGCCCGCCACATCGGCCTTGTGGTCGGTGGAGCTGAGGAGGTTGATGCTCTCGATGCGGTGGCGGACCTCAGACATGAGGCAGGGGATGGAATCGACTTTGAGGGCCTCGAAGCGGGTTTTGAGCTCGTCGTCGCCAAAAGAGCGCACCTGGTTGGTGAGGGCTTTGGCATCGTCGAGGGTATGGAGGAGGGTGTAGAGCTGTTCCTTGTCGGTGATGGTGTCGAGCTGCTGGCGGAAGAGTTCGACATCCTCGGTGGTGTATTGGAAGAGGGTGGACTTGATGTCCTGCATCTGGGTGATGACCTCGTCGTTGGACACCATGAGGGCATTGCCGGCGCCTGCGGTCTCGGCGGCGGAATCGGCCTGCTCGGTGGTGCGGTTGAGCTCGCGCATGTAGCGGTTGTTGGTGTCGATGAAGTTGTTCTTGATATCGGCAAAGTCAACCACATAGCCGTATTTGAAGTCGAGGTAGGGGCGGTTGACGCGGGTGAGCGCCTGTAGCAGGTCGTGGCCGTTGAGCGAACGGGTGAGATACAGCTTTTTGAGACGGGGCGCATCGAAGCCGGTGAGGAGCATACGGTTGACAACGAGGAGGTCGATATCGTCGGTTTTCTTGAAAAGGTCGATGCTGCCTTTGCGCTCGAATTTGTCGCCTTCGTCGTGGAGGATGAGGGAGGCCTTGAGGGGCTGGGGAACATTCCAAAGGAGCGCGGGCTCGGCAGCCAAAGGCTCCTGCTCGTCAGGGGCGGGAGACTGTTGGGACGGAGCGAAAAGCCATGTGTCCTGCTCTTGGATAAACTGGAAGACATTGCGCGCCTGGGTGTTGGTTTCGCACACAATCATGCCGGCCATGTGGGGTGCATCCTGCTGGATGCGGGAGCGGCGCAAGTCATGAAAGATATAGCGGAGGATGCCTTTGATGTAGCTGGGGTGCTCGATGATGGCATCGTGGTCGATGTCGCTCTTCTTGACCTTTATCTCATCGGTGAGACGGTCGACGATGGCAGTGATCTCCTCTTTGTAGATGGTCTCGATGTCCTCGCGCATGAGCTTGAGGGTGTAGCCGTCGGAGATGGACTTGTCGTAGTAATAGGTGTGGATATAGTCGCCAAAGACACGCCACGACTCGCGCTCCTCAATCAACAGCGGGGTGCCGGTGAGGGCTATCTTGACCGACTGCTTGTCGGCATCGAAGAGGTTGGCAAGGAACGAGCCCCGGGGGTTGTAGCCACGGTGGGCTTCGTCGATGAAGAAGATACGGCGCAGGTTGATGCTGTAGAGCTGCTTGGGGGTGATGCGCTCGCGGTCTTCGGCAAAGCGTTGGATGTTGACCACCATGATTTCGGGCTTGCCCTCGGGGTTGTGGCAGGGGGTGGAGTCGGCAAAGTCGGCCATAAGCTCTTTGCGCGATTGGGCAGTGCGCACGATAAGACCACGCATCTTGAACTCGGAGGCGGCTTGCTCCAGGAGGTCGAGGCGGTCGACGATAAAGTAGAACTTGGCCACGGTATTGCGGCGGGCGTAGTAGTCGGTGATGGACTTGACATTGTAGTAGGCCAGGGCGGTCTTGCCCGAGCCCTGGGTGTGCCAGATGATGCCGGAATTGACCCCCTCGTCGAGTTTGCGGCGGATGGCATAGGTGGCAAAGAGTTGCTGATAGCGCATGATATGCTTTTGCAACTCGGTGCATTTCTCGCCCCTGCTGTTCTCAAACTCCCGCTCCACATAGGCTATGCCGTAGCGCAGAATGAAGAGCAGACGCTCGCGGCTGAGCATGGAGGTGAGGGTGCGGTTGGTGGGGGTGTTGGGGTCTTGGTTGGTCTTGTATTCGGGCAGGGCGCGGAGCTGGGGGCAGTTGCGGTGGCGCAGGATTTCCATCTCTACCGTTTCGTCAACCTGAGGCTGAAATCCGCAGTGGGAGAGCAAGGCGGGGTCTTCCTCACGAAAGACATTGAAGAAGGCTTTTTTGCTGCTGGTGGTAGCGTAGAAAGCACCTGAGATGGGCACTTGCGAGTCGGTGTTGTACTCCTGGTTGTTGGAGAATATCATGAACTGCGTGGCGTTGAAGAAGGTGCGGAAAGCGGGGTTGCGGAAGCGGGTGTTGATGCGGTCGCGCTCGGCCAGGATACCCTGGTGGTTGTTGGGCTTTTTGACTTCGATAAACACCAGGGGCAGACCATTGACAAAAACAGTGAGGTCGGGACGGAAATTGTCGTCGGTCCGCTCGTCGCGGCAGGTGAACTCGGTGGTTACGTGGTAGGTGTTGTTATCGGGGTTGTTGAAGTCGATATACTTGGTGCCGCTGGTGCTGGTGACAAGCTTGAAGAACTCACGGCCAAGATCGGTATTGTGAACGGTGCGGAGCAGCTCGTCGGCTTTCTCGCCTACTTGTGCGGAAGTGAGCTGGGGGTTGAGCCGTGCAATGGCATCGTGCAGGGGAGCAAGCAGAGTGTTGCTGGCGTGGTGGTAGTCGGTGTCGGCAATGTGGCTCAGATAGGTGTAGCCTAGGCGCACGAGGTGCAGCGCAGCGGGGATCTGTACTCGGGTGTTCTCGTTGAAGTTGCTTTTGTTGGCCATAAGCTTATTTGTGAAATTATTTTTTCGTGATTATAGGTCGGACAACTTCTCATCAGAATCTTTTTCGGAATTGATAACATCCTCAAAATCTATTATCAAAGTATAATCTGATAAATAATCTTTTTCGAGTATCGATATGGCTCCTACTAAAGTATCACCACTGGCATTGGGAATATAAATTATAGTCAGAGGATAATCTTCATCGCTAGTTGTGGTTTCTAAAGTGCTGTTCTCAAATTTTTTCTTGAGCAAATTTTTCAGTTCATTTGCTACGCTTTCCATAGTATTCTTAGTACTTATATTAATAATCACCCTCACTCTAAACACTGTTTTGGTTTGGGTAGTGTAGTATGCTGCCATAGTAGCTTCACGGCTAAAGTACTTCCCTTTATAGACATTACAAGCCATAGGGGCATTTTTAGTTAAAAACGAATCATATGTCCATCCCTTGCTTGCAACCTTTTGATTGAAACTGCTGATGCTTCCATCGATAGGGATTCCTTGGAATTTGAGGTGTTCTTTTTGGGCGAAGCTGGTGAGGGCGAAGGCCGAAAGAAGGATAAATAATAATGCTTTTTTCATGATATTAAAGTATTAGTGATTGATTTCTATTTCATTTTCGATTATTATATATGTGTGGCTCAGCCGATTTTGGCGTTGGCGTCATCTTCAAATATGATTTCCATACGGCTGCTGCCATCTTCGGTATGGCAGGTGAGGTGGAAGAAGAGCACACTGTCGGGGGTGAAGCGGCAATAAAGGGGAATGGCAAAGAGGGCAAAGTCGTGGTGCTGGTCGTCGATATGCGACACCAGGCGATGATTGCCCTGCAAAGAATAGAAGATTGTAGAGTCATTCGGCCCTAAAGCAGGGCGAAAATCGGAAGATTTTTTGCTGCACGAGGCCATTATGCACGCGCCCGCGAACAACAATAATAACGCCAGCCGACCCAAATGGGACGCTTTTGCCGAATGCCAACTGGCTGCTAATGAATGGTTTTTAGATTGTCGGACACACGAAATACCCCCCCCCTATCAGATTGATAGAGAACAAGTTACGAATATGATTAAATTTATTATTCATTCTGGGGGTGTTTTGATGAATTATTCTGCAAAAATACGCGTTTTTTTTCAAATAGAAAAAAGGTAACATCCAAAAATTGATTTCTAATGATTTTGAGACTTGTTTTAGGCAGATTGCTGTGCAAAGCGAAGGAGTGTAGCGGGCTATATGAAG
>JAKSMO010000058.1 GCA_024400545.1 Bacteroidales bacterium | reverse complement strand
AGGGCAATGAATATGTATAACTCTAAGTGATCAGTGAAGGAGTGATCAGTGAACTGACGATGCCTCATCACTGATTACCGATCACACATCACTGAAATAATAAAATAATGAATCTGGCTGTTGACATAGGGAATACGCGCATGAAGTGGGCGCTCTTTGAGGGCGACCGCATGGTGAAGGCCGATGTGGCCGAGCGTGATGCCGACGGCCATTGCGACCTTTGTGGTTTGTGGCAGCAGATGGGGGTGACGGTGGATAGGGCTATGGTTTGCGCCACAGGCAAGCTGGATCTGGACAAGCTGGTGCTGGGCACCGAGCGAGTGGAGGTGCTGAGTTGTGGCACACCGATGCCTATCGCGCTGGACTATGCCACGCCTGCTACGCTGGGCCCTGACCGCATAGCTGCGGCTTGCGGCGCAAGGAAGATGTGCGAGGGTAGGGGGTGTGTGATTGTGGATGCGGGAACTTGCATCACGGTGGACTATTTGGACGCTGACGGAGTGTTTCGTGGAGGCGCTATTTTGCCCGGTGTGGAGATGAAGTTTCGCGCACTGCATACTTTTACGGCAAAATTGCCGTTATATACTGATGTGGATTTTCGGCAAGAGCCCGTGACAGGACGCTCTACGCAGGAATCGATGGAAGCAGGTGTGCTTACGGCAACCCGCTTTGCTGTGGAAGGATTTGTGAGTTATTATCGTGAGAAAGAACCAGATACGGCAGTGCTGCTGACAGGCGGCGATGCCAACTGGGTGTGGGGCGAAGGTAGGCTTAGGGTGGATAACTGTGTGTGGGAACCTTACCTGGTAATGATTGGTTTGAATGAAATAATGTTGAATGCCGAATGAAAAACAACATGGCGCATTGGGCATTGAAAGTATAAAAAAATGAATATTATGAAGAAAATTATATTGGTAATGTTGGTGTTGGTGGGCTGTGCCGGTATGGCCGACGCCCAGAATGGGTTTAATATCCCTTTCTCGCAGTTTGGCATTGGCACCACCGACCTGCCTTTTGGTATGCCTACTACCAGCCGTATGGGCGGCGTGGTGTATAGCCGCTCGTCGCGCAACGCCATCAACCCGTTCAATCCTGCTTCGTATTCGGCTGTGGAGATGGAGAGTTTTGTGTTTGATATCGGACTGAATGTGCAAAGCTGCGTGCTGCGCAACGATGTGAACAGCCAAACCGATGCCGATGGTACTATTGCATATCTTATGGTGGCTTTCCCGATCACCAAATGGTGGAAGACCTCGGCAGGATTGCTGCCTTTCAGCACGGTAAACTATGAGTCGGTGCAGGTGAACTATGACGCGCTTACGCTGAGTGATGTGAAAACTATTTATGCAGGTAATGGCGGCGTGTCGCAGCTATACTGGGGCAATGGTTTTAATATTGGCAAACGATTGTCGTTGGGCTTTAACCTGGACTACTTGTATGGCGATATCCAGCGGGCTATCAGCTATAGTTTTCAGGGCAACGACAGCACCTATTGCATGAACTCGCGCCGACAGAAAGACACCTATGTCAGCAATTTGGTGCTCGATTTTGGTGTGCAATATACACAGCCGCTGAATGATAAATACTCCCTTCGTATGGGCATGACCTTCCGCCCGAACC
Organism: Bacteroidales bacterium; assembly: GCA_024400545.1. Taxonomy (GTDB): domain Bacteria; phylum Bacteroidota; class Bacteroidia; order Bacteroidales; family P3; genus Colimorpha. The sequence goes on along the minus strand of JAKSMO010000058.1, from coordinate 15,359 downwards.
GCGTGATGAGCGTTGAGGATAAATCGTTGGTTTACACTTATGTGGGTAAGAATGGTTCGGAATACTTGCTGGATACGATCTTTCCCCGTCGCGGACAGAGCGATACCTACAACAGCACGCTGACCCAGCCCATGCAGCTGGGTGTGGGCCTGGCTTTGGAACGCAACGAGCGTTGGGAAATGGCCCTGGATGGTTTTTACTCGGCCTACAGCGGTCTGCGCTACGACGAGAATACTGAATTGGAATATAATATTTTTGGCAACTCATCGCTGTGCTACACCACCAACTACCGTGTGGCTATGGGCTTTGAGTGGAAAGGCGACCCCGGTGCCAGCAACTATTTGGGCCGTATAGGCATTAGTGCCGGTGTGAATTATAATCGTGGCCGCTTGGCCGTGACTGTGGGCGGCAACGAGAATGTGCTGAACGAGTGGGGAGCAGGTATGGGTTTCACCCTGCCTATGCGCAAAGGCAAGTCGGCCCTTACGCTGAGTGTGGCATACTCGAGTTTTGGTAAATTGGATGTGCTGCGCAGAGATGTGCTGACTTTTGGTATCAGCGTTGGCTCGTGCGAGCGTTGGTTCCAAAAGAAGAAATATGATTGAGTTTATGAAGTTTATGAGTTTATGAGTTTATGAAGTTTATGAGTTTATGAGGTTTATGAAGTTTATGAGTTTATGAGGTTATAAGTTTATGAGGTGGCGATTAGGTTAGGCCATTATACTTATATACTAATATACCAAATATACTTCAAAACGAGGAAAGAGGGCTGGCGCGACAGCCAATTTTCTAAATTAAAAAGAAAGAAATAGAAACTAAATAATACAAAAAGGTAAAAACCTATACAATTATCTGAAATGAAGAAACTGAAAATTGTAATCATGGCAGCCGCCGCTTTGAGCATGAGCATGGCTGCAAATGCACAAAGTAAGTATGGTGAGACTCCGGACGACAGTATCGCCTGCATCAGCAATGTTTCACTTTACCAAGAGTACTACAAGCAGAAAGCTTATGCCGACTGCTATGAACCCTGGCGTCAGATTCTCCGCCACTGCCCCCGTTTCAGCAAGGGTGTTTATCAGCGTGGTGAGATCATTATGAAGAACATGATCAACAGTGCCGCCAATGCCGAGGAGCGCAATGCTTATATCGACGAGCTGATGGCTATGTATGATCAGCGTATCCAATATTTTGGCGAGGCCGCTATGGTTATGGCCAAGAAAGCTACCGACCTGAGTGCTCTGCGCCCCGATGCCAAGAAAGAGGTGTACGAGATCTTTGCCAACGCTGTGGCTACCGGTGCCGACCAGCTGGACGAGAACTACGTAACGCTTTACTTCAAGGCTACCGTTGATTATGTGCAGGCCGGTTTGGGCGACCCCACCCTCGTAATTGATAACTATGATATTGCTAGCTCACTGTTGGAGAATCTCCTTGACAAGGTGGCCGACGATACCGTGAAGGTGGCCAAGATTAGCGGCTATATCAACAATGTGGAGGCAGTGTTCTCGCCCTATGCTACTTGCGAACAGCTGGTGGAAATCTACCAGAAGAAATTTGATGCTGATCCCAAGAATGTGGACCTTCTGCGCAAGATCACCAACATCATGTACAAGAAGCACTGCACCGAGAGCCCTCTCTTCTTTGCCGCTACCGAGAACCTTTATGAGCTCGACCCCTCGCCTGCAACCGCACTGCAGATGGGTGCCATGTGCTTTGGTAAAAAACAGTATGGCAAAGCTATCGAATATTGCCAGGACGCTGTGAAGAGTCTCACCGACAAGAAGGATGTTTATAAGGCTTACTTGATTATGGGTTTGAGCTACAGCGGCCAGAACAGCTACAGCGCTGCTCGCAACGCCCTCTTGAAAGCTGCCGAGACCGACCGCACCAAGGGCGAGCCTTATCTCTCCCTGGCTCAGGTGTATGCTAGCAGCTATCGCAGCATCGACGACGGCATGGGTGGTCGTTCGGCTTACTGGGCTGCTGTGGATGAGTGCCGTCACGCTAAGAGCGTGGAGCCTACCGACGAAATTGCCCGCATGGCCGACAAGCTGATCGGTATGTATGCCGGTTATTTCCCCAAGAAGAATGATGCTTTCATGCTCGATCTTATCGATGGTCACAGCTATGTGGTGCCCGGTTGGATTGGCAAATCTACTGTTGTACGTACCCGCTAAATGATATTGCGGAATACAAACAATATGCTACTACAGGTAAGAAATGGGGCCTTTGCCCTGTTTCTTACTTGTTGTTTGCTAGGATGTGGCAATGATATGGAGGAAACCCGTTTTCTCCAGCGCAAAACCTTGCCCTCCAACACAATCAAAAACGCAAAAATCCAGCGTAGCGAGAATGGCAAGCTGCAGCTGCTGATGACGGCTCCTTTGATTGAGCAATACACCCAGCCCGAATCGAAGACCGAATATCGCAAGGGGGTGTATATGCGTTTCTTTAACGGCCCCAATAAACCCACCGCCACACTGAAGGCACGCTATGCGGTGGATTATGACCGATTGGGGAAGATGATGGTTCGCGACAGCGTGGTCATCATCGACCTTCAGCGAGGCGACACAGTCTATCTGAAGGATTTGACTTGGAACAAGCAAGAGCACAGAATCTTTACCGACAAGCCAGTGCGGTCGAAAAATGGGAAGCGTGTCACATACGGAGATAGTTTTGAATCGGACGATGCTTTTGTGTCACCCGTTATCGTCCACCAACGAGGAACGCTAGAATGGACGGAGGTGGAATAACTCGCAAACGCGGATACATGTGGTTGGCAGCAGTGCTAGTGGTAGTGCTGCTGATTGTCGTTTATATAGGCAAGCGTCCACAGCAGGTGCAATATGTTGTGGCGGCGCCCGATACGGCTATGGCCGACTCGGTGGGGTTTGCCTCGCAAGTACCTCATAGACCACAGTATAGCAAATGGGAGAAATCTAGTGTTCGGCAAACAGATGTCCGCCCATTGGCGGCAGTGCCCGAACCTACACCACAGACTATTTACCGCAAGAGTAATCGTTTGGTGGTGGAACTGAATGGAGCCGACTCGCTCGACCTGGTGCAGCTCTATAATGTGGGTCCGGCTTTTGCCCGCCGTATTTTGAAATACCGTTCGCTTTTGGGCGGCTTTGTGGAGAAGGGACAGTTGTGGGAGGTTTACGGTATGGACTCTGTGCGATATAACGATATCGCACCTTATGTGAAAGTTGATTGCAGCAAGATCAAGGCAATCGACATCAACAGTGCCTCTGTGGATGAATTGAAGAGGCACCCCTATCTTGACTATTATCAAGCTAAGGCTATAGTGCGTTTGCGCGAAGAGTCGGGCTTGTATAAGGATATCAGCGATTTGCGCAAAATTGCTCATATCGATAACGAAACGTACAATAAAATATTACCTTATTTAGTATGCAATTCACAGCCAAACAAATAGCTAGCAAGTTGAAGGGCACCGTCGAAGGCGACGAGAATGTGCTTATCTGGAAACCCTGTCGTATTGAAGAGGTTGATGAGGGTGGTATCACCTTCCTGGCCAACCCCAAATATACTCATTATATTTATGAACGCAAGGCTGCGGCCATACTTATTGCCAAGGACTTTGTGCTGGAGCACCCGGTGGATGCCACGCTTATCCGTGTGGATAATCCCTATCTTTGTGTGGCCAAAGTGCTGCATATGTTCAATACCGCCAGCAAGCCTAAACGCGGTCGAAAGATAGGCAGCCATGTGGCTTGGAGCGCCAAAGTGGGCAAGAACTGCTATATTGGAGAATATGCCGTAATCAGCCGCAAGGCCAAGATTGGCAATAACGTTCAGATCTATCCTCAGGTGTATATTGGCGATTATGCCGAGGTGGGCGACAACACTATTCTTTATCCCGGAGTGAAGATTTATCGTGAGTGCAAAGTGGGTAAAAACTGCATTCTTCATGCCGGAGTGGTGATTGGCGCCGATGGTTTTGGCTTTGCTCCCACGGGCGACGGATCTTACAACAAGATTGACCAAATAGGTAACGTCATCATTGAGGACGATGTGGAGCTGGGTGCCAATACATGTGTTGACCGTGCCACCATGGGATCTACGATTGTGCATAAGGGTGTGAAACTCGACAACCTGTGCCAGATTGCTCACAATGTAAGCGTAGGCGCGAATACTGTGATGGCTTCGCAGACGGGTTGTGCCGGATCCACCAAGATTGGCGAAAACTGTGTTTTGGCCGGCCAGGTGGGCGTGGTTGGCCATATCAAGGTAGGCAACCGCGTTACGGTGGCCGCGCAGTCGGGTGTGACACGCAATATTGACGACGATGCTGTGGTGTTGGGTTCGCCAGCTATGCCTGCCGACAAGCAGCGCAAGGTTTATGTCATGCAGCGCAAGCTGGAAGAAATGTATAAAGATATTGCTGAGTTGAAGAAGAAGCTTCAATGAAATCTATTCGCATATTCATCTTCATGGGTCTGGCTATACTCCTGTTGGGTCTGGCCTGTGTGTTTTATCCTAAGGATGGGGTAAATGTGGGTTCGGTGAATCTGCATTTTCCCCCCATTACCAAGATCCTCAATCCGCAGCGTCAGCTTGATGTAGAAGCCTATCTGGCTCAGCAGGATTCGCTTGAGGCAGTGATGAGAACCAAACAGGATTCGTTGGCTCATTTCCGCCGTCAGGTGGACAGCAGCGACATCCGTTTTTGGTTCCCGAACAACGATGATAGCTATTTTGACGATCTTTTTGTTCAAATGGAGCATGCCCGGAGCAATGGCCGGACTGTGCGTGTGGTGCATTATGGCGACTCTCAGATTGAGAGCGACCGTATGTCTCGCAGGCTACGCACCTACCTTCAAGGCAAATTTGGAGGAGGCGGCCCGGGAATGGTGCCCTTTGCCACCCTCATTCCCACGCTGGCTGTCAGCACCTATGGCACAGGCAGCCTCGTGCACCAGTCGCCATTTGGCGATAGCACGGTGGTACGTGCCGGCGGCAATTACGGCCCTATGGTTCAGGATTTCCGTGTAAATGGGTCGGCAACAAGTACTATTACGGCAGCAACGCACAAGAGTTGCGACAGCCGTTTGTATAAATTCTCCAAGTTCAAACTAATCTTCTGCAACCGCCCAGGCCCGCTCGCTATTCATTTTGCTGACCGCAAGGGCAGCTATTCCGACGATCAAACCATTGAGGAGGAAGGTGTGCACGCTGTGAGTTGGCAACTTGACTCAGCTACTACCTCTGTAAATATCTCAGTGTCGGGCGCTGCTGATATTTATGGCATACTTGTGGACGATGGTGCCGGTGTGGCCGTGGATAATATTCCTTTGCGTGGTTGCTCGGGCCATCAGTTCTGCCAGATCAACCGCGACCAACTGGCTGCGGCATATAGTCACATGGATATCGGACTGATCATCCTTCAGTTTGGCGGCAATTCGGTGCCTTATCTCAAAGGACAGAAGTCAATTGATGCCTATTGTGAGAGCATGGGTCAGCAGATAGACCGTATTCACCAGTGTTGTCCCAAAGCCAAGATTCTTTTTATAGGACCTTCTGATATGAGCACTCGCGAAAATGGCGATTTGCGTTCTTATGGCTGCATCCCCCAGCTTGTGTCGTCGCTTCAGTCAACTGCCAACGCCCATGGGGCGGCCTATTGGAGTATTTTCCATGCAATGGGAGGGTTGAACTCGATGGCAGCATGGGTTGATCAAGGTTTAAGTGGCCCTGACTATGTGCATTTTACCCAGCGTGGTGTTGATATCATGGGTGATCGTCTTACCAAAGCTTTTGACAACATGTACCAAATATTTAAAATGCGAAAGGAAGTAGATAATGTGCAGTAGGAAATTGTTTACGATTATTGCTTTTATAGCTGCTGTGGCATGTATGCACGCTCAGCAGTATCCGTTTATCCGATACAGTGCCAATAAGTTGCATTATGATACCAATGCCGCTCCTATGCAGTTTCTGTTTCAGAAGTGGCAGCGTGTCACGTCTTCGGGTCAAGGGCATCTGAATATTATGCATATTGGTGGTTCGCATGTGCAGGCGGGCACGTTCCCCCATAGCATCCGCACCAATATCTTGCGCACCTATCCCAACAGTGTGGGCTCTCGTGGCATGGTGTTTCCCTATTCCGCTGCGGCCAAATGCAATAATCCGTCCGATTACAAGGTTCATTGTCCCGAAAAAGTGGTGCTTACCCGCAATGTGTATCACAGTCCGGAACACCCGCTTGGCCTTTGCGGCATCTCTGTTACGGCGCAAAATCAGCCCACCCATATCCAGATGATACTGTCGGATAAAGAGTTTGATTATAACACCACACGTATCATTGTCTTGGGTCATTCCAGTCAGGGGGTTACCCCTTTAATCAGTTACGATTCCCGTCGCATCACTCCCTCGTATATCGATTCTGTCAATCACAGATTTATTTTCAACTTGCATCGTGCTGTTGACTCTTTCGAGGTTGTTTTGCCGTGCAAAGAAGGACAGTCGTTCACCCTTACGGGTGTCTATCTGGGTAGCCGCCAGTCAGGTATCTCTTATAGCTCCATTGGTGTAAATGGTGCTGCGGTGCCCGACTATTTTAAATGTTCTCTCACGCGGGATTTGAAATTGGTTAGTCCCGACTTAGTTATCTTTGGTATCGGTATTAATGATGCCCATGGTCAGAATTTCGACACGGTGGCGTTTAAGCGCAATTATATCCGTTTGTGCGATTCCATCCGAAGCATCAATCCCTATTGCGCATTCATCTTTATCACCAACAACGACTGCTACCGCAAAACAGGTCGTAAAGGTTATAGCGTAAACACCAACGGACTTCTTGTGCGTGAGGTTTGCTATAGGTTGGCCAATCTTACCGGAGGAGCTGTGTGGGATCAGTTTGAGATAATGGGGGGCTTGAAGTCAATGGCCGAGTGGCAGAAAAATAAATTGGCGCAGGCCGATAAGGTGCACTTTACGCGTGCCGGCTACCAGTTGATGGGCGACTTGTTTTTCGAGGCCTTGAACCAAGAGCTACAAAAAGACTGGTGTGCGCATAAAATGAAAAAAGGCACAGGCAACACCGTTCAGAAAACCAGTATCAAGAGCGACCCCAAAGAGCGTCCGCTCCCTCGTGGCCTTCGTCGCAAACCTACAGCCAAACCCAATCCACAAGTAAACAAATCATCAAACCAGCAAATCAACAATAGTGACAGATTTCCTTACATACCTGACTAGTATTCTGCCGTTCGATAGCGAGTTGGCCACAGATTTCCTGGCCTATCTTACTCGTCTTTTTGCTTTCGACGACTCCCACCCCCTCCTTTTCACCCAATTCCATTTTTGGGCCTTCTTCTTTGTTGCCTACCTGGGTTTTTGTCTCATCGTTTCGTTGGGTGAGAAACGGTCGCGTCGCAAACTTACTCATCTCCCCACCAACCTCCGCATCTCAAAAGCTCGCCGACTGTGGCGCAACGGCTATCTTTTCTTTGTCAGCCTTTTCTTTTACTATAAAACCTCTGGCCTGTTTGTGGCCCTGCTTCTTTTTGCCACCATTGTGGGTTATTTCTTGGGCATGAGATTTGACAATCTCACCTCCCGTCAAAACCGCACAGGCAAATCTACTCAGCTGCGTCGCAAAACATTGATGGTTATAGGTGTGATTGTCAATCTGGCGGTTTTGTGCTTCTTCAAGTATGCCTATTTCTTCAACGATATCTTCAACACCATTGCCTCCACCCACTATTCTATAGCCATTAAGATTATCCTGCCCGTTGGCATCAGTTTCTTCACCTTCCAGAATATCAGCTATATCGTTGATGTGTATAAAGGAAGGGTGCGCCATGCTGATAATATTCTCGACTTTGGCTTCTATACCACTTTCTTCCCTCAGCTTGTGGCGGGCCCCATTATCCGAGCCGATCAGTTTATCCCACAACTATATAAACCCTATTTCCTCTCTCGGCGTCAGTTTGGTATTGCTATTTTCTGGATCATGAATGGTTTGTTCAAAAAACTTATTCTTTCCGATTATCTGGCCGTATCCTTTGTTGACCGTGTTTTCGACAATCCGCTGCTCTACACCTCGTTCGAGAATTTCTCAGCCTTACTGGTATATTCGCTTCAGGTCTATGCCGACTTTTCTGGCTATACTGATATTGCCATAGGTGTGGCTATGCTCATGGGTTTCTATCTCCCCAAAAACTTTAATTCGCCTTACAAAGCCACCAATGCTGCCGGTTTTTGGAAACGTTGGCATATTTCGCTCTCCAATTGGCTCAAGGACTATCTCTATATCCCCCTGGGTGGCAACCGCAAGGGCACAGTATCCACATTCTTGATACCCTTAGTCATGCTGGCCATTGTCTGCCTCATGGCCAAAAATCGTATCCTCACTTTGGTTTCGATAGGTTTTGTTGCCGTCATGGCACTGATATACTTAATTTTCCCGCGTCAGCGCACCGATTTCTCAACCAAGCTCAACAATTTCGACACCATGCTGTTAGGCGGTATGTGGCATGGGGCATCGTTCAACTTTATCACTTGGGGTGCTCTCAACGGATTGGGTATTTTGGTTTATAAATATTGGAAACAATGGGGCCCATGGGTGCGCATTATTGTGATAGCCGTGGTGTATGGGGCTGTCAGATTTGCCTATCATTACTACCCTTGTCCTGTCCTCAGTATGTTCCATTTTGCCTTCTTGGTTATGGCCGTTGCCATCATACTGCTCCACATTGTGCCGGCCTTTGGTGGCAAACGTTACCGTCCGAGCAAATTCAAAAACGGCGTGCTCATGGTATGGAACACTTTCCTTACATTTATCTTTATCAGTTTCACCCGTCTGTTCTTCCGTAGTGGCTCCAATCTTGATCCGGCCGAGGCCAATGAGGTTGCCTGGCGCACAGCCACCCAAATGGTTGAGCGCATTGGTGGGCGTTGGAATTTTGAGCAAATACCCTCCATTGTCCAAAACTATGCCGCGGTATTTGTAGTCTTCCTATTGGGTATGGTTATCCACTGGTTGCCCGAAAGGTTCAAGCGTCGCTATCGCCTGTGGTTTGCCAATATGCCGTTGTGGCTTATGCTCATTGTGGTAGTGGTGGGTGTCTTTGTGGTGTATCAGTTCATCACTGCCGATCTTCAGCCCTTTATTTATTTCCAGTTCTAAAATCCAATGGCCAAACGTTATCCTCCAATACTGTCGCTGCTGTTCAACATTGCCTTGTTGTATTTGCTGTATATGCTATGCCGCATAGTGTATGTGTTGGAGTTTTGGGATGTGTATGGTGCCACCTTTTCTCGGCTATCGGTAGGTCAGCTTTTGATAGGTTCGCTGCGGTTTGATACAGCGGCTATTTGCTACACCAATGTCCCTTATGCGTTGCTGGTTCTGTTTCCCCTGTCGGTCCGGATCAAAGAGTCCAAGCCGTATCGGATAATAGCCAAAACATTATATGTTGTTGTCAATGCGGTTATGCTTTCCGCCAATTTGGTCGATACGGTTTATTCTCGCTACACTGGGCGCCGCACCACTTGGACTATCTTTTCCGAATTCTCTGCCGAAGGCAATCTGGGCAGCATCTTCTTTGTCGAAGTGCTTCATCATTGGTATCTTGTGCTTTTGGGGCTGGCTTTCATCGCCGCACTCATCTTCCTGTATTGTCCATACAAGGACGTGAAGATTGATAAGTCAGAATTGAAAAAGCGAGAACCGTCGTTTAGGATATCCTATTCAATTCTACAATCGACAACCATTCTTTTCTTCCTGCTCGTCGTTCCTCTTTCCATAGCGGGTATTCGAGGTGGTTTTTCTCGGTCGGTGCGCCCCATAGCCATCAGCAATGCTAACCAATATGTGGACCAACCGTCGCAGGCTGCCATAGTGCTCAACACCCCGTTCTCACTTATTCGCACCTGTGGCAAGACCACCTTCTCCGATCCACACTATTTTTCGCAAGAGGAGCTTAGTTGTCGCTACTCCCCCATACATCAAAGCAGCCCCATCTCTGTGGCTCAGGGTGCAAATATAGTAGTGCTTATTGTTGAGTCTTTCGGCACTGAGTATTGGGGCTATTTCAACGATTATCCAGGTTATACCCCTTTCCTCGACTCTCTCGCTTCCGTCAGCCTCACCTTTCAGCAGTCCTATGCCAATGGCCGCAAAAGTATTGACGGAATGCCGTCCATCCTTTCTTCCATCCCCATGTTTGTTGAGCCCTTTTTTGTTACCAACTATTCGCTCAACGACGTTAGTGGTTTGGCCGGAGAACTGAGTCGCGAGGGCTATTCCTCGGCCTTCTTTCATGGTGCCGACAATGGCTCAATGGGTTTTCAGGCGTTTGCCCGCACCACAGGTTTCCAACATTATTATGGACGCACTGAATATGAGTCCGACCCCACCACCAGAGGTGTCAACGATTTTGATGGCACTTGGGCCATTTGGGATGAAGAGTTTATGCAATATTTCGCCCACCAGCTCGATACCATGCATCAACCTTTCGTTTCGGCATTATTTACCGCCTCATCGCATCATCCCTTTGTGGTACCCGAACGTTATCGGCAGTCGTTGCATCAGCCGGGTCACCCTATGTACACTTGTGTAAGATACACCGATCAAGCCTTGCGCCGTTTCTTTGATACGGCAAGTCGTATGCCCTGGTTCAAAAACACCATTTTTGTTATCACTGCCGACCACACCAATCATTCCGAACAGCCCGCCTATTCCACTCCGCTAGGTTCGTTCCGAGTGCCCATCCTTTTCTTCGATCCTTCGGGTCGTCTGCCTCGGGGTATGAGCAATGCTGTGGCCCAGCAGATCGATATTATGCCCACGCTGCTCAGTGCCGTGGGTTATCCTAATCCGTATGTAGCCTTTGGTCAAGACCTCCTCACCACTCCTGCCGATAGTACCTGGGCTGTGCAATACAATAGTGGCATGTATCAATTAGTTCAGGACAACACGCTGGTGCAATATGATGGCGAAAAAGTGGTGGGTGTCTATCATCTGGCTAACGATCCGCAGTGCCGCAACAATCTCACGTCCTCCACCACACCCACACAGCTGGCCCGTCTCCAGGCCATCGTCCAGTCCTATATGCAAAGAATGATTGGCAACGAGTTGGTGGTCCACTAGCGTTTTCTCAACTGCCAAAAAGCAACGCTCGCTGCTGCGGCAACATTCAGCGAGTCCACACCGTTCTGCATGGGTATGATAACTTGATAGTCGCAGCTGTTAATCGTTTTTTGTGCCAGTCCGTCGCCCTCGGTGCCCATAATGATTGCTAGGCGATCTTCGGCCATCAGTTGGGGGTTGTCGATACTTACGGCATTGGGAGTGAGAGCCATGGCGGCAGTCTTATATCCCAGTTCGTGCAACTGTTCCATGCCCGGATGAGGCCATGATGGGATATAGGTCCAGGGTATCTGAAACACTGTGCCCATACTCACGCGCACACTTCTTCTGTTCAGGGGGTCGCAGCAGGTGGTAGTCAGCAACACGGCATCTATCCCCAAAGCCGCAGCCGCACGGAATATTGCACCCGTATTGGTGCTGTTCACCACACTGTCCACCAGCACCACCCTATGTTTGCCTCTGCATATCTCTTCCACAGTCTTGGGTTGCGGACGGCGCATGGCGCAAAGCACACCTCTTGTTAGTTCATATCCCGTTAGCGAAGCCAGCAACTCTCTGCTGCCAGTATAAACAGGCACCTCGTTGCATTGTGCAATAATGTCGGCGGCCTGTCCCTCAATATGTTTCTCCTCGGTCAGTATCGATATTGGTTGGCAGCCGGCCTCCAAAGCCACACGTATCACCTTGGGGCTCTCGCAAATAAAGATACCTTTGTCGGGTTCCAGTCGGTTGCGCAGTTGGGCTTCCGTCAAGTGCGAATACACTTGCACTTCGGGCAATGACAAATCGGTTATATGGTGTATATTCATGGTGGTCAATCTGATGGTTATTTCTTGTTTTTTACTTTAAGCCCTGCTGGTATTTCCTTATCTGGCACAAATACCATATCAGCTGCCCCAGCTGTACCAAGGCGCTAACGCAGCAGAATAGCATAATGGCAAGTTTGAAGTCGTGCACATGGCATCCTATCCCAAGGGCAACAATGCGCAGTACGAGTTGTGCTATCTGAAAAAGGAAATCGGCCCGTTGGGTGGAGAATACATTGGCCACAAATGCCAGCGAGTTGGTGGTCAGCAGCACCACAAACCAGGGCAGTATGCAGCTCACAAAGTAGCCTGTGCCTATCCATTTTTCGCCAAATAGGAACACAAAGATTGGCTCTGCGAAAAAGTTGGCCACCACGGCTGCCGGAATCACCACAGCATTCAGTCCTATCACAAATCGGCGTATATTGTGGCCAATGGGCTGCTGCTGGCGCACTTTCTCAATAGTTGACGAGTAAAACACCTTTTCAAATCCGCTGGCCAGAATACCTAAGGGCCGCATGGTAAACGTAAGAGCCAGCGAGAAGAGGCCTATCAGTGCATTGTCGAAATACACACTCAGCCACATAAAAGGCAGATTGGCCGAAAAACTGCTCACAAACTCTTTGGGCATTACATATAGCGGAAAATTGAGGTATTTCTTTGCCAGGGTCTTTGGCGCTTGTATCTTTTGTGGTATTTCTATGTGCTCTTTGCTTATCTGATGTCTCAGATAGTTGTTACCCACCACTTTGCCCAGTATTGTTCCCAACGGCATACCCAAGGTGTGCAGCGCCGTCACCATTCCGTTCATTAGGCCCAGCCCCATCTTGATAACCACGCCGCTCAGCGATGTGGCCACCTCGCTTGTAGCAATGTGCCGGTACGATTTGTAGCGGTTAAAGATGAAAGTATATACCCGGGTGGTGCCACAAAAGAACACCATCATCGGTATGAACAGCACCAATATCGACGGCATAGGCAGTATGCTTGCTTTCGTTACATATAGCACCAGTGCTGCGGTAAGTAGCACCCCCGATACCCAGGCGTTCATCCTTAGTGTTAGTCGGGCCAGTTGGTTGGCCTCTTCGTCGGAGTCGGCCTTCACAATAGCCAGCTCGTATTTGCAGGTCGAGAGGATTATCAGCACCTCGATGTAGCTGTAGAAGATATTGTAGAGGCCAAAGTCTTCGGGTGTGAAAAGGCGACTCAGCACCAGGTATGCGGCAAAGCCCACACCTTGCGCCACCATATTGCCCGATAGCAATGTGCCGCTGTCTTTCACAAACCTCGATTTCAATAGTCTCATGAGTCAGGTTGGTTAGTTGTAGAAGTATTTCCTTATGCCCCATTCTGCTGCCAGCAGTAGCATCAGCAGCACAAAAATCCAGGGCAGATTAAGCAGTTCGGTATATTTGGTGTGGCTATAAACCATTTCTTTCATATCGTTGCGTTCGGCCAGCAGCTCGGCCAGTTTGTCCAAATCCTGCGGCCCCATCATCTTGCCTCCGGTAGTCTGGGCCAATGTGTTGAGCATCGTGTGGTCGGCCACCAGGTTCATCTGCTCCAGATTCATCTCTTCCACCATCAGCGATCCCGCCGTGCTGAAACGCTTGCCGTTCCACACAGTGCTGGCGGTAAAGGAATAATGGCCCGGTGCCAAAGTGCCGAGGTTCAAGGCATATCCAGTGCCCGATTTGTTGAAGTCATAAGTCTGTTGCTTCTCGCCCTGTATGGTTATTTGCACATCAGGGGTGTTGATGGGTTCAAAGTTGTCGTTATAAAACTCAGCCTCAAGCACCACCGGTTCGCTCTCGCGGTAAATATGCTCGTAGTTCACATGCAGGCGGTCCTTGTTGTTCTGCAACGAGGTGTAAACCACCATCTTCTCCACTAGTTGGTCAAAATTATCATGACTCTCATTCATCAGATAGTCGTGCATGCGCCAACGCCACAAACCTTCGCCCACCACTATAGCGCGGCGCACTCCCTCCTTTTGGCCCAGGGCAATCAGGGGGCGGTCGCTGGCAATGGTGCCTATCTTGGCATAAAAAAGGCACTGCATATCGCCCGCCAGTCGGTAGCTGCCAAATGGGGCGCTGAGGGGGGGCATTTGTTCCAGCTGTTTGCAAATATCGTCGCTCAAAGCAAAAAGGCCGAATCCGTTGTTGTGCGATGCAGTCACCTCGTCGGTCTTGCGGGCCTTTGCCACAATCTCCAATCCGCAGTGCAGAGCGTTAAAGCGTCCTATGTCGGTTTGTGTGCCCACAATATAGATGGCGGGCATCTGGCCTATCTCGGCCCAGTTCACATTCATTTTGGTATTGGGCATGTTGTGCAGGATCAGCAAGTCGCATTCCTTCAGCTTGCTGGCGTCGGCCTTTTCCAGCATCACCTCCACCTCATAGTTGGCGTTCTTCTCTATGGCCTGCCGCAGGGCGCTGATGTCGGCATGTGGGGTGGGGGCGAGGATTGCTATTTTCTGGTGGCCGTCAATCACCTCAATGGCTATTGTGCGCACATTATTCTGCTCCGAAAACTCTCCTTTGCCGGGTGCTATTGCTATCGTGTAGCTCTGCAGTCCGGCCTTATCGGCCTCCAGGGCAATGCTTTCGGTGGTGGAGAAATGGTTGCCGGTATAATTAATCTCCTTTGTAAACACTCGTTGTCCGCCTCGGGTCACGCTCAATGTGGCCTTCTCGCCGTTCATCTGATAGGCCTGCACGGTCACCTCTATCGGAAACTCGTTGCCCAGATAGGCCATCCGGTTGTAGCGTATATTGGTCACCATGGCGTCGCGATAATGGGTGGTGTCGCCCAGCGCCACTGTGTAGATCGGCACCGTCATATTCGTGGCCATTGTTGTGGGGTTCTGTCCTTGGTTAAAAATGCCGTCTGTAGCCAGCACCACAGCGCCGAGGTTCATGCCGGCATATCGGTTTGCTAGGTCCTGCAGTTCGGCGCCAATGTCCGTGGTCTTGCCGCCAAAAGTGTCAATCACCACCTCATACTTCTTTCGCAACTCCTTCCAATCGTGACTGATTAGCATGTGCTCCGTCTCCTTCACCGATTCCGACACATCCTGTGCCAGCACCACCACAGGCTTTTCGCTCTCGCGCACATGCCTTTTCACCATGGGGGCCATAAGTAGCAAAGCAATGATGGTTATCGTTACAAAGCGCAGCACCGGCAACGCAATGCGCATGGCCCGGGGCATAGCCGAGTCGTCCTTTTTATCTTTGTGCCAATACAGAGCGGCACTATAAGCGGCTCCGCCCAACAGGCAGAGGAATATGCAATACCAGGGATAATCGAACAAAAGCTGCATTGTATCAAACAATATAAAAAACCATTAAAATCCGTTCACTTTCATAAACAGATAATTTAATAACTCAATAAATATAAATTTATTGTTCATCACCCTATTTTAGCCTGTA
>JAKSMO010000057.1 GCA_024400545.1 Bacteroidales bacterium | reverse complement strand
GTCAAAAAAAAGTTGTATATTTGCATTTGCTAATTCTTGCAACAATTGTTGCGAGTGAACTATTTAATAATGTATTATATAATTAAAAAAATATAGATTTATGAAACAACTTATCGAATGTGTGCCTAACATCAGCGAAGGTCGCGACATGAATATCATCAATCAGGTGACTGCCGAGATTGAAAAGGTAGAAGGTGTGAAACTGCTCGATGTTGACCCCGGTGCAACTACCAACCGTACTGTTATCACTTTCGTAGGCGAGCCTGAGCAGGCTTGCGAAGCCGCTTTCCGTGTGGTGAAGAAAGCCGCCGAACTTATTGATATGCGCAACCACCACGGTGCTCACCCCCGTCAGGGTGCCACCGACGTATGCCCCCTCATCCCCGTGAGCAACATCAGCATGGAAGAGGTTGTTGAATATGCCCACAAGCTGGGTAAGCGCATCGGCGACGAGCTGAACATTCCTATCTACGCATACGAGAGCGCCGCTTTCATCCCCGAGCGTCGCAACCTGGCTTACTGCCGCACCGGTGAGTACGAGAGCCTCAACACCCGACTCGGAACCGAGCAGTGGAAACCCGACTTCGGTCCCAACGAGTGGAACACTCATGTGGCTCAGACTGGCGCAACGCAGGTCGGCGCACGCGATTTCCTGGTGGCTATCAACTACAACCTCAACAGCACCAGCACCCGTCGTGCCAACGCTATTGCTTTCGACGTTCGTGAAAAAGGTCGCCCCATGCGCGAAGGTGGCAAACCCAGCGGCAAGCCCATGAAGGACGAGAATGGCAAGCCCATCATGATTCCCGGCACCCTGAAGGGTACCAAGGCAATTGGCTGGTATATCGAAGACTACGGTATCGCTCAGGTTTCTATGAACATCACCTCCATCAAGGTGGCTCCCGTACACCTGTGCTTCGACGAGGTGTGCCGTTGTGCCCAGAACCGCGGTCTCCGCGTCACGGGTTGCGAAATCGTAGGCCTTATCCCCAAGAGCGTGCTGATCGATGCCGGTAAGTACTACCTGGCCAAACAGCAGCGCAGCCTTGGCGTAAGCGAAGAAGAGATTATGAAGGTGGCTATCAAGAGCATGGGTCTCGATGATCTGAAACCCTTCGATCCTAAGGAGAAAGTTATCGAATATCTTATCGAGGACAAGAGCCAGAAGAAACTGGTTGACCTTACTTGCGTAGGTTTCTGCGACGAGACCGCAAGCGAAAGCCCCGCACCTGGTGGCGGTAGCGTAAGCGCATACATGGGCGCTCTGGCTGCCAGCCTTG
This sequence comes from Bacteroidales bacterium, assembly GCA_024400545.1. Taxonomy (GTDB): domain Bacteria; phylum Bacteroidota; class Bacteroidia; order Bacteroidales; family P3; genus Colimorpha. The sequence continues at coordinate 16,354 of JAKSMO010000057.1, read as the reverse complement.
GCACCATGGTGGCCAACCTCACCGGCGGCAAAGCTGCTTACGACGACGAGTGGGAGAAATTCAGCGATGTGGCCGTGAAAGGTCAGGCTCTGAAAACCGAACTGCTGCACCTTGTAGATGAGGACACCAACGCTTTCAATAAGATTATGAACGCTTTCGGTCTGCCTAAGAAGACCGACGAGGAGAAGGCTGCCCGCAGCGCCGCTATCCAGGACGCAACCAAGTTTGCCACCGAGGTTCCCTTCCACACCATGCAGAAGAGCTTCGAGGCTTTCGAGGTTTGCCGTGCTATGGTTGAGTGGGGCAATCCCGCCAGCGTGACCGATGGTGGTGTAGGTGCTTTGGCTGCCCGCAGTGCCGTGATGGGTGCCCACCTGAATGTGAAGATCAACGCCAGCTCCCTCAAGGACGAGGCTTTCAAGAACGACATCCTGGCCAAGGCTGCCGAACTTGAGGCTCGCGCTATCAAGGAAGAGGCCGAGATCATCAAGATTGTCAACGAGAAGATTGGTCTCTAAATCTTTGCCAATAGCAATGACAAGAGAAGAAATACTCAACGAAATTGAGCGGCAGCAACAGCTGCTGCTCAATTATCTTGATTTAGAGGTTGATATGGAAGACGATGCCGCCTATGTGGCTCGTGGCAACGGTTTCTGCGATGCCAAATACTCCGAGGATTTCCTGCAAGGCCAGGAAGCAAAGATCCGTCAGCGTATTGCCGAATTGCAGCTAATGTTCGACAGAATGTAAGGTCATTTACTTCTTCCAACCTTTTTACTGAAATAATAAAAAGCCTGTACCCCAAGGTACAGGCTTTTCCATTTCTTGTCTGTATGGTATTATTCTACAACTTCAGCAATGCTGCCACGGTAAGCGGGGCAGGTGTGGTGGGTGCAGGATGCAGCAACCATTGCGAGGATCATAACAATGCAGACGGCTACAAAAGATTTTTTCATAATTCAATATTATTAAATTGACGATAAGATGATTTGACTAAATGTGCTTCTCTTCTAAATTGATAGTTTCTTCGGGCTGGCTATTTCCGCTATTGCGCAGAATACCATATTGAAGTAATTTTTCACGCACCATACGCTCGCGCATTGTGCTGCTGTGACTGAGGTGGGCAATGCGATAAACGTTGGCGGGAGTAGTGAGCGTAAGTAGCGCAATCTTAATATAATCGCGTTTATGCTCGCTATTTTTCCACGATTTTTTGTTGTTGGTGGCCATATCGTACTGAATCTGTGTTACTTGTTCTTCAAATCAAATTTTAATAATCTTTGCAAAGTTACAAAAAAATATTGAATCATATATAAATAATAATATTTATTTTGATTTTTAACTTTTTTGTCCTTTCTATCCGCCGTGCAATTGCCTAATGTTAGCCCTTGGCCGGTGCAGTGCGTATGTTTGGCACACAGGGGAGGGGAGAGGTGGCCAGTTGGCGTTTGGGTTATTGTGGCCAGAGGATGTAGCGGTGCTGGGGTACGATAACGCCCCACTTTTGTTAATTTTCTTTTAACATCGACATTGGGTTATTTGATCTCATTCGTAATAACGATACAGAATATCCCAAAAATCAAATCACCTTCATTTACGGTCGTCCGCATTACAAATGTAATGGTCAAATAGGGTTTAATTATGTAATCACAATATGCAAAATGGGTGATTAGTTATGTAAAAATAGTAATACTAATGTAATTTTTACAAATGTAATTGATGAATATATTGTATGTTTGTTAAATAATTCTTAATGCAATAATATAAATAAGCTTAAGTATATATAAACCATAGTTTTAATATTAGATATATAATGTATTAGTTCGTTAAAAATTGCATTATTGGGTGAAAATTCATGTGTTGCTTTAAACTGAGTTAATATGATGATAATATGTATAATAGTGTACGATATGTAACTTACCTTGCAGTTTACAAATGTATTTACAAGTGTAATTTTAACAACTTTTATTTTTGTAATCCAAATAAAAGTTGTATTTTTGCAAAATAATATAAGATATTTACAAGTGTAATTGCAGAATTTGCAAAATTGAAATAATATGATAGATAGAATCAATTTATTGTTAAAGGCAAAAAACATTACTGCGCGTCAGTTTGCCGAAGAGATAGGCATTCAGCCTAGCGGCATGTCGCATATACTATCTGGTCGCAACAATCCGAGTCTTGACTTTATGATGAAAGTGGTTAAGCGTTGGCCCGAGGTGAATATATATTGGCTCATGCTGGGCAAAGGCGAAATGTATTCGGGTATGCCCCTCAATGCCTCGCAGACTGACGCAGCCCCTCGCCCCATTCAATCGTCCGATAACCAAGTGGTTGCACCTACTGGCGAGTTCGACCTTTTCTCCCAGCCCAATCCCATGCCCGTTGGTGATAGTGTGTCCAATTTGTCGGCTACGCATGAAGCTGAAGAAACGAATACTCATACCGCCACTCCTATTAATAATGAAATGCCAGTAGTTGTTCCTAGTCCGGCTCCTAAGAGTGCAACAGATGCTCCAGTTCCCGAAAATGCGGCTCCTACGCATGTAAATGTTTATCCTCACGAGAATCGCGTATTTGAATCTGCCCAACCTCCCGCACACAAACAGGAGAATCTCGTAAGCGGTTCGGTTTTCGCCTCAGCCGGCAAACGGATAGCCAAAATCGTTGTACTTTACGAAGACCACACTTTTTCTGAGTACTATCCCGAGTAGGGGAAAATGCAGTGGGAACCATGTTTGAAGGAGTATTGCAGTCCGTGTGTGATTCTCCTCGCTTTCGGTGTTACTTTGTGGCGGCACCATAGTAGTTTCGCATCAAGTCCCTTATCCATCCCACATGTTGCCTTTTCTCATTGTATTACTATTACAACGAGTAGGCATTTTCCATCCGCTAGGGAGTGGGCTATAAGAGGTGGTTCGTCGGAGTTTTGCATAGACCTGGTTTGGGTGTGTAAGATGATACAAATGCAAAATCACTATTAATAGTGATATGAAATGTGAAGTTTTATTTGTAATTTTACATTCTGAAATTGTGAGGTTGATATTAGTGTATTGTATTGATTAATAACTGATAATATAACAATAATCATATCATGACACTCAAAGAATTAGCAATCGGAAATAGTGCTTTGGTGCTAAATGTGGGTGGCGAGGGTGCCAATCGCCAGCATATTTTGGACATGGGCGTTATTCCCGGAGTGGTGGTGAAATTGGAAAAACTGGCTCCCATGGGTGACCCCATGGAGTTGAAGGTGCACGGCTATCTGATGGCTATTCGTAAGGCCGATGCCGAGCTCATTGAAGTGCAAGTGTGTGACAGTAAAGGCGATGCCGATGGATGGCATACCCACGACGAGGGTGTTAACGAAAAAAACATCCCCTATATTGTCTCTCTTCATGATCACAACTCCCACCCTGGTATTGGTGAGGATGTTGATATTCATCGTTCATCGCAATGCAAGCGCGAGCATCATGAAAAATCAGTACCCGAAGGCACCTGCCTCACCTTTGCTTTGGCGGGTCAGCAGAACTGTGGCAAAACCACTCTGTTCAATCAGCTTACGGGCTCCAATCAGCATGTAGGCAATTTCCCGGGGGTCACCGTAGATAGAAAAGACGGTATTATCCGTGGGCTCAACTACACCTTGGTCACCGACCTTCCGGGTGTGTATTCTCTCTCGCCCTACACCGCCGAGGAGGTGGTGAGCCGCCAGTTTTTGTTGGAGGGGAAACCCAGGGGAATTATCAATATTGCCGACGCAGGTAATATCGAGCGCAGTCTGTACCTAACTATGCAATTGATGGAGCTGGACATCCCCATGGTGTTGGCCCTCAATATGATGGACGAACTGCGTAACAACGGTGGGTCGGTGCGTATCAATGAGATGGAGCGTATTTTGGGTATTCCCGTCGTGCCGATTTCGGCTGCCAAAAACGAGGGTATCGACGAGCTGGTGGAGCACTCGTTGCATGTGGCCAGGTATCAGGAGCGTCCGTTGCGACAGGATTTTTGCGACAAGGACGACCACGATGGCGCTGTGCATCGTTGCATCCATAGCATTATGCATTTAATTGAAGATCATGCCGCCAAGGCGGGCATCCCCATCCGTTTTGCTGCCACCAAGGTGGTAGAGGGCGACCAAGAGATTTTGTCGCTCCTAGGCCTTACCCACAAAGAGTTGGAGGCCATTGAGCAGATTGTTCAGGAAATGGAGGCCAGTCGTGGGCTGGACCGTGCCGCCGCCATTGCCGATATGCGTTTTGCCTTTATCCGCAGGTTGTGCCGCCAAACGGTGGTCAAGCCTAAAGAGAGCAAAGAGTATCGCCGTAGTCGGAAGATAGACAAGGTGCTTACGGGCCGATGGACGGCGCTGCCCATCTTTATTGCGGTTATGTCGATGGTGATATGGCTGAGTATTGATGTGCTAGGGGCTCCCCTTCAGGGTTGGCTGGCCGGACTGATCGACTGGATAGGGGGCATGGTTGACAATGCGTTGGCTCAATGGAATGTGGTGCCTGTTATTCGGTCGCTGGTGCGCGACGGCATATTTGGCGGTGTGGGGTGCGTGGTGAGTTTCCTGCCCATCATCATGCTGCTGTTCTTCTTCTTAAGTCTGCTGGAAGATAGCGGTTATATGGCCCGTGTGGCCTTTGTTACCGATAAGTTGCTGCGCAAAGTGGGTCTTACGGGTCGCAGTATCGTGCCGCTGCTCATCGGATTTGGCTGCTCTGTGCCCGCTTTCATGGCATCGCGCACCCTGCCTTCGGCCCGCGACCGCCGAATGACGGTGCTCCTCACCCCCTTTGTCAGCTGTTCGGCTAAAATACCCATCTATGGATTCTTCACCAGCACGTTCTTTCCTGGTCATGGCGGACTTGTGCTTATTTGCCTGTATGGTTTTGGCATATTGTTGGGCATTGCCGTTTCGTTGGTTGCCAAGCATATAGGTTTTAAGAGCGAGGCTGCACCTTTTGTCATGGAGTTGCCCAACTACCGAATGCCGGGTGCCAAAAACGTGGCGCATCTGCTGTGGGACAAGACCAAGGACTTTCTGCAACGGGCCTTTACCGTTATCTTTCTGGCCACTATCATCATTTGGGCTATGCAGACTTTCGACTTCCGTTTCAATGTGGTGGAAGGTGGCGAGGGCAGTATGCTGGCCGCCATTGCCGGTTTCCTTGCACCGTTGTTCTCGCCCATGGGTTTGGGCAATTGGCAGGTGGTCACAGCGTTGATCAGCGGTTTCATGGCCAAAGAGGGCGTTATTGCCACCCTTGAGGTGCTGGGCGGTGCTAGCCTGTTTACCACCCTTACTGCCGTACCCATGCTGATCTTCTGCTTGTTATACACCCCCTGTGTGGCCGCCATTGCCACGGTAAAAAAAGAGCAGGGCATTGGTATGGCCTGCTTTGTGGTGGTGTTTCAATGCCTGTTGGCATGGGTGTTTGCCTACCTGGGCTATTTGCTGTTCTCTATCATACTGTGATGAATGTAGCTTCGTATATAGTGCTTGCCGTTGTGCTGGGCTTGGCCGTGGCAGTGATCTGCCGTTTGGTGAATAACCGACGCAAAGGGATAGGCTCCTGTGGCGGCACGTGTGGCGGCTGCTCGTTGCGCCAGCAGTGCGGCAAGCGGGACTGATGGGATTAGAAGAATTTGTTCTCCTTTGAGGGTGTGGCGTAGTTCTTTCTGAGCATCTCCACATGTGAGGCCAAGTCCTCGTCGGCAAAGCTGAGGGCTTGCTCTGGGCATCGCACTATGCAGGCCTGGCATTTGATGCAGAGGCCGTGGAATTCGGGTCCTTTGTAGGTGATTTCTATGCTTCCCATGGGGCAGGCGCGTTTGCATTTGGCGCATAGCATACAGCGGCTCTCGTTCAATACGGGCTTGGCTTTTAAAAAGTTGGCCGGTGTCCCATCTGCTTTCAGCGGCTGGTAGTAGCCGTTGGCGGTGCTGCCGGGCACCTGCGCGGTCTTCTCCCAGTCGATGTGCGTCAGCCATGCGTCCATTTCGGCATAGTCGTGCTCGTTGGGGCGTCCGGTGGCTATCTCGGTGGGTGCGAAAGCGTGGCGCGACACTATGGCTGCTGCTGCCACGGGGGTGATGTCGGCCTCGGACATTAGCTGGCACATTTCGGCCAAGGCATTGTCGTAGTTCCTGTTGCCGAATACGGCAATCGCAATGCCTTTGTTGCCCGATCCGCGCATTAGCTGGCCAATGAAATCCAGCGTTTTGTTTGGCACTCGGCCGGCATATACCGGCGAAGCCCATACCACTATGTCGTTGGTTGCAATAGGCTGCCAGTTCTCGCGCTCGGCAGGCAGGGTATATGACTGAAGGCGATAAGAGGTGCCCAGGTGTTGCGACAAGGTGTGGCAGGCATGGTCGGCAATGGCCCGTGTGCCGCCGGTGGGACTGAAATAGATACCGATAATCATAGGTTGCCTTTATTTTTAGGGCAGAGAAAACCACGGAAGGTCTTCTCTGCCAAAGGAAAACAGCTATAACGTGCTGCAAATATGTAATGGTTGATTAGTCAACAAACTCTTTGCGGAAAGAGCTGATGCTGAATGAGGGGCAGGCTTTGGCAGCATACTCGTTGTGGCAGTGCACCTGCTGCAAGTTCAGTCCGTAGAGGGCCATCAGGTCGCGCACAATGCTTACCAGGGCTTCGCGCTGCGGGTCGGTGCGGGTGTCCTTGGCGGTCTTGCCGTCGGTGGCCAATCCGCCAACATACACAATACCAATAGAGTTGGCGTTGTGGTTGGTGGTGTGAGCGCCCACTTCGTGAATGCTACGACCATCGTGAATAACGCCGTCGCGGGTAACCACATAATGGTATCCAATGTCCTTCCACCCTTGTTTCAGGTGCCAGCCCCTTATGGTGTCCACCGTATAGTCCTTACCCTCGGGGGTGGCGGTGCAGTGCACTATTATTTTGTTGATTTTGCGCTTGCTTTTGATGTAAGTGTGCTGGGGTTTGGGGGCTGCGTCGTGTGCGCATTTTCGTGCTACGTGTCGTTCCAATGCCTCCCAGGTCATTTTGCCCACAATGCCGTCTCCTTTTAATCCGTGGGCGTTCTGAAAAGTGATTACTGCCTTCTTGGTTTGATTGCCGAAGATGCCATCTACATGAAGGCCAAGCATTTCTTGCAGTTTGCGAACATCGTTGCCGCGACTGTTGGTTGATATAGTGCTAGGCATATTGTTATGTATTTTTTGAGTGTGAATCGGGTTTGTTAATATTGGTATTTCGTAATTCTATAGGATGCTGTCGTTCATTTAATAATCTCCACCTCTAGGCTGCCATTGGATTGCGATGAGTCTGCCCGCTGTTGGGCAATGGTGAGGGCGAAGTGGGGGTGGAGTGTGGAGGTAAGCTCGATGTGGGACGGAATGTGCTGGAGCAGATCGGGAATCTGATGGGTGATACCCGTGCCTATCAGTTTGAAGAGAGCTTCTTTCTTGGTCCAATAAAGAGCAAAGGCTTGGTCGGGATGCTCGGCCTGGCGTATGGTGTCCCTCTCGCTAGGGCACATGGTGTATTGCAGCAAAGATTCCGATGGCGTACGAAAAGACTCCACGTCTATACCCACAGGCGAGCTATCTACAATTACCGCAATTGCCTCTTTGCAATGACTGATATTGAAGTGGATATGCGGCAAACCTTCAAGCGATGGTTTACCGTGCGTGTTTCGTTGGAATTGGGGGTATTGGTTGGGACGTATGGCATCCATCTCCACAAGCATGGTGTGCAGCATGTAGTACGACTGCAGGCAGGTGAATTGTCCCAGCACATGTTTGTAGCGCAAGGCTTCGTCGCGTCGTTGGGGCGACACCAGTGGTAGTAGGCGTTCCACATTTTGGGCTGTGGCCTGCTGTAGGTTTGTGAAGAGGGAAATCACTGGGGGCTTTGGGGTTGGGTGTTATGTGTCGATTCTCGCCAATAAATAATAAAAGTAGTTAGCAACAGGCTGTAGGCATTGCCCCATGCCAGTCACTAACTACTATGCTTATTAAAGTTTTTTGATGGCGGCTTGGAAAGTTTGGATGATGCTGCGCGACGAGAAGGTGGCACCTGCCACGGTATCTACGTTCTTTTTCTTGGCGCGACTCACTTTCATTCCGTTCCAGCTCTTCAGGAGTCCGCTATTCACCACAAGGCTGAGGTAGGAGGGGGTCTCGTTGTTTTGGAGCATGGTAACCGAGAGGATCTTCATGTTGCTGCCCAGGGCAATCATCAGGGGCGTTTCGCCTGCATAGCCTTTAATGCCGTTGCTGGCGGGTTTGGAATAAACGACATAGCCCAGCAGTTCTTTCTTGGCGTTATACACCAGAGTCCATTGGGTGTCTTTCTTGATGCTTTTGGCGGTGGGAAAGGCGTTGGCTATCTCGGCGGGCAGACCGTTGATCATTTTTTGCTTAGGCTCGCAGCAAGAGGCCGACTGCTGGTGCTGCTTGTGGTGGGGGCAGTTTGCGCAGTTGTGCTCTTGTGCCATGGCGGGCAGCAGAGCAAAAGCAAATGTCAGTGCTAAAATGATTTTCTTCATGATTATTGTCTTTTATTTTTGGCTGTTGGCTATTTGCTAGGAGCTAAAAGCGAATAGCTAAAAACCAACAGCCATTAATGTTATTCGGCAAAATACTGGTAGAAGTAGGGAATGGTTTCGATGCCTTTGAAGAACTGCTCGAGGGGGTAGTTCTCGTTGGGGGCGTGGATATCGTCAGAGCCCAGGCCAAAGCCCATCAGTATGCTCTTGGTGCCGAGGATCTTTTCAAAACCGGCTACGATGGGAATGCTGCCGCCGCTGCGAGTGGGGATGGGGCGTTTGCCATAGGTGGTCTCCATGGCTTTTTCGGCAGCCTTGTAGGCTTTCATCTCCAGGGGGCTCACATAGGCTGCTCCGCCGTGGCAGGGGGTCACCTTTACCGTTACGCATTCGGGAGCAATGCTCTCGAAATAACGCTGGAAGAGCTCGCTGATCTTGTTGTAGTCTTGGTTGGCTACCAGGCGGGTGCTGATCTTAGCATAGGCCTTGCTGGGCAGCACGGTCTTGGAACCTTCGCCCGTGTGGCCGCCCCAAATGCCGCAAATATCCAGGCAGGGGCGAATGCCGGTGCGCTCCTTGGTGGTGTAGCCTTTCTCGCCATGAACGGCTTTGATATCAAGCTCTTTCTTGTAGGCTTCCTCGTTGAAGGGGGCCTGAGCCATCAGGGCGCGCTCTTCGTCGGAGATAACCAGCACGTCGTCGTAGAAACCAGGGATGGTGATGTGGTTGTCCTCGTCGTGGAGGCCGGCAATCATTTTGCAGAGAATGTTGATGGGGTTGGCCACGGCGCCGCCGTAAATGCCGCTGTGCAGGTCGTGGTTGGCACCTGTCACTTCCACCTCCCAGTAGCAGAGGCCGCGCAGGCCGCTGGTGATGCTGGGCACATCGGGAGCAATCATCGAGGTGTCGCATACCAGTATCACGTCGGATTTCAGGAGCTCTTTGTGCTCTTCGCAGAAGCCGTATAGGCTGCCCGATCCAATTTCCTCTTCGCCTTCAATCATGAATTTCACGTTGCAGGGCAGCTGGTTGGTGCGAACCATAAATTCAAAGGCTTTGGCCTGCATGAAGCTCTGACCTTTGTCGTCGTCGGCACCGCGGGCCCAAATCTTGCCGTCTTTGATCACGGGCTCAAAGGGCGAGGTGCGCCACAGCTCCAGGGGAGCAACGGGCATCACATCGTAATGGCCATATACGAGCACGGTGGGTTTGGCGGGGTCGATGATCTTCTGACCAAAAACAACGGGGTTGCCGGCCGAGGGCATCACCTCGGCTTTGTCGCATCCGGCCTGCAGCAAAAATTCTTTCCATTGCTCGGCGCAGCGCACCATGTCGGGCTTGTGCTCGCTCTCGGCACTGATGGAGGGGATGCGGATAAGTTGGAACAGTTCGTCCAAGAAGCGGTCTTTGTTGGCTTCAATGTAAGCTTTTACGTCGTTCATATTGTTATGTTTTAATTAATTATCATTATTTGTTATTTGTGTATGCCGTCCATTCTCCTTAGGCTTGCCCGCCATAATGTTTGAAGAATGCTATGGCAGTTTCGATGCCTTTAAAGAATCGGTCGAGGCGGAAATTTTCGTTGGGGGCGTGTATGTTGTCGGCCCCCAGGCCAAAGCCCAGCAGTATGGTCTTGATGCCCAGCTCCTGCTCAAAATCGCTCACTATGCTGATGGAGCAACCGCTGTGGGCGGGTATGGGCTGCATGCCGTAGGTGTCCAGAAAGGCCTGCTCGGCGGCGCGGTATTCGGGCAAATCGATGGGGCACACATAAGGCATACCTTTCTCGTAATAAGTGAAGTCGATTTTCACGCTGTCGGGACAGATGCTGCGGAAATAGTCCTCCACCAGGCGAGCTATGCGCACGGGATCCTGGCAGGCTACCAGGCGAAATGACAGCTTAGCCCAGGCCACAGAAGGTATGATGGTCTTGAATCCTTCGCCGCTATAGCCTCCCTGTATGCCGCAAACATCAAAGGTGGGGCGTATGCCTATGCGCTCGAGGGTGGTGTAGCCCGTCTCGCCATGCAGCACCTCCACGCCAACGCTTTGCTTGTAGGCTTCGTCGGAATAGGGGGCGCGGTTGATGAGTTCGCGCTCTTCGGGGGTGCACACCAGCACGTCGTCGTAAAAACCGGGTATAGTGATATGGCCATTGGCGTCGAGCACGGTGCCTATCATCTGGCTCAGCACATTGATGGGGTTGGACACTGTGCCGCCAAAATCGCCGCTGTGCAGGTCGTGGTCGGGGCCGGTGATGCGCATCTCAAATTTCACCAGGCCGCGCAAACCGGTGGTGATGCTGGGCACTTCGGCGCTCACCATGTCGGTGTCGGACACCAGTATCACGTCGGCTTTCAGCATCTCTTTGTTTTCCGCGCACTTAATCCATTCCTTCAAAGCCGGCGATCCAATCTCCTCTTCGCCCTCCAATAAAAACTTCACGTTGCATGGCAGGGTGTTGGTGGCCACCATAGTCTCAAAGGCTTTGGCCTGCATGAAGCTCTGACCTTTGTCGTCGTCGGCACCACGGGCCCATATCTTGCCGTCCTTGATCACGGGTTCGAAGGGGGCGGTGTGCCACAGCTCCAGGGGCACGACGGGCATCACGTCGTAGTGGCCATATATGAGCACAGTTTTGAGGGCGGGGTCGATAATCTTCTCGGCATAAACCAGAGGGTTGCCGGTGGTGTTGATAATATGTGCTTGGGCCACTCCTGCCTGCAGCAACAATTCGCGCCAGCGTTCGGCACAACGCAGCATATCGGGTTTGTGTTCCGACTCAGAACTTACCGATGGAATGCGAATCAAGGAGAAGAGTTCCTCCACAAAGCGGTCTTTATTGGCTTCGATGTATTGTTTCGTCATAGTGTTAAAGTGTTGATGCGCATTTTTCTGATGATATATATATAAAGTATCACATCAAGTAAGTGCACATATATTTATTTCGTTGCAAAGATACATTTTTTTTCTGAATCACGCAAATATTGTTATCAACAAACAAGCAGATAATTAAGAATTCAGCTCACCATGCCTACCGCCCTTCACTCATCACGGTTCACCGATTGTCAAATCAATCGTCATATCACCGATCGCATATCACTCTTCACTGGCATCCCAGTACATAAACCTGTTGGCTGAATGAATCTCCCGTAAATCGCTACCGAATTGAACAAAAATAAGGGCGACACCTTTTGGTGCCGCCCTTGTTTCTTATGCTTTTCGGAATAGAGTTCTATTAAGATTCAATCAGTTTACAATCACAGTCTTATCTTTGGGATATTTTACCGTGTAGGAAAACGTGACTTTTCGTTCCTCTCTGGGTTCGAGCTTCAAATTCCAACGAATGATACCCGTATTCTCGTCCAATGCGCCACCGTCGGTCTGCACATTAATCACACGGATCTCCACATTCTTTGACACCGGAATCTGATCCTTCATCGAAATATCGATGGCCTCAGACTTGGTGTTCTTGATGGTCAGATTCACCGTAACCACTTCTTCCACCTCCTTACTAAAGAGTCCGTTACGATCGGGACGAGTACGGGTTACGCGGCGAGACACCTTCACATTGGGGTCTTCGCCCACAGCAAAACGCAGCGTATCGCCCATGCCTGCGGTGCGGATTACCGACTGCGACACATATTTGTCGTTCAAATACACATTGCAGCCCACATCTAGCAGCCCCAGATCCTCCCAGTTGGGCAACATGGCGGTGTAGTGCACTTTCTCCTCATTCTTGGGAGTGGCATAACGGGCAAAGGTAGCATCCGTGGTGTCGGACAAGAGCATCATCATCTGAGCGGCATTGCCTGACGCAATCGTCTGGCGGGTGTTCAGCACAAAGTCGCGACTCAGGGTGAGGTTCTGCGCTGCCGCAGGCATAGCCACATCAGCCATCGTTATCTCATTTGTAATCCCAAAGACCTCTTCCTCGGCCACCTCTTTACGAGAGGCTACAGCCGCATAGGTGTTTGCCAATTTAGCCCTCGCATTGGTTGGAGTTGGGTATGTAATATTGACAAAATCAAGATAGTAGGTTGGAAGCGCACGGTCGTAGCCAGCATATCCGGCTTCCGAAGTGGCAAACACAATCTCACAGTCGCGCCAATGCTCGCCCGTGTTCTGAGCCACATTGCTCTTCAGACAGAAAACGGCACGATGGGCTACCTCGTCCAGCTGTACATCGTAAAAATAGTTGCTGGCCGAGTTAGACACATGGTAGGAATATTTGATTTGGGCCGAGTTGACATTTTCCTTCGACCAAATGCTCACCTCGATTTCCTGCTGATTGGGATAGAATGTGCGTCCGCCAGTATATTGGCTTACAATCTTGTCAATTCCCTCCTGCGTAGCCTGTAACTGGTATCTGTAGTCCTCGTTCTCCTTTCTTGCCTTGGCCAGCGCAGCATTGATGTTCTTGGCTTCTTTGCACTGGAAATCAAACTGCATCTTGATGCGTTCCACAGTGTCGTACGACACAGTGTTGCGCACGGCCTTCAGGTCGTAGAGCGCCGCATGCTGCTGCGTAAGATAGGAAATCATATCCTCATTATTGGTAATCTTTAGGTTCAGCTCACCAATCTTATTCTCCAAGGCCTGATACTGGGTATAGGCTGCCGAGGGTAGCAGTCTGCCCATAGCCACATTGGCCGGCAGATTGCACTGCTTCATATTGGAGGAACTGATGAACCACTTTGGCGACGACGAAAACTGCAGCGTTCCGCCATCAATCCACACAGCATTGCCGGTGATAACGAATTTGTTCTCACCTTTCTGCAGATGAACCGTCACGCTTTTCTCCACCAATGCGCCTTTGGGGAAAATAGTCACGCGGTCAATCTTTCCATTCACCGTAGTCTGGCCCATGGCACACACAGCCCACAATGCCAGCAAAGTAGCAGCAACTTTTTTCATACTTATCAGATTTTAATCAATTCATATTCGCGGATGCCGAGACCCAGCTTCACAGCGTGGTCCAGACCGGCAGCCCAGTCGGTATCGGGGTGCACCATGCGGAACACATCGTGTCCTTCATGCTCATGGCAGTGGCATTCGTGGTCGTGATGGTGGTCGGCGGCGCTGCCCGGCACAATGGGCTGAGCGTTGCAGGCATCCACGCAGGCCTGGTCCATAGCCACGGGGTCAAACGAGGCAAACATACCCACGTTGGGAATCACGGGCACATCGTTGTGGCCTTCGCAGTCGCATTCGGGCGACACATCCACCACCAGACTGGCGTGGAAATTGGGCTTGCCCTGCAGCACGGCCTTGGTATATTCGGCCACCTTCTTATTCATCACCGGCTTGGCCTCGTCCCATTTGGTCATGATGGCACCCTTGGGGCAGTAGGCAATGCAGTAGCCGCAACCCACGCAATGCTGCTCATCGATAACGGCCTTGCCGTCAACAATATTCACGCCCTTGTTGTTGCAGTTCTTCACACACATGCCGCAACCCACGCACTTGCCGGCGCTGATGCGGGGAGTGCCGCTGGAGTGCATCTCCATCTTGCCGGCCTTCGATCCGCAACCCATGCCTATGTTCTTCAGTGCGCCACCAAAACCGGCCACCACATGGCCTTTAAAGTGTGACAGCGAGACGATGATGTCGGCTTCGGCAATGGCTGCACCAATCTTGGGAGCAGGACAATATTCGGCATCCTCCACCGGTATGGCACGCTCGTCGGTGCCGCGCAAACCGTCGGCAATGATAGTGTGAACACCTGTTGCCAGGGGGTTATAGCCGTTGATATAGGCAGCGTCCAAGTGGTTGAGGGCATTGTTGCGATAGCCCACATACAGGGTGTTACAGTCGGTAAGGAAAGGCTTGCCGCCCTGCTTCTTTATGTGGTCGCACAGCACCTTGGCATATTGCTGACGCAAAAAAGCCAGGTTTCCTACCTCGCCGAAATGAATTTTCACGGCTACAAACTTATCGGTGAAATCAATCTGGTCAATACCCGCACGGGTGATAAGTCGGTCAAACTTAGACAATAAGCTATCGCCTGTCTTCACGTGCATATCAGTAAAAAATACTTTGCTGCTCATAATGTTTAACGTTAAATTTGAATGTGCAAAGATACGAAAATAATTTGATTCAATATATAAAAAATATTTAACCCTTATAACCTTTCAATGCCTCGGCCAGCGAAATACGCACATCCTCGGCTAGCGACTGCGGTTCAATAACCTTGAGGTATCGGCCGCAACTCATGATATACGACACCATGTCGCTCGATGGCCGCATCCAGTACTCAAAATCCACCCAGTTGTCACCCTCGCCACACATCTGCTGACTGTGATGGATGGGCAGGTCGCGCAGATAGAAGCGCTGGTACTCAAAGGCGCGCAGCACAATGCGTTGCGGCTTCTCGCTCGTGTTCATCAGCACCCCGTAGCTGTCGGCAAAAAAGGCCTCGGCATCAAAGTCGGGATCTATCACAAAAGGCTCATCTGTAATGCGGTACGACATTATTCTGTCGAATGAGAACAGCGACATCCAGTCCCGCTCGCCATGCTCCTCGTTAGCCTCGCGATGCAGTTTGCCCAGCACATACCAGCGATGCCTGAAGAGCTTAAGGCAATAAGGCTCAATCACAAACTCGCGGGCCTCCTGCGATCCATATTTCCTATGCCTGATTTCCATCTTCACACCCTGCCGCATGGCCTCGATCACGCTCTTCAGCAGGTCGCCCTCCACGGGAGCCGACTCCATTAGAATGCGGTCCTGCAAACTCAGACTTTCCGACACCACATTATTCACGCTCATCGTCGAGAGCATCCAGTTCTGCACCGAGTCCTGCCGCAGCACCTCGGGGTTGGCCACATAATAGCGGTAGCCATCCTTCACATCGCAGTCGATCACGATGCCGAACATATCCTCGATGGCAGCCTTGTGACGGTTGAAAGTGGTGCGCGAAAGCTCAACGCCCTCGCTCATCTCGGTGAGCAGCCACTTACTGTTGATGTCGGCCAGCGAGATACGCCCCGCCCTGCGGATAGTCTCCACCAACCAAATATACTCCCTAAACTTAGCCTGCAACTTCATATTTCATATCTTTTTACACTAAATTTGTCATTTTGTTTACAATTTCACAATATGTAGCTTGAAGCTGAAAAAAACTGTCCCTATTCTGATCAAATTTTTTTGCAAAGATACAATTTTTTTATCAATATGTGGATTGGTTTTTCTTTCTCCTGTCTCTATTGTTGGGTTGCGAACTCTCTTCGTTCTTCAAGATGCTGATTTTAAGGTGTATCTGCCCCTCGTAGTGAGCTTTGGGACAAATGCGGCCGATGGTGCAGCGGAAAATCTTGCCCCAGCCCATGTCAAGCATGGCGGCAATAAGCTCGTTATCTGCACGGGGAATATATCCGATATGTACGGTCTCCCCCTCCATGCTGTGATACATCACCGCCACGGCATTGCCATCAAATCGATTGTCTTTGTCGCGCAAAAGCTCTAGTCGGGTGCCCACTGTCAGCTCTTCAAACACTTCGTCGAGGTCGTAATACATTGCGCCTGCCAGATGGAACTCCTTGAAAAACATTTTGTTAGATTTCATGATTGCGAGTTTTTGTTGTAAATTTCAAAATGCAAAATTACAGTCCACCTGTTTCAAATCGTGGTACACCCTCAAAAAAAATTCAAAAATAACAAGAATCAACCATGATACAAGCCGACTATCGCCCATTTAGGACTTCCGAGTTTCCATTTTTTACGCCGTTGGTTAACACTAAACGCTTACAATCCATTTGAGCAGAAAAACCATTTTCGCACAACCCTACAACCTCCAAAAT
>JAKSMO010000056.1 GCA_024400545.1 Bacteroidales bacterium | reverse complement strand
AAAAATATTTAATTAAAACATTAATAATCAAATCGTTGAACCAAAAAGTTCCGAAGTATTGCATAAAAGTTGTGCATGATGATAGCTTTTTGTAATAACCTGATTTTCACTACAAAAAATACGAAAAAATTATTGACATACACAACTTTTTTTGAAAGAAATTATTAACAAATTAATTCATCCAACAGGTGGATATAATCCCGGACTTATGATAAATCAACCTTCAAAATAGACACCATGAAAATAATAGATTTTTTATTCTATAGCATTAGCCGCTTTTTTCTAAATTGGGAACAAGATGTATTTATTAAATATGAAGGCTGGGAAAGGGGTGGAATAATACTGTCTTCATGTTTGGCACAGAATGCCTTGTCGTTTTTGTTCCTTGTCTCATTATCATTTAATGCATTCTATGTTGGGTGGGGTGCAATCATTGTTGTATTAACGATAGCGGGAATTCTTATGTTTACCTTCTTCACAAAGAAAAGATTCAAGTTGGCTGAGCGGCTGTATAAGGGGAAGACCACTAAAATAACAGATGTGGTTGTTGTAGCATATATTATACTATCATTTGTCAGTTTCTTCGTTATTGCATGTATTTATTATTGAATAGAAGTATCCTAATTCATCTCACAAGTGTAGCGGAGTTTTACCATAGAAAAAGTTGATTCTAAAACATAGATCATAATGCTTCCAAAAACTTGAACAACTGAATATGAATTGAAAAACAGATGTCTTAGCACCATGTATTGCTTAATTTCTACATATAGCCCTGCCACCTCAAACACCAGGCAATGCGGCACTTTTGTGGGTTCCTCTTTCTCCGGCAAGGAACGCGACGAGGAAACAGGGTACGGCTACTTCGGTGCAAGGTACATGGATCACGAACTGATGACGATGTGGCTGAATGTGGATCCGATGGCGGACGACGATCAGGATGTAACTGCATACAACTACTGCGGGCAGAGCCCCAATAACTTTTTTCTTCCGACCCATTGTAAATATCAATAATATTGCGTATTTTTGCAATAGCATTTCTAACAGATATATCCATAGCATCATAATGAAACATAAGATATTGACTCTCGCGGTGTGTCTTTTTGCGGCCTCCATTTTGGGTGGTTGCAGCAAAAAGCCTGAAACCATCAACTGCAAAATATATTGGCAGCTATATCACCAGCCCAAGCATCTGACGCATAACGACATTGAAGAAGCATTCCGAACAGCTTTCTTTGGCTATTATGAAAAGGTGAACGACAATACCGTTATGGCACGCAACACGACCCCCTCTGATGTGCGCTCCATCACCCGACAACTATGCTCTATGGCCGACCGTAACATATCAGGCACACTAGACCCCGATCAGAATGAAAACATTGAAGTGCGCGTGTTTATTGATTTCGGCACTTATGTTGACGAAACCTGGAGCAAAATATACAGATAACGAGCCCCATGACTAGCAATTTGTTGACAAAATACAGACATTGGTTTCTCGGTATCACCTTGGCTTTAAGCGCAGTTTGCGCAGTGTTGATGTTTCATGTGAACATCAACACGGACATGACCAAATATCTCCCCAACGACTCGCGGATGAAGGCCGGACTGGATATCCTACAGCAGGAATTCGGCCTTAGCACCGATATGGCCGGCGCCGACGTGCGTGTGATGACGACAGACCAAACCCCAGAGGAGAAAGTGGATATGCGATACCAACTAAACCAGTTGGAGGAAGTTGGCAACGTGAACCTGCAAGAGAATGGCAACCGCACCCTGTACGAACTTGGCGTAAACAAAAGTGTTGACCAAATCGCATTAGGGAAAAAGATCAAAGAAAGCTTTGCGAAAGTAGAGGCCGTTGAGACAGCACAAGACGGCACCACGGCCGATGCGCCCATGCTAATTGGAGCATTGTCGCTTTTGCTTTTGGTACTCTTTGCCATGTGTCCCTCTTGGCTTGAGCCCATACTATTCCTAGCCACTACGGGCATAGCCGTGCTGCTCAACACCGGCACCAACGCATTGCTACCCAGTGTGTCGATGACCACCAACTCTATTGCATCTATCTTGCAACTAGTTCTATCCATGGACTATAGCATTATTCTCATCAACCGATATAGGCAAGAGCGTAGCCAGACCGAGAATAACCTTTCGGCCATGCAGAGCGCCATACTGCGTGCCGCCCCATCAATCCTCAGCAGTGCGCTCACTACGGTTGTAGGCCTCATGATGCTGGTGTTTATGAAGTTGAAGATCGGTGCTGACCTGGGCATCGTACTCTCCAAAGGTGTAGTATTTAGCCTTATTTGCAATTTCACTGTTCTGCCGTCACTTATCCTATTGTTTGAAAAAGGCATTAACCGCAGCCAGAAAAAAGTGCTGGCCCTGCCCACCGAAAGACTGGCAAGATTCAGTATGCGCTATCGTATCCCGTTGGCCATCTTTTTCGTCCTCTTGATTGCCGGATCCTACATCCTCCACAATCAAACGCCGATATCCTTTCTCAATGCCCAAGTATCCCAAATTAACGACTATTTCCCCAAAAAGAATCCTGTAATCTTGATTTACAACAACGAAGATGAGGAGCAAGTGGTAAGCCTCATCGATTCGTTGTCGGCTTTGCCTAATGTGGAGATGGTCCTCTCCTACCCTTCGCTGATGAAGAAGGAATACACCGCCTCACAAATGGTTGAAGCCATACAAGATATGGCAGCAATGGCCAGTGTGGCAGATTCAACAGCAGCCGAACTTCCCACCGACATGTTGTCGGAGGATGTCATACAGTTGGTTTATTATGCCGCACATGGCAGCCAAGCGCAATCTTTAGATTTCAATCAGTTGGCCTCGTTCATCTTAGCCCAAGCCAGAGACCCAAAGTCCATCATTGCCAGCCAGATGAGCCCCGACATGAAGCAAAAGATGGCTCTCCTAGAGGACTTCCGCCAATTAGACGACCAAGTGCAAGAAGTATTGGCCGTGGACAGTGCTGAGATTGAGGTATTTGAAATGGCCGAGGCGCTAGAAATCAGCATTGAGGACGCTCCAGCGGCTCAGCCTCAAACCGAGCAACAACCTCAAGTAGCGACTGCCGAGGTTCGAACTGCACATTATTCCCCATTCAGTGACACCATAAAGATACGCAAGCAATTGACTTCCGACCAGATGGCGTCGTTCCTCGGCATGGATGCCGGACAGGCCAAGATGGTGTACAGGCTAGCCAAGAAAGCCAACCAAACAATGGCACCACTGCAATTCGTGCATTTCCTCACCGACGACATCCTGAAGCGCAAGGCACTTTCGTCCATGATCAGTGTTGACCAACGCCAACAGCTGACGGCCCTGTGCGCCACCATGGACTCTGCCGAACATGCCACCCACAGCCTAGCCGCTACAGAACCAGCCAGTCCCACTGTTAAAAACGAGACAGAAGTCATTCCCGAAACACCAATTAAAACAATACCAGCGCAACCCGTTATTGTCGACACCATTTCTGAGGAAGAATTTCCCGAGATTGACAATCCGATGGCACTGCTTGACGAAATGATGAGCGGAGAAAAGCGTTATTCCGCACGCGAAATGGCCTTGAACTTCAGCGCTATGGGCGAGGACATCGACCCCGGCCTTATGGAACTGCTTTACCTTTACTATGGCTGCATGCACCAGTATGACCAGCAATGGACCATGTCGTTGGACGGCATGATTTCATTCTTGGGCGACACAGTGATGAACGACCCACGCTTTGCCAGCTTTATAACTGCCGACATGAAAAATGGGTTTTCCGACATACGGAACACCATTAACGACAAACTGGGCATGATGCGATCCGATAGCAAATCTATCGCAATGATTATCACCAACCTATCCACTGAGTCGGACGAAACATACGCCTTCCTAGACAATTTCGGAAAGCTTTGTCGCAGCAAACTATCTCACGACTATTACGCCATCGGTGAATCGGTGATGCTTGATGAAATGAAAAGTGGCTTTAGCCGAGAGATGACGATTGTGACAATTCTCACCATTTTGGCCATTTTCATCATCGTTGCCCTTACTTTCAGGTCGCTGGTCATCGCCTTGCTGCTGGTTGCCACTGTGATGACGGGCGTGTTCGTTGATGTTGCCGTGAGTGGTGTTGGAGGCGACTCATTGCTGTATATGGCCTACCTTGTAGTGCAAAGCATATTGATGGGTGCGGCCATTGACTATGGTATTTTGTTTACCAATTATTATCGTGAGGGACGAGCCAACATGGACATTCCCGACGCATTGATTCACAGCTACAAAGGATCAATCCACACCATACTCACCTCCGGGTTGATACTTATTTTAGTGCCTGGTGCCATGTCGGTTCTAGTATCCGACCCCACCGTGTCATCCATTGTTCGATCCATCTCCATCGGCGCACTTGCCACAGTGCTGCTTATGCTTTTGGTCCTTCCCGGCATTCTTGCCACACTCGACAGAGTCATTGTTCGTAAAAAATAATTCATCATATATCAAACCACTATTACTTATGAAGAAAATTGTATTGGGAACCCTTGTAATGCTGATGTGTTGGGGGAATGCCATTTCGCAACAATCGCCCTATCGCATTGTTTCAGAAGACTACAATCAATTACTTATCCGATTTGCCTCCGGACAGATAGAAGCTTCACCCGCCACCATCAATGGCAATACATTTACTGCCCTCACCATGGATGGCGCCACCCAGTCGCTAGAAGTCGGCTGCCCCAATCTACCCACTTTCTCCGCATTAATTGAGGTTCCACTATGCGAAAATTTCTTCATTGAAATCAGCAATGCTATTTACGATACCATCGCACTTAGCGATATCGGTGCCGACCATTTAATCATTCCGTTACAACCTTCTCGCAGCAAATCCGACACCAGCATACAGCGCTTGGTAATGAACAAGAAATGCTATGCCGACAATCGCTATTTTGGCGAAAAGTTGGCCATGATCGAGCCTATAGGCATTGCCCGCGATCGTAATTTGGCCCGACTCCAAGTGTCGCCCATACGATACAACCCCGTTGAAGGCACATTGATTGTGTGCCGTGAGTGCGAAATTACCGTCCAATATCGCAATGCCGACAAAGATGCCACCCTTCAGCTTTTCCAACGGCATCATTCCCCGCTCTTTTCTTCGGGAGCGATGGTAATCAATAGTCTCTATCCCAAGTCGGTTACTTCCTCCACTCCTATTCGGTATTTGATTGTGGCACACAGCATGTTCCGCAATCATCTGGATAGCTTTGTTGCGTGGAAAAAACGAAAAGGCTTCTTAACCGACATCGTATATACCGACGACCCCTCCGTTGGCACCACAACATCATCCATCGCAAACTATATTCACAGCCAATACAATAATGCCACTAACGACAATCCTGCGCCTACATTTGTGTTACTTGTAGGCGACCACGAACAGATTCCTGCCTTTGCCAGCACCACAACCAGCAACCCATCTGACCATATCAGCGACCTGCCTTATATGTTATGGACAGGCAATGATTTCCTGCCCGACTGCTACTACGGCCGTTTCTCCGCACAAAATGTCAGCCAACTCACACCTCAGATAGAGAAAACACTCATGTATGAGCAATATGCCTTTGCCGATCCATCGTTCCTCGATCGAGCAGTAATGGTTGCAGGAGTTGACGGTGGTAATAGTGGCGACTATGGTTTCACCCACGCTGACCCCACTATGGATTACGCCATCACCAATTACGTCAACGGTGCACATGGATTCTCCACCATCAATTATTTTAAAAACGACACCACCATCG
This sequence comes from Bacteroidales bacterium, assembly GCA_024400545.1. GTDB lineage: Bacteria > Bacteroidota > Bacteroidia > Bacteroidales > P3 > Colimorpha. Next base: position 12,611 of record JAKSMO010000056.1, on the reverse strand, counting down.
TTCCTTCCGCCAGCAACGTCACAATAGATATCAATTCGTCTAGCAATTCTGCCAATGTTCGACGCTTTTACAATATGGGTGCCGGACTTATCAATTACACTGCTCACGGAAGTGCCACAAGCTGGGGAACTCCCAACTTTAGCACGTCGCACGTTGGCGCAATGACCAACAACCAAAAGTATGGCCTTATGATTGGCAACTGCTGCCTGACCAACAAATTTGAAACCTCCACATGCTTGGGCGAAGCGCTACTGAGAAAAGACAATTATTGTGGTGCCGTGGGCTACATTGGTGGCAGTAACAGCACCTATTGGTACGAGGACGTATATTGGTCGGTGGGTCTCCGATCAAGCATCAGCCCAACAATGTCGTTGGCATACAATTCGACCAACTTAGGCATCTACGACCGCTGGTTTCATACCCACGGCGAAGCCTTCAACCAATGGACCACAACCCAGGGTCAGATACTCATGATGGGCAATATGGCAGTAGAATCTAGCACTTCCTCCCTCAAACATTATTATTGGGAAATATATCACCTGATGGGCGACCCATCGGTAATGCCCTATAGAACTCAAGCCAGCCAACTCACATTGACCACACCCACTTTTGTTCCTAGCGGATCCACCACTTTGCCTGTCACAGCTGTTCCCTATGCCTATGTGGCCATGACCGACACTACAACGCATTCAATAATAGCTGCCACTTATGCCAACGCTACAGGTATGGCAACACTTAATTTACCTGTCAATCTGGCTCCTGGCGGATATGAAATAGTAGCTTGGGCGCAACAATATCGCCTTGCCTTTAATCCTGTCACCGTCACCACGCCCGACAATGCCTACGTCATCACCGAGCTTATTGGCAACACATTAGAAGTAGGTGATACCCTTTGGTTACAAGGCAGAATTATCAACCTTGGCAACTCCGATGCGACCAATGTGACAGTGAACTTCTCAACCAATGAAGAATGCATATCCATCCTAACCGACTCGCTGAACATAGCTGCTATCGCTGCTGGCGACACTTTGACTTTAGACAGTATCCTGGCCATCTGCGTAGCTTATGGTACTGCCGACATGAGACCCATCACAATCTCCACTCAAACTTCTTTTGATAGCGCTCTCACTCCCTTGGTGGTTAACAACCTCTTCACCTGTATCGGGCCCAAGATTGTTGTCAAATACATTGACGCGCCCCATTACCTAATGCCCGGACAAACATACACTTTTAACGTCCAGCTATCCAATAGGGGGCACCAAGACATGCCTGCATATTATCCCCACTTTAGCTGCAACAATCCATTGATCGAGATTTCTGGAAACGACACCGCAGCACTCGCTTTAGCCATTGGCGACAGTGTTACACGGCAATATGTCGTTCATGTTAGTACCCAGATGCCTTATAATATTATGATCGCCTTTAATTGGGCTTTCAGCACGCCGACTTACACCGAAGGGGCTATGCTTCCGATCTTGGTAGGTGAGCCTGCCATTGAAACATTTGAAGGTATGGTATTTCATTTAGAGGGGTGGGCTCACGATACTCACCCATGGGTTACCACAAACGCCGCAGCTTACCAAGGCAGTAGTTCGGCACGATCTTTCCCCACGCTCACCCACAACGAAAATTCTGTCCTTAGCCTTACGCGCAATTACACCCTAGCCGACAGCATCAGCTTCTATTATAGTGTTTCTTCGGAGGCCAATTACGACAAATTCCATTTCGCAATCGACGGAATTGAACAGATTGTGCAATCTGGCAACGTAAATTGGACTCGTGCGTCATTCCCTATTGCTGCGGGCACACATACTTTTGAGTTTACTTATTCAAAGGATGTTTCTATCAATACCGGCAGCGACTGCGCATGGATTGATTTTGTGACTGTGCCTCAACACACTCAGCCTTGGCGTACAGCCTACGACACTATTTGCTATGGCCAAACAATTGCAGGGCTCAACACCTACGCCGAAGGCAACCAAATCATCGTTGATACCACCAACGACACCTTAGTCATCACTCAATATCATATTTTGCCTATCCTCACACAAGACTCCATTGTAGAAGTATGCAATTCATTTACTTGGAACAATGAAGAATACTCCGATTCGGCCACCTTCACCGATACCATTACTGGCCAAGACGGATGCCAATATGCCCTGAGCACCCTCTTCGTGGTTCATCACAGCAACTATGACACCCTACTTTACAGCGGCTGCGACGAGGTAATGGGGCACACCCAGTCCACTATGTATTCCGACACGTTGACCAACGTTAATGGGTGCGACAGTATAGTCACCACCATTATCAATGTCAACCACAGCCAATCCTCCTACGATGAAGTTGTACTGCCCGGCGGTAGTTTCATTTGGGATGGGGAGGAATACACTACCAGCGGCAACTACACGCATAATTATCAGACTACCGAAGGCTGCGACAGCATCGTCACCATACATCTCATCATATCAACCGAGTCTATCTCCGACGCCGAAATCATTACCGTTGAGGCTTATCCAAATCCAACTTCAGGCATCATACATTTCAACCAAGACATAGCATTCGGCATTGTTTATGACATTAACGGTAAAGAAATGCTCACTGCCACCAATACTGATAACATCGACCTATCAACCCTTGGCAATGGTGTTTATACCATTCGTATTCATTTACATAATGGCCAAACAGGATGCTCACGTGTCGTAGTGCGTCGATAATAACACCGAACCTACTATTGGACAGCTAACTTATTCGCTGATCTTTAGATTCTGCATTCCACCAACCCATTTGAAAAAAGCCTGTATCACTGATGATACAGGCTTTTTATATCTTCCGACATTCATCGGCAATCCTTTATTTTCTTATCACCACTTTAAGCCAATCATGCTGACTTGTAATAGCCTTTTCTAAATCTTCAGCATTCTCAAAACGAAGTACCAATGTGCCAATAGCATTATTTGCAGCCTCAAAACCGTGAACAGAATCACCAGGTTCTACCCAAAGATCACGTTCTACAATTTCAGCAGGCAACGATGGATCCATCTCCAACCCTACAAATTCACCGTCTTCATCAGCATGAAGAATTATTTCTGCCCAATGACCGTTGTAAGGCTGCTGGGTAATAACTTCAGGTGTATCACCAACTATGGCTCGGGTAATGGCCGTAATCATATCCACTCCTGTCGCATAATGGAGCATTTCACACAATCTATTTCCTCCCCCTCTGGGAGTAAGTTCCATAATATACGGCTTATTGTTTTGGCCTATCCTCGTCTCGATATTAAAAACCGATGTTTGCATATTCAGTAGCGTGACCAATCGCTGAATTTCATTTTTCAGATATTCTTCTTCCGCCTCAGTAAAGGTAGAAGGCCAAGAATACGCCGCCGGAGTATATGGATTCGTAGCCTTTGCATCAAATCGCTGGGCACAGAAACTCACAAACTGCAACTTCCCTTCAAACGCATAGCTGTCAGTATCCGACGAACAACCTTTTTTTTCAATAAACTCCTCAATTATGATATGCCCACCAAAGGTATATTTAAAAGCATATTCAATAGCACTCATCAAATGAGACTCATCATCCACCCTCGTGCAACCTTTACTCCCCGCAGAATCGGTAGGCTTTACGATAAGCGGATAGCCAAATTTATCTCGACTTGCCCAAGCCTCATCCTTGCTCGCAAAGCCAAATGCCCAAGGCACATTAAATCCATTAGCGGCCAAAAAACGTCTGAACTTATCCTTGTTTTGCAGTATTTCTACCGACTCAAACGGACCAAAAGAAGGCAATCCCATCTCATTTTGAACATACGATGCAGCCACCACTCCGGGGTCGCATGCGAAAGACATAATGCCATCAATCTTCAACCTACGGGCGGCCTCCAACACAGCCTCTTTATCTATGATGCTGACATTGCAATACTCATCGCTATATTTGTGAGCCACATTATCAGGCAGATAATCTGCCGTAATCACATAATAACCTTGTTCGTGCGCTGCTTTGATCACTGGGAGCAAATAGCGCAGACCGCCAAGGAGCATTATTCTTTTCTGTTTCATATCAGATGTTTGATAACTCGTACTTTCATTCCCCTCTCATTATCCTGCTTACAAACTGCAAAAATACATTTTTTTTCTCAATCAAACATTTTTTCTACCATTCAATCATCTTCCCATCAAGCTTAGCCGCAACAAGGTCATCGCCTTTGTAGTCCAACTTGAGTGAGAAAAATGGCTGATTTTCATCCATCAGCAAGCGCAGGAAGATCTTATCGCCTTCCCAAAGGGTAAGGTCAAAAAGACGTTGTTTGTCAATCCATTCCAAATCCCCCTCATCGCACACAATTTGCTGTCCGCTCCATTGCGAAGCGGTAAAGAGATGCATATACTCACACGGCCAAACATCACTGATGAATGTAACAATTCCTCTATAGTGCCATTGCTCCACTGTCAAACCCGTTTCTTCCTTAACCTCACGCAACATACACTCATCGGGGCTTTCCGTAGCCTCACATTTGCCCCCCACGCCAATCCATTTATCGTGACTGGCATCGTTTTCTTTTTTCACTCTGTGAAGCATCAAATACTTATCGCCTTGCTCTAAATAGCACAATGTAGTCTGTTTCATTCGTCTTTATTTTAAAGAAGGGGGAGCATATATACTCCCCCTCACAATGGTTATTCTTTGGTACTTCTGTTGTGATACCATTCATACACAATAGGCACCACAAAGATATTCAGCAATGTGGAAGTTACCAGACCGCCCAAAACCACCACAGCCATAGGTGCTTGAATCTCATTGCCTGGATGGTCTGCGGCCAGGATCATAGGCACTAGTGACAATGCCGTTGTCAGCGCAGTCATCAGAATGGGATTGAAACGATCCACCGAACCTTGCATAATAATGTGTCGGGCTTCGTCGGACTTTTTATTTTGGGCAAACAGCATTTGGAATCGCGCCACAAGCAAAATACCATTGCGCGTTGCAATACCAAACAAAGTGATAAAACCGATCAAAGCCGGCGTACTGATAGAGTTAGCGCCCAACTTTACCGCCAACACACCACCAATAAGTGCCAAGGGAAGATTAAGCATCACTATCAGCGAGAGTGAGAGATTCTTAAACTCGGTGTAGAGCAGTAGATAAATAATGATAAGCGCCACAATGAACACCAAAATCAAGGTGCGAGTGGCACTCTTTGCGCTCTCAAATTGGCCGCCAAACTCTACCCTATAACCTTCTGGCAACTGAATCTTGCTGTCGATAGTTTTCTGGATATCCTCCACCACACCAATGGCATCACGGCCACTCACATTGGCCGAGACCACCAGCTTGCGCTGCACATTCTCACGCGAGATTGTGTTAGGGCCACCTACAGAAACCACTTCGGCCACCGTGCCCAGAGGCACTTTCCCACCATCATAGGTATCAATCAGCGCCCCTTTCACATCTTCAATTGTGAGGGTGTCGTTATCGAAATGTTGTTTCAAAACCAAATCAAAACTGCGCTGACCCTCATACACATCGCCAATCTTCTCGCCATTGAAGGCCGATTCAACAAAGTGATTGAACTCCTCCATCGAAATGCCATATTCTGCCAGCATAGAGCGATTGGCTCTCACCTGCAATTGGGGTGTTTCGGTCTGCTGTTCCACATTAATATCCACCAATCCTTCGATACCGGCCACTGCGCTCTTGATACGGTTGCCAATCAAATATAGCTGACTCAGATCGGTGCCAAACACTTTGATAGCTATCGTGGCCTGGGTGCCACTCACCATGTGGTCAATACGGTGGCCCAAAGGCTGGCCCACACTAGTCACCACACCCGGTATCGACGACAGACGCTTGCGCACATCGGCCATCACCTCATCCTTGCTTCGTTCCGACAATCGGAAGTTAACATCAATCTCAGCGCCATTGGTTGCCTGCGAATGCTCATCCAATTCTCCCCTACCTGTACGGCGCGAAGTAGAGACCACTTCCGGTATTGCCAACAGCTCTTCTTCCAGCAACCGGCCAATCTTATTGCTCTCCTCCAACGAGATACCCGGTTTAGCCACAGCGGCAATAGTTAGCGAACCTTCATTAAATGGGGGCAGAAAATCTCTACCCATAGTGAAAAGCATTATCACTGCCACCACCAGACTCACCAAAGTCACCACCAATACGGGAGCTCTATGTGCGAATGTCCATTGCAGCGCACGCTGATACCCACGGCTCAACCACGCTGCCAGCCAACTATCTTTCTCTCGGCGATTCAGATAATCTTCATCCGACAGTATAAGTTTGCACAACAGCGGTGTCAGTGTCATTGCCACCAGCAACGACATAAACAGCGAGATCAAATAGGCCACGCCCAGGGGTTTCAGCATTCTGCCTTCCAAACCGCTGAGGAAGAACAGGGGCACAAAGGTGATCATAATGATAAGGGTGGCATGGATGATGGAGCTGCGGATCTCACTCGATCCGTTAAACACTACATCATAGGCCGATTGACGTTGTTCCACGGGCAGCTGATGATTCTGACGCAACCGCTTATACACATTCTCAACATCAATAATGGCATCATCCACCAACGAGCCAATAGCAATACACATACCGCCCAAAGTCATGGTGTTAATCTCATAGCCAAGCAGATACAGACACAATACTGTGCCCAGCAGCGACAAAGGTATTGAGATAATTGAAATAATCGTAGTGCGGAAACTTCCCAAGAAAAGGAACAATATAATAATCACAAAAACAGCACCTTCCAACAGCGATTTACCCACATTGCCCACCGACGATTCAATAAAGTCGGCCTGGCGGAAGATACGCGTGTTCATTTTCACATCGGGAGGCAAGGTCTTGGCTATGTTTTCCAAATTCGACTCGATATTCTCGGTCACCTTCAAGGTGTTGATATTAGGCTGTTTCGATATCGACAAGATAACGGCAGGCTTAGCATTGCACGAGGCATAACCCATTTTCTGGGCCGAACCCACTCGCACCTCTGCCACATCGCTCAGGCGCACGGGGTGACCTTCATGCATACCCACAAACGAAGCACCTATTTCGTCCACATCGCAAGTGCGGCCCATGCCTCTCAGTGCGTATTCGTTGCCAAAATCGCGAATCACACCGCCTGTCGAGTTGGCGCTCACACTGTTGCCCAAAGCCTCAATATCGTCCATGCGCACCCCGTAGGCAGCCATGCGTATCGGGTCGGCCAAAATCTGATACTGTTTATAATCACCACCAATAATAGTCACTTGCGACACACCGCCGGTGCCCAAAATAGCGGGTTTCACCACCCATTCGGCTATTGTGCGCAATTCCTGCTGTGAGGTGGGATTAGCCAACTGCATCGAATCGTCCACTTGCAATCCTACAAACAATATCTCACCCATCACACTGCTCTGCGGAGCCAGCACCGGTGTAATTCCTTCTGGCAGCTGTTCGGCCAGGGTAGTCATTTTCTCACTCACAATCTGGCGGGCACGAAAAACATCCATACCCCAGTCAAACTCAACAAATACAAAACTAGAACCTTGCAGCGAAGTGGAGCGAACTCTACGCACATTGGTGGCTCCATTCACTGCCGTTTCAATGGGGAAGGTGACCAATCGTTCCACCTCCTCCGAGGCCATTCCGTGCGCATCGGTCATCACCACCACCTGCGGAGCTGTGAGGTCGGGGAATACATCGATATCGGTACGGTTGGCCGACCACAATCCGGCCACCATCAACAGGATGGCTGCCAATATAATAAATAGCTTGTGATCTAAGCTAAAACGAATTATCTTATTCAGCATAATGATTTTATTTTAAAAGTTGAAAAATGAAAGAAATGATGGGGAAATCCTTTTTCTATTTTTCAATTCGTTCACTTTATTCTTCCGGCATTCAGCTGCAACCAGCCCAGCTCAAACTCTCTGCGCAGCTCCAAAATTTGGAGTTGCACGTCAATCAGCGCATCGGTTTGCTGCAAATACTGCTCCAGTTCTATCTCTCCGGCTTCCAACGCTTTATAGAGCAATGTCATACTTCCATAACGCTCATAAGCGCTTACCAGATTGTTGATATTCAGGCGCAAAGCATAGAGGTGATGAAACAAGCATTCTTGCTTAGCATAAAGTGCTAGGCGCTGGGCTTGCAATTCCTGACCTGCGGCCTGGGCATGCAATTTGGCAGCTTTGGCGGCGCGGGGCTGACTCCAAATGGGCAATGTCAGTCCCAGGGTCACACCCCGGAAGGTCTCCCCCACCACGTTTTCCGACGCATAGCCCAACGACATCTCGGGCAGCCATTCAGCACGACTCAACGAGGCTTGTTGCTCGCTCATATCCACCTGGTTGCCCAACACACGCAGTTCGGGATTATCCATCTCCCACTGCTTATACCATTCTCCAAAATCACCAGGCAGATCCACCTCCTCATACACCTCGGCCCTAAAATCATAACTTTCTTTTCCGGTAAGTATGTTCAGCTGTGTCATCAAGTCACGGGCATTCATCACTGCCTCTGCGGCAGCACGCTGCACCTCGGCCTGACTCATCTGCGCACGGTTGTAGTCCAAAATAGAGCAGTCGCCTGCAGCCAGACGTTTAGCATACAGATCCACGATATTGCAAGCCGTTCCTGTGCGGGCATCCCACAAGTTGGCCACAGCGCTATAATACACCAAATCGGCACACACCTGCTGGGTTTCATACATCAACCTGTTGCGCAGCACCTCATAGTCCAACTTGGCGGCATTCTCTTCCAAATTACGCAAACGCACCTTGCGCGCTATCACCGACGGCATGTCGAACGACTGCGACACGCTCAAATCCCAACGTTTGCCAATTTCAACCGGCGAACCCCAGTAATAGGCGCCTTCCACTTCCGGATTGTGCAGCAGCACACCCACATGGGCTTCCTGTTGTTTGGCATCACGCTGCAGGGCTGCGGCCTTCAGTAGGGCATTGTTCTCTTCCACCGCCTTCATCTCTTGCTGGAAATGCGGCTGTTGCGCCTTGGTTTCCCACGATAATAGTATTATTATCAGACTAAAAACTATTTTCTTCATTGCTTGTCAAGTTTTAGAATTAATGAACATGACCCGCATGAGGATCCAACGCTCCGCCACCTTGAGCCAGCCGCACCATCGATGCGCCTTTGGTCACCACTATGTCGCCTTCACTCACACCCGAAACAATCTCGGTGCGTCGTCCGTCGGTAGCACCCAGTGCCACCTGCGTCTTCTCATACTCGCCATCGCACACCTTTTTGAACACAAAGTAATTGCCCATCTCCTCCACAATACCCTCGTTGGGAATGGCAATGGCATCACGGTCGCCCTTGGTGGTAATATACATGGTCACAAAGCTACCGCTCACCAAATTACCATTGTTGCGAACCTTAAAAGTGACGGGAATCAATGGGTTGGCTGCACCTGTAGATTTGCCATACGACACCAGCGATCCGTTCATTTCCTCCAGCGTGTAAACGTGGTCATCGCCAGGAATGCTGAGGGTCACACCCGTAATATTTTTCAGGTTGGCAAAATAGCGGGGCTGCACCTCGGCACGCAACTGCAGGTCTTTGCACTGCGAAACAGTCACCACCGACCCTCCGGCCTCAACATAGCCGCCATTGCTCACATTCACGCTCTGCACATAGCCATTTATGGGCGCACGCACCACGGCACCGCGCGACGAGAAGTTGTTCTTCAAATTGTTGTACTGCGCACGAGCCATCTCATAAGCGGCCTTAGCAGCCTCCAAATCGGCCTGCGACACTATCTTGTCCTCAGCCAATTTCTGCTTACGCTCCCAAGTGGCTTTGGCCATGTCATATGCTGCCGATGCTTCCTGCAAACGTACCTCCATATTATTATCGGCCATGCCGTTGCTTTCTATCACACACAGCTGCTGGCCTGCCTTTACTGCCATACCTTCCACCAGGCCGCCATTAGCAAATACCACCACACCCGATGCCGTGGCGGTAGCATGGCGCTCGTCGCCCTGCGAGGGCACCACCTTGGCCGAGGTTTTGATCACTTGGCCAAAGGGTTGCAGTGCCAGTTTCTCTAATGCCAGACCCACCTTTTGTCCCTGCTCGTTGGAAAATTCCACCACGTTGGGACCATGGTTATGTCCTTCGTGACCATGACTATGGCCTTCATGCGAATGGTCATGACCCTCATGGCTGTGACCCTCATGCGAATGTTCGTGTTCGTGACCGCCAGTAGTGTGGTTGCATGCAGGCGTTAGGCCCATCACCAATGCTGCGGCTATAATAAATGCTATCTTTTTCATGTTTATCAAAAAATGTTTTGTTGTGATTAGCTATTGTTATTCAATCATTAGCAATACGTATTTACTGACGATGAACCGGCAGCAAACTATTGCTCAACAGCCAGCCAACACTATGGCCGACTAGCCTCAAAACCAAAAATTCTGAGTTTTGATTAAGACACGGAAAGGCTTGGCGGAGCACGCAGGGGCTTGGATTCTCTGATGCGGACTACTGTCGATGTAGCCACATCCGGCGGCCAATCCCAAGGTTGTGATGGCAAAACCAATGCCAAACAGCTTTCGGCAGGCCAACCGGCACCAATGGTAAAATCCTGATGCAGATATGCTATTACCGACGGAGACTCAAGCGCTTCATCGTTTCGCGAACTGAGCACCAGATGCGACAGCATATCTTGCAGTTTGCAAGAATCGTCGGCATTATCCTTCTCATGGGGTTGAGCGTCGTGTTCATGGTGATGTTCGCTGCAGAAAAAGCACTCCACAACGTCGCAACATTCGTCGTGATGGTGCGGAAGGAAAGCGTGCATCATAATCACTGCACACGCCGTCCAAAGCATTATTTTAGCACCTAAATGTTTCATATCACGACAATTAGCATTTCAATTAATTCCTAGCATTCATAATCCTAGACGTTGCAAAGATACAAAAAAAATGTCACTCCGCAAAAAAATCGTTCACTCCGCATACAAAAATCCAGTTTTTTCGTTCCCGCACCCACCCGCCATACCGTCCGCCTCCCCCATTCCATATCACAAGCTCCGCCGTACCTTCGCTCGTTTTACCTTATTTATACTATATATATCCTATACTCATACTATACGTAATAGGATAAATATAGTATATATATAGTATAAGTATAGCATCATTATAAAGAGAAGGGTGAAGCTACTGTGGTACTGCGGGGCAGCAAAACTGATGCAATCGTTCTCAACAAGAATGCATTCCACTGCTTTAAAATCAGTTACATTTGAGTCATAGATCAATCTTCCATAATCCCTACAATTTTTTTTACACTAAATTCCATAATCCCCACAAAATTTTTGTTACAATTCCGGCATAACTGGTTCTTTTTTTTTCGTTCTGCCACAGCGCTTGCTGCCTACCCCAATCCGTGCACTCCACACCCGGCTACCATCCACTGTATCCCACCCCGTGCCATCGCCCTTCACCCAAAGGAATAATTCCGCCAACGGGCATTGATTGGCAATAATTTCTTTAATATCAAAAAAAATATGTATTTTTGCATCGCCATTTGCACAAAATGGCAGATAACAAAATGCTCAGGCGAGGGGTTAACGGAGTGCCGCCCACCAACTGAGCTATCCCAAAAACACTTAGGACTCCGCATTTTAGTATTATGAAGAAAATATTCATCTTGATTGCCTCCATGTTGCTTGCATTTGGAGCCCAAGCACAAATCGGAAGTTTGATCAATGCTGCTGCCAATTCGGCCAAGCGATCGCTCGAGAAACGTATGGACAAAGAAGTGGACTCCCTTACCAACAAGGCCGCCGACGGCGTGAAGAATGCCATTTTGGGCAAGTTGGGTGTCAACAAATCTACCGCTAACGACAACAGCACATCGCAGTCGTCCAAAGCCATGACACCTAATGCCTTCCTTGCACAGCTACCCGACTTCCCGACCGACGGCCAGATTGCCGATTACGCCTGCCTTATGAGCAAGGACAATCCTTCTACCCTCAAGATGATGACCAACCCCGTGGCCGTTTATATGGCCAAAGTGGCCATGCTGACCACCGATGCCGCCAGCTACGTTGGCAACATGTCGGAAGACCGAGCCTCCCAAATCGAAGCCAACTACAAGAAACAGATAGAGGATTTCTATGGCGTTAGCGCCGAAGAGCTTGAAAAAATGAGCGATGAAGAAATCCAAGCACTCACTTACAAGAGGATGTATGGCGAGGGCAAGCTTGAGTCGGCTGTGCAAAAGGCCGAGGTCATAGAGCCCATTGTCCCCTTGCTGGATAAATACAATTCCATTACGAGCAAGATTGATGAGGTTTTTGACCAAGCCGACCGAGATTGCCAAAAAATTTGGGATGCCAAATTCAAGAATCAGTCGGAGCTGTGCGCCTACTTTAAAGAGGCCGCCAAAGTTTACAGCCAGGCTGTGCGCCAAGCCATGGAGATCCGCCGCACCGAGCAGATGAAGATTGCCGAGCAGATGGATAAGGAGATAGCCGACTATGTGGCAAAGAACCCCTCTTCCAACGCCGACCAAGTGAACTATACCCACCTCACCATGTTGGCATATCTGAACGACGCCACCCACGTGGCCTCTGTTTATCGGCCCAACATCGAATAAT
>JAKSMO010000055.1 GCA_024400545.1 Bacteroidales bacterium | reverse complement strand
TTTGTAATGGAACTGGATCTGACAAAGGGTGGGTGCGTTAGGGTGATAACCTTGTTCTCGATACCCATTATTATAGGCAATGTTTTCCAACAGTGTTATCAGCTGGTGGACAGTATTATTGTGGGTCGCAATGTCAGCTATCAGGCGTTGGCGGGCTTGGGCGTGAGCAATGGCATCACGTTCTTTATTATCGGCTTCATTCTGGGTATCACCAGCGGCATGGGCATCTGTATGGCTCAGGCTTTTGGCAAGGGCGACTATGTCCGTTTGCGCCGTTCGTTTGCCACCAGTTTGGCCATTTGTGCCGCCACCGCCTTGGCACTTACTGGCGCCGGACTGGCCCTGTGCGGCCCTGTGCTACGCTGGATGGGCACGCCTGCCGAAGTGTATGACTATGCCTACGGCTATCTGATAGTCATGGTGCTGGGCATCGTGGCTACGATGGCCTACAACATGATTGCTTGCGCTTTGCGGGCCATTGGCGACAGTCGCACACCGCTGTATTTCCTTATCTTCTCGTCGGTGGTGAATGTGGGGCTCGACCTCATCTTCATCGTCAGTTGGGGCTGGGGCGTGCAAGGCGCGGCCTTGGCCACGGTGATCTCGCAGGCACTCTCGGCCTTGCTCAGCTTCGGCTATGCGATGCGCAAATATCAGTTCCTCCGGCTTAGTCGTACCGACTTTGCCCTGCGTGCCGCCGAGGTGCGTGAGCATCTACGCATCGGTATGCCTATGGCTCTGCAGTTCAGCATTGTGTCCATTGGCCTCATCCTCTTGCAGGCTGCCCTTAATGAGTTTCCCGCCACCTATATCGCCGGCTTCACTGCGGCCAACAAGATTCAGAATATAGGAGCCTTGGTGGCCATGGCCTTTGGCACTGCCATTGCCAATTTTGCCGGGCAGAACTACGGCGCTGGCAACCTAGAGCGAGTGCGCAAAGGTGTGCGGGCCACGCTGGGCATTGTGATGGCAGTGTGTGTGATCTCGTCCGGAGCCTTGCTGCTGTGGCCGGATGTGTTTACTTCTATGTATGTGGACGGGCAGATGGCCGCACTACCCAATGTAGGGGAAATCTATTTCTCGTCGGGCCGTTACCTCTTTGTCACTGCCATTTTTTTTCCTTTCCTATATCTGATATTTGTGTATCGTAATGCGTTGCAAGGCATAGGCCGTACATTCTGGCCGCTGATGGCAGGACTGCTGGAACTGGCTATCCGCTGTGTGGCTTCCTTTACACTCCCCAAAGTGTGGGGCTACAACGGCATTGTGATGATTGACATGCTGGCCTGGATAGGCGCCGGGGTGATGCTAGTGGTGGCGTATTACTGGATAATGCGTAAAGTTGAAAATAGGGTATGATCCCAATCTAGATTGATGCTAGCGCACCCGCAAACGTTTACCGAGTCGTAGTACGGTGGTTTGCGACATATTGTTAAGTTTGCAAAGTTTGCTAACGGAGGTATGATACTTCTTGGCTAACGCACCAAGGGTGTCGCCTTTGCGAATCACATGGTACTGCACATCGGCATTGTTATCGGCATCCGATGTGTGTTCCTTAGTGTCTGTTTTTGAAGTGTTTCCGCCTCCGTTGCGTACCACCAAATGGTTGGAATGACGGTCGATGTCTTTGTAGGCCTTGTGTAGGCGATCTACGGTTATTTCGTAGTCTTTGTTCACAGGTCGGTCGGGCGAATCTAGTCGATGCTCAAACAGCCAATCGTAGGTTTCGGTAATATAAAAGGCTCGAGCCAGTCCTCCGTGGTCAACACCGGGTAGCTTGGTGAAACGCAAACGAGGACTATCGCCACATTTTGCCATTGCCGAAATAACTTTCTCTGATTGTGCCACAGTGACAGCCCTGTCGGCAGTGCCATGCAGAATCCATAGAGGTAAGTCATTCAGTCCGCAATACGACTTGGGGTTGCCTCCGCCACATAAAGCCATGGCTGCTGCTATGCGGTGGGAATAGGCGGCCGAATAATCGATGGTTCCGTATCCGCCCAGGCTCATGCCCAACACATAGAAACGATTTGTGTCGCCAGCGTAATGTTCGAACACCCAATCTACGATGCGATTGATCTTGTCGGGATTCCAAGCCCCACCAGGATTCTGCGGAGCAATGATCACGGCATCAATTTGTCGGCCCATGGCCAAGGCATTCAGCGGGCCATAGCGGCGAACCCTCTCAAGGTTGGTGCCACAAAGACTTGCGCCATGCAGGAATAGGATGATGGGTTTGTCAGAAGACAACGAGTCGTACTCTTTTGGGGTGCTTACCCAAAAGTTATACGAGTTGGACACCTTACCACGATAGGCAGTGAGTGTTTGTGCAGAAAGAAAAGATGGCAATAATATGAATAATAATAGCAATACTTTTTTCATAATTGTGGTATTGATAAATAAAATGCAAAGATACGATTTTTTTTTCACATAATATAATTTTCGTTTTGGTCGCTTCTGAATTTAACAAAAGAAGGCGATCGCATCGTATTGCACTTATACTGGAGGAGGGAGAGGAGGCGGCCCCATTGGAAAGTGATGATGAAAAAAAGCCTCGGTAACACCGAGGCTTTTCTTTATGTTGAATAGCAAATGTTTCGGATTATTTGCAACGCTCGCCAAACTCTTTAGCGGAAACCTTTTCAACTTCGGGGTTGAGCTGTTCCTTGAAGAGAGCGAAGGTCTTATCGACATAGAGTTTGTCGATAATCTGCTGAACGTTCTGACGGTCCTGAGCGATGGTGCGAGCAGCCTGTTCGATACGCTCGTCAGCCTGTTTGTCGTCTTCACCTTCTTGCTTAACGTCGGTCTTGCGGAGGATGTCCTTGATGTAGTCAACGATTTCGTTCTGGGTGGGTTCGATGAGTTTGATCTTGTTGAGAGCGCCATCGAGGAGTTCCCATTTCAGAGAAGGAACATACTTGTCGGCCCATTCGTTCTCGATAGTTTCAGCGGTGACTTTCTCGTCGCTACGGGAGAGGATCCAACGTTTGAGGAATGCCTCGGGCATGGTAGCGTCGAAGTTGTCGAGGAGCTGTTTGCGAACCTGGTTGACAAACAAAATCTGGCATTGTTCATCGTTTGCTTTTTCGATCTGAGCGGAAACGGCTTTGCGGAAATCTTCAGCTTTCTTGATGCCCTCGCCGGGGAATACCTTTTCAAAGAGTTCCTCGTTGAGTTCGGCGGGAGTGATGTGGGAAGAACCGCTAACGGTAAACTCGACATCAGCCTTGAATTTCTTGGCTGCAGCAGCCTCGATACGGAAGTTTTTCTCGATCTGAGAAGCAGTGAAAGCTTTAGCCACATTGAAGACAACTTTCTCTTCGGCTTTCTTGCCTACGAACTGAGCTGCGATTTCGGCCTCTTTGATGTCGGTGAGTGCGAAGGAGCAGAAGGTGGAAACACCATCGGCTTTTTCTTTACCGTCCTTGTCAAGTTCGACAGCCTTACCATAAACGTGGTCGCCCTCGCCAATGGTTTCGGGAGTCTCGAATTTGCCGAAGCGGTTGCAGATGTCCTCGATCTGGGTGTCAACATCTTTAGCGGTGAGCTTGATGGAGCAGAGCTTGGTGTCAACCTTGGACCAATCGATATTGATTTCGGGAGCAAGAGCTGCATCGAAATAGAAAGTGAAATCGGTAGCTTTGGCAAAATCGGGGGTGCCGGTTTTCTCGTCGTTGGAGAGAGGAGTGCCGATGATGTTGAGTTTCTCGTCGTCGATATATTTGTAAAGAGACTCACTCAGAAGGTCCTGGACTGCATCGGCCACAACAGCGGATTTGTACATACGCTGGATAAGACCCATAGGAGCAGCACCTTTGCGGAAACCGGGAACGGTAGCCTTGTTTTTGTATTCTTTGAGCTGCTTGGTTACTTTTTCAGCATAGTCGTTTTCGGTAATCTCAACTTTGATGCAAAGATCCAATTCTCCTAAATTTTCTCTAGAAATATTCATCTTTTTTAGTCTAATTAATTGATTTATTGTTTATTTATTTTTTCAAAATGAATTGCAAAAATACAAATATTTTTTGATATAATTATTATTTATATATATTTTTTTTGTCAGTTAAGTATAAATATATATATATCAATGTATTAAAAATATTATTTTATTGTTGGGCATTGATTTTGGTGACGAATCACATAACTTTCAATTTTTGTAGTTGACTCTACTTATTCGGCTGGTGTGAAGTTGCCATAGAATCCTACTCCTAAACGGTGTAATTGGTCGGGCAGATAGCCAGGCTTGCCAGTGGAATCGCAGGGTACGCGTTCTCGAATATGGGTGCGGCGAGAACCAAATATGCCCAATCCGCCTTCGATATTGGTGTATGGACTAAATCCCTGGCCACCAGAAACATGGAGGTTTTGCGAGGTAATATAGGCATTGAGGTCTTCGTTGCAAGCATATATGAGTATGTCAACATGGTTGACGTTAAATAGGGTGTCGGTGTTGTCTTGAAGGGCTGCTTTGATGGTTTGGAGGAATTTGTACTCGGTGATGGCTTTTGAGTTGAGCGCGTAGCCAAAACGTTCTGCCTTGATACCTGTTCCAATAACATCGATGGAAAGCGTGTCGTCGCCTTTTTGATAATAGAAAGTGATACCAGGCTGATAATAACGCCCACGTGGAAGCATGCGCCATTTGATTTCGTTTCGTTTGACGGGGATGAATCCAAAATGGTAGCCAGGGATGGAGTTGTGTGATATTATAATATCTTCGATTCCGGATGGGTCGTGGTCAAGAAAGCCCACCATATCGGTTGTGGCACGGGCAATAGTATCGCCTGAATAGTTGTTGATTATCAGTAGCTGGAATACACAGTCGGTATAATCGCTAAGTTTGTGAGAGGGCACGCAATAGAATACGGGTTGGGGATCTGATGAGAAATTGCCTTCGGGTTTGCCGTAGCGCAAGGTGTCGCGTAAGACCCAACTATCAACCATACGGCAAGTGGCGTTAATGCCGCTTAGCGGTGTATTGGGTCCTCGCCAGGCAGAGATATGGACACTGATGGTGCCAGTGGCATAGTTGTTGGAATCAAAAATGTGGGCATAATTGTAAAGGTTTTCCTGTCCAAGATAACAACGTTGGACGCGGGCCCAGACAGTGTCTTCTTCGGGATCAAGAACACAATACACAGTGGGAACGTCTTTCCATTCGGCATTGGGTGTAAAATCAACACGGCACGCCGACAATGAGCATAATACAATCAATATTGGCAGCAAGAAGTGTCTCTTCATATTGCAAAGGTATTTACTTGATGATTATTTCTTTAATGGCCACCTCGTCAATCATAATCCAGGGTCTGAGTCCTTTGGCACGGTGCCATTGGGGTATGCGCCCGATGGGTTTGGCCACGATGCGCACAAAACGCACATTTTCGTGAGCCATAGGTATGGTGATTATTTGAAGCTGAGTGGTGTTCATACTTTCTGATGCGGCATCGTAGCTGATGGTGGCCGGAACAAAATCGGTGTATTCTTTGCCGTCGGACGATACGGCCACCATGACCTGTTCGGGTGCGAAAACCCAAGCATCAGGGACATGGGCAAAACGAAGTGTGACGGCATCCATGGTAATGGGTTTGCCCAACTCCATATCGATTTGCACATCGTGCCCCGAGAATCCCAACCACCCACGGCTGAGATCGTTAGCGTCGCCCAATTCTCCGTCGAACAAAGCTTTAGAAGCATTCTTGTTGTAGGGTGTGTTGGGTTTATGGGCAAACTGACAAGACACTACGTAATCAAAAGAGAACTGTTCGGTGGCAACAAACGAAGGCGCTTCGCCTTGCTTGAAGGCGCGAGCCTTTACCATAACGGTGTTTTGAATGGTGAAAGGCTTGGTGTAGAGCAATGATTTCTCGGTAGGAACCGTGCCGTCCAGCGTGTAGCGGATTTGAGCGTGGGGAGTGGGGCAGGTGATAGACACTTGCATGGGACCATCAAAGCGGTCGCGACTTTTGCGAATAACAGGTAATTCGGTGATATTGGACACTACCTTGGGATAGACAATGCGGCGGAAGTCTTGGGCATTGTTTTCTTCGCAATCGTAGGGACGCAGGTGGACAGTAAAATTGTATTTGTGGGATTTGAGCAGATCTCGTTCCGACAGGTTGATGCCCGACATGGCTCCACCCACACCTGCCATGGCGTAATCAATATGGAGTATCCAGTCACTGCCTGTGCTCAATCGCGCATTGCCGTCCATGGCCGCAAACATTTTGGTTTCGTCGTGAAATTCATCAATCGAGAAATTGCACAGCGTATCAATAATATCAACATATAGTCCTGCTCGACCATTGTTTATCGCTGCCCAGCGAGTATCAACGCGATTGCCCTCATGCTGAGGCTGTCCGTCGTAGTGTTCAATTACTTCTCGAACGGGCTTTTTCTGCTGCCAAATCATGCCTGCCGCCTTGCGGTCGGAGTAACTCTCGATGGAACGTCCGAACCATTCTAGGGTGTCGAAATGGCTGGGAACATCAAGTTGCATGCCCACTCGGGCCAATGACTTTATTTGCTCGGAAACTGTAATGTCATTGTTGATTAGAATATCGCCTGATGACAGGATGAGATAAGCCTGGCGCACATCGAATAGCACACCATACGACGAATTATATTGTGTCATCACGTCAATGCCTACAGAAGTGGCATCCACTCGACGACAATTAGTGGCAACTACTTCGGCTTGGTTTTGATTATATCGCAACCACTGTTTGAGGCCATTGGGATCGTCGTGGTCGTTGGGGGAATAGGCGCGTGAAAAAGTGAGATTGGGCGACTGTGTGATTACTTTCTGACCACGGTATTCAACATCAGTGATTACACCCTGATGGGTGTCAAAATTGAGGGAAATATTATTGTTGCTGACATGGGTAATACCAGCAGAGTCGGTTTCGATGACAAAGGCAGATCCCTGATAATCAGTATAGGCATAGCATTCCACACTGGTATATGGTAGCGGAAACTGCGCAAAATAGAGTTCGGTATTTTTGGGTATGGTAGGGGTATTGCTACGCTGACGAAGTACGAACTTGATGAAAAGCTCTTCGCCGGCATAGAGGGTGAGCTGGGGTATTTTGAGCTTGAAATCTTTGCCTTCGTTGGGCTTGAGAGCCATAGGCACATCGCCCGACACCACATCGGGTTTGAGGTTGGTATAGATAACATATTCAAGCCTATAGTCGGACAGCGTGCGGAAATCACACAAGTTGGTAATGAGGAACTCGGCAGCATCGGTACTGACCGAGGTCATTTTGATGTCGAAAGGACGGTAGAGTTGTTTTAACTCAGGTAGATAAGGTCGCGATTCGATTGAGGACCACCGTCCGCAGTCGAAAAAACCACCTTGGATTTTCTCATGGTCCAAGACTTTCTGCCAAAGTGTAGTCATGCCACCAAAGCTATTGCCCGCCACTCCGCCATACGACAGCATGACAAGTGACCTGTCGTGGTTTTTGGATATATACTGACCCAACAGGTCGCTATTGCAGCGGATAGGGGCGATGATGTCGGTGTTGTCGGAATAGAGGGCTCCAGTATATAGTATGGGGCGGCTACTATCTAACTGACGAAGTGCGTGATAGGCTGTTTGCATGCATGAACCGTTGTCGGGCGAATTGCCCAAAGACCATGCAATAATACTGGGATGATTCTTAAACTGCCCATACATTGTTCTTACTTTGTCGGCAAAAAAGTCGGAATAAGAATTGTCGGCAGCTACTGCCTGACCCATATTGGAGGTAGGGGCGAGGTAAGCGTCGCAAACCACGTAAAATCCTAACTCGTCGCACAGCTCAAGGAATCGTTCGGCAGGGGGCAATGTGCCAGCATAGCGTATTGCGTTGATGTTGTTGCACTTCATCTGCATCATCATGTTGCGCAACTGCTTTTCGTCGTTGGCCAATTCAGGACTGATGACCACACCTTTGATTGTTAGCTTCTGGCCATTGATGCTTAAGGAACTGCGACTATCGATGGTTCGGAATCCAAAGCGAGTGCCTACTAGGTCCTGAATATCCATTTTTTCGTCGTATAGGCGAATGACTGCTGTGTAGAGTCGAGGGACTTCTGCATTCCACGGCATTGCCTTGGCTACCGAAGAGGTGATGGTTTGGGAGGTTTCGGTACGTTTGTCAAAGAAGCACCATTTGCCCACTTTGTCAACTTTGTGGCCTTGAGGATCCCAGAGTTCGACCTCTAAATAGCAGCGTCCTTTCTTTTTGATATTGAACATATCAACATCCACAGTATATTCGCCGACTTGAGTGGCCGGTGAATAATCGGCCACGAAAGTATAGTCTTGGACATTCAGCTGGGGTTTGAGCAAGAATTCGCAATGCTGTGGTTGCAGAGGCTCGTTCAGTCCAAATGCCTCCAACAAGGTTCCGTCGCTGCCTATATAGCGTACCGACAGGCGATTATCCTTGCCATATCGCATTTGCTCCGAAACGTCGAACTCGGTGATGGCGGCGCCATCATGGCTGACGCCAATAAGTTGGTCGCCAATAAAGAAACCGTAGCCGGCGGGAGCCTGCATACGATAGAAAATGCGGTATCCCTTCCAGTCTTTGGGAACAAAGAACAGCTGCGACAACTCGATGTGGTCCTCGCTTGTATTTGTAGTCCAATCCTGAGATATGGGGAACAGATACGGGGAGACATCGTAACGCAGATGCTCAATATGGTTTTCGTTATCGTAAGAAATGACGTTGGCCCGGGGAGCCATACGCAAATACTCGATGCCCTCAGGCTGCTGTGCCTGCAGGATATTCAGACACAGCAGCAGAAATAAGGGCAAAGACAGCTTCTTCATGCTTAAAGTATATTCTTTAGAAATTAAAGCCTACACCAACTTTGAAGTTTTGCATCAACACAGGAGGAGCGTCCTGCAGTTCGCCTTCATGATAGACATTTACGCGATTGAGGAAAATGCCCTGATAGCCGATAAAGGCGTTGACACCCATCTTGCGATTGATGGCATAGCGGGCACCCACATTGAGACCCCAAGCAGGGCCGCCAGTTTCAATCTTCACATAGTCAGTGCCCATGCCACTAAATCCCAAAGGGATAGAGTAGCCAACATAAACAGAGGTGAAGGGGCTGATCTGGTTGCGAAGATAATGGCTGCGCACTTCTACAAAAACAGGCAGCATCGTGTAGCCGCTGGCAAAGTCTTTCATAAACTCGACACCGAGGCCGATGCCAGATTCTTTGCGGATCTGCCATCCTCCAACAGCATATACACCCTGCATGGCGGCTTTGTCGTCGAACTGTCCGCCATCATACTGATACTGCAGGCTGCTGATATTGGTGGTGAAAGAATAACCTGCCACACCATACATGCGATGCCACTTGAATTCAACGTGTTGCTGAGCCTGGGCTGCCATTAGGGCAACCATGGAAAGCAGCAACAGAATTGTTTTTTTCATAATAGAATAAATTAGTGAGGTATGACTACTTCATTTCCTTAAGATCGGGAGAGATGATGAGGGTTGCCTCGGTGGCAGCCTGCACTTGCTCAACGGTGAACTCAGGATTGATCTCGGTGAGGACGATACCCTCGGGGGTGATTTCCATAACGCCCATCTCGGTGATAATCATGTTCACCTGACCTTTTGCGGTGAGGGGAAGAGTGCATTTTTTCAAAATCTTGGGATTGCCTTTGGCTGTGTGCTCCATGGCCAAAATCACCTTTTTGGCGCCTACGAGGAGATCCATTGCACCACCCATACCAGGAGTCTTCTTGCCAGGAATCATCCAGTTGGCCAAGTCGCCCTGCTCGTCAACCTGCATAGCACCCAGGACGGAAACATTCACGTGACCGCCACGGATGATGCTGAAAGAGGTAGCACTGTCGAAGGTGCTTGCGCCCTCTGCGTAGGTGATGAATCCACCACCAGCATTGATCAACCAAGGATCCTCTTCGCCTTCAGCGGGAGTGGGACCCATACCAATCATACCATTCTCCGACTGAAGGATAACGCTAACACCTTCGGGGAGGAAGTTGGGGATAAGGGTAGGAAGACCGATACCCAGATTGACAACATCACCGTCTTTCAGCTCTTTAGCTGCGCGACGGGCGATAAAGGGTTTAATTTCGCTTTTTTCCATAGTGAATATTTTTTAAATATTATTTCAATAAATATAATGGCTTATTTCATGCCGCGTTTGACCATCTCTTGGGCAATGTAGCTTGCCTCGTCGTCGGCGTAGGTGTTCATGCCAAAACCTGCGTCGTAGCCCAACTCTTTGGCCAGTTCGTGGCTGATACGGGGACCGCCGCAGATGAGGATGATTTTGTCGCGCAGACCCTCGGCCTCGAGCATCTCAACAAGTTCGGTGAGGTTTTTGATATGGACATCCTTCTGGGTGACAGTCTGGCTGACAATAAGTGCGTCGGCATGAAGTTCGATACCTTTGGCAATAAACTCCTCGTTGGGAACCTGGCTGCCGAGGTTGTAGGCGTCGATCATCTCGTAACGCTCCAAGCCATAGTGGCCTGCATAGCCCTTCATGTTCATGATGGCGTCGATACCCACGGTGTGAGCATCAGTACCGGTACTGGCTCCAACGATGACGATCTTGCGACCGATGTGCTCGCGGATATACTCGTCGCACTCGTGCATGTCCATCTTGTCGCTCTCCACCTTGGGAACATGGATGGTGGTGTAGTCAACAGTGTGGGTGCAGCTGCCGTAGCAGTTGAAGAAGGTAAATCCTTCGGTCAGCTCCTTGGTATAGACCACCAGGGGATTCTCGAAGCCCATTTTCTTCATCAGTTGTTTGGCTGCCTCAATACCCTCGTCGCCATTGGGAACGGGAAGGGTGAAGCTAAGCTGGGTTTTACCATCGTTCATGGTATCACCGTATGGTTTTATTTTGGTAAGGTCTAAGGTTTTGTCGAAATCCTTGGCCTCCATTGAATACAATCCTTCGCTCATAATTTTCGTTTTTTAAAGTCGCGTACTAGTGTTGTTTTGTCTAGTGTGGATAAATTACTTTTTACCTTTCATTATTTCAACAAATGGGTTGAAATAGTTTTCGGACTTCAGCGTTACGCCGTCCAAGCCCTTACCACCGTTCTTCGGACGTTTCACATCAGCGAAGATACCCTTTTCAAGTGCGGTGAAAAGGCCTTCCTTCTCCATGGCTTCGAGCAGGTTGGTAGCCTTGTCGAGTACTTCCTTGGCACGATTGCGTACGATACCGTTCTCTTTAAACTCCACTTCCTCGCCGATGCTCTTCATGTTGTTGAAGATGTATTTGGCGTTCTCAATGGAGAGATAGCGGTCGCTCATGAAGGGGGTGTGGATAGCCTCGGTGGGCATACCCAGCAGCTGCAATCCCTGGTGAGTCCACTGGCCAATGATGTTAAAGAGGGCATCTTGGATATGGCCGCGGAAGATGTTACCGGTCATGAATTTGGTAGGAGGCATGTATTTGAGCGGAGCCTTGGGGAAGATCTCGCGCAGCATCTGAGCCTGAGCCAACTCGTAGAGGAAGCCATTCTCCAGCTGGGGATCCATCTCGAAAGCATGGCCAAGACCCATCTGCTCTTCGGGAAGACCTGCGGCAAATGCCAACTGCTCGTTGATGAAGTCGGAAGCCAGCACTGTGTGAGCCTCTTCGTAAGCATCGGCAGTGGTCAGATAGTTGTCTTCACCGGTGTTGATGATAACGCCGGCAAAACCGTTGATGATGCGGCTGAAATACTGGTCGATAAGGGTACGCTGCATATTGATGTCGCGGAACAGGATGCCGTAGAGGGCGTCGTTCAGCATCACATCCAAACCTTCCAAAGCACCCATTGCGGCGATCTCGGGCATGCAGAGACCGGAACAGTAGTTGCAGAGGCGGATATAGCGGCCTACTTCTTCGCCCACTTCGTCGAGGGCCTTACGCATAATGCGGAAGTTCTCCTGGGTGGCAAAAGTACCGCCAAAGCCTTCGGTGGTAGCGCCATAAGGCACATAGTCCAACAAGCTCTGACCCGTGGTACGGATTACGGCAATAATATCGGCGCCCTGACGTGCACCAGCCTGAGCCTGCACCACGTCTTCGTAAATGTTACCAGTAGCAACAATGATATAGAGGTAGGGCTTGTTACCCTCGCCAATAGTCTCAATATAGTGTTCTCTGCGCTGACGGCGAGCACGAATGCGAGCCACATTTTCATCGATATAAGGCTGCAGAGCTTTCTTAATATCTTCGGCATCGTGCATGGGGAGCTGGGTGATATCCAGCTTGCCTTCAACAATAGCCTCGGCAATCTGCTGAGGGGTTTTGCCAGTTTCGATAATTGCGTTGCCGATAAAGAAGCAAACGCCCTGGCCCAGAAGACCCTTGCTCTTCAGTTCGTCCACCACCACATTGGGCAGGGGAACTTCGTTAGCATCCACACCATCAATGCCGAGCAGACGGCAGATTGTGCGTTCAACAGCCACAGTGGTATAGTTGCCCACAAAATCCTGCACTTGATCGGCAATTTTCTTAGCCACACCACGTGCGTGCTCGACTTTTTTAAAATCAAGACCTACTTTACTTTCTTGCATAATTATATATTTATTATCATTTAACAATCTATTTATCAAATGCTCACAATGCCCCATCCCTTCAGGAATGGAAACATACTGAACATTACTTCCGACTTGCAAAGATAAGCTTTTTTTCTTAATCTACAAAAAAAACTTTGCTCACCCCATTTGACTTGTGGAAAAAGGGGCAGATTTCAACCCAAAAGAATCTTTTTTTTCCAACGAAAAGGCACCACAAAAACGCTCCACAGCCACCCTTGAAGCTCCGCTTTGGCGTTCGAAGCTTCAACGGAGCTTCTTCGGGACTACGACGGAGGTAGGGTGGAGGTGGAGCGAAGGAAAAAAGGGTCGTGAGAAATCACTTCTTGACCAGCTTTCCCAACAGCATATTTTGCCGTGCACAGATGCACCAAAGGCGGCAAAAACTATTGCAGACAGATCAAATAGCGGCGGATGGTTTCGGCCAGGCCTAAATACAAGGCGTCGCTAATCAAAGCATGACCAATCGACACTTCGTCAACATACGGAATTCTAGCATGAAAATACTTCAAATTCTCCAAGCTAAGGTCGTGGCCGGCATTGATGCCCAATCCGTTGGATTGTGCTACCGAAGCGGCTTTCACATATGGCAATATGGCCTGTTCCCGGTCGTAGATGTAGTTGTGGGCATAAGCCTCGGTATAGAGTTCGATGCGGTCGGCTCCTATCTTGGCAGCACCTTCCACCATCTCAGCCACAGGATCAACAAAGACAGAAACCCGGATTCCCGCACTTTTAAACTCAGCCACAATGTCGCGCAAATAGTCGCGATTGCGCACCGTATCCCAACCGGCATTGCTGGTGAGAACATTCTCGGCGTCGGGCACCAAAGTCACCTGAGCGGGTACGACCTTTTTTACCAAGTCGATAAATTGAGGTACAGGATTTCCCTCAATATTAAACTCTTCAATCATAATTGGTTTAAGGTCGAGCACATCCTGATAACGAATATGGCGCTGATCGGGGCGGGGGTGCACTGTGATGCCTTGTGCGCCCAAATTCTGGCAATCTATGGCAAACCCAACCACGTCGGGCACATTACCTCCACGAGCGTTACGCACGGTGGCCACTTTGTTGATATTTACGCTTAACTTTGTCATTGTTAGTTATATGTTTCTCAGTATCTAATTTTGTAAATCCGTTTTATTTAGTAATAAACTTACCTATCTGTGAAGCCAATTCGGCCAAACGGTTGGAGTAGCCCATCTCATTGTCGTACCAAATCACCAGCTTGCAATAATTTCCGTCCATGACCATGGTGAGACTAGAGTCAAAGATGGAGCTGTGGCAATTGTCGATAATGTCAACACTCACCAGAGGCTCGTCGGTATATTGCACAATGCCTTGCAGATAGCTGTCGGCAGCTTGCTGTATTACGCGATTAATCTCATCCTTAGTGGCCGTGGTCATCAATTGCAATGTCATATCCACAACCGACACATCTGGCACGGGCACCCGCATGGCAAAACCATCGAGTTTGCCCTTCAGTTCGGGTAGTACCAGGCCCACTGCTTTGGCGGCTCCGGACGAGGTGGGTATGATGGACACGCCCATGGCCCTGGCTTTGCGAAAGTCAGCATGAGGTTGGTCGAGAATCTTTTGGTCGTTGGTGAAACTGTGCACGGTATTAATTAAGCCGTGTTTGATGCCAAATTTTTCATGCACAACTTTTACTATGGGCGATATGCAATTGGTGGTGCATGATGCGTTTGAAATAAGTCTGAGGTCGGGATTCAGCACCGCATCGTTCACGCCTAGCACCACGGTGGCATCCACATCACTTGCCGTTTCGGCAGGCACTGTAAGTATCACTTTTTTAGCACCTGCGTTCAAATGTTTGTTGAGCACTTGGCGTGTTTTGTTGCGGCCTGTCGATTCCAGCACAATATCCACGCCGAGTTCTTGCCATGGCAGCTGGTCGATATCCCGGCAGGAGAGTACCTTTATTTCATTGCCGTTCACTATCAAGGTATCACCTTCAGCCGACACACTAGCCTCAATAGGTTGGTGCACGGAATCATATTTGAGCAAATAGGCAAGTGTTCTTGCATCGGAGAGGTCGTTTACCGCAACAACACGTAGGTCGGGGTGTTTCAGTATTGCCCTGAATGCCATACGACCAATACGTCCAAATCCATTAATCGCAATGTTGATCATTTTTTCGTAATCTTTATATTGTCAGTTATATAAACGGCTAATAATAGTCGATTTGAAAGTACAAAATAACAAAAAAAAATTGGTTCGTCAAAGTCTTGTTCTCAAAATTGAATAAGATTTCGGAAAATTGAAAAACGAAAGAAAGCCGTCTTATTGGCGGCTTTCTTTCGTTGTGGGTTGAATTGGGAATAACCTTTATTTTGACTTGGTCGAATCCTTTTTGCTGGCACCCGACTTCGCTTTTGTGGAATCGGTCGTGTCGTCTTCGTCCTTCTTTAGTTTCTTTCTCAGCTTGGGCATCGCAATGTCGTACAAGCTGTGCTTGGGACCAAATTTGTCTAAATCCACGTTGCCAGAGATACCCTTTACCCGGCCGGTCTGCGAATGTTGCCAGAGCGTGTATCTGATGGACGGAGCACCTTTATATTTAGCCACAAAGATATGATAGGCCGAATATTTCTTTATGGCGAAATGGTCCTGATATAGTTTCTCGCTAGTGTAAATCATAGGCTTTACACCATATTCCTTTTCCATGAGTTGCAGCAGCTTATCCACCCGAGCCATATCCAGTCGGCCGCTATGGTACCCCTCAATGTCCAACACGGGTATCAAATCTTGCTTCTTTTTGGATACCTTCGACTTGAAATTGGCAAACTGCTCCGATGCCGTGGTTTTGCTGCTATATACATGATAGCTACCCACATAGAGTCCGGCGTTTCTTGCCGAGTCAATATTGGCTTTGTAGTTAGGGTCTTTTATGGATGCTCCTTCGGTAGCCTTAATATATACAAACTTGACCGACTTGCTCTTGGCCACTTTCGACCAATTAACCTTTCCCTGGTATTTCGACACATCGATACCTTGTGCTACAGCGCTGACGGCAGTCAGTGCGAAGCACAACAGTATGGCTATTGCTTTGAGTCGGTTACATATCGATTTCATCGCCAAGGGAATTGAAGAACTTATAGTCAAGGAGGCCATAGGATTCAGATGCTCTCATCGTGAGGCGGATCTTATATTTGCGCACCCACTGTAGGCGTATGCTGTTCAATCCTTTGGTGAGATAGGCAAACACATAGGGATGGGTCACGATGGTGAGTTTCTTCTCGTTTTGCGACGACATAAGGTATCGCAGATTTGTCTCAATTTCATCCACCACCACAAGGCTTGACTTGATGGTGCCTGTGCCATCGCAGAAGGGGCACTTCTCCTGCACGTCCACTTCAATGGCCGGACGCACACGCTGACGAGTGATTTGCATTAGTCCAAACTTACTGAGGGGCAGAATGGTATGGCGGGCCTTGTCGTGCGACATCTCGGCACACATAAAGTCGTAGAGGGCTTTGCGGTTCTCCGCTTTCTGCATATCCACGAAGTCGATAATCACAATACCTCCCATATCACGAAGTCGCAACTGGCGGGCTATCTCTTTGGCCGACTCAATATTCACCTGCAGGGCGGTGTCCTCCTGGCCGGTGCCCGACTTGATGTGATTGCCGCTGTTGACATCAATCACATGCATGGCTTCAGTATGTTCGATATATAGATAAACTCCTGAACGGATGGTGACAATCTTGCCAAAGGCACGACGAATATCTCGCTGCACACCAAACTGTTCAAAAATGGGAGTCTCCATTTTGTAATGGCGTACGATATCCACCTTGGAGGGTGCAATGGTGCGGATATATTGGCATACCTCATTATAAACGCCTTCGTCATCTACGTAAATCTCGTTAAAGTCGTCGGTAAGCACATCGCGCAATAATGCCGAAGTGGTACTCAGTTCCGACAACACTTTCGAAGGGCCGGTTATATGTTTCAGCCGTTCGGTCAGTTCTGTCCACTGGGCCATCAGCTGTTTCAGGTCGGCATCCAGTTCCTCTACTCCTTTGCCTTCGGCAATTGTACGCACAATCACGCCAAAATTCTCGGGCTTGATACTTTGGATTAAACGGCGCAAACGACCTCGTTCCTCGCTGCCCTTGATTTTTTGTGAAATGGAGATGCGTGTGACGAAA
This sequence comes from Bacteroidales bacterium, assembly GCA_024400545.1. Classification (GTDB taxonomy): domain Bacteria; phylum Bacteroidota; class Bacteroidia; order Bacteroidales; family P3; genus Colimorpha. Next base: position 2,158 of record JAKSMO010000055.1, on the reverse strand, counting down.
GGCGTAAGCACGAGATAACGACCAGCAAAAGAAATATCGCCAGTAAGCTTTGGGCCTTTGGTCGAGATAGGCTCTTTGGCCACTTGTGCCAGCACCAGTTGACCCACTTTGAGCACATTGGTGAGGTTGCCGTTTTTCTCCAATATGGGCTCGGGCTTAAATCCGGTCAGTGTCGTCACATTGCTGTCGCCGTTCATGGCCAGCTTCACATACTTCATCACCGAATTGTAGTTGGTGCCCAAGTCTAGATAATGCACAAAACCATCTTTCTCTTCACCCACATCGATAAAGGCAGCATTCAGTCCCTGCATAATCTTATGCACTTTTCCCACGTAGATATCCCCAACTTGCACCTTGTTGCCCGACTTGTCCTTATGCAACTCCACAAGCTGTTTGTCCTCCAGCAGGGCAATCTGCACTTCTCCTTCTTTAGCTGATATTATTAAATCTTTGTTCATTTCGGTAGTTCACTTAAAACGTAAAAACAAATTACACAAGCTAGGGTAATACCCCGTTGTGCAATTTGTTTTAGTTGTTAGATTTTCTAGACCCGAAGAGGTAATTACTTACTTCTTCTTATGTCTGTTCTTGCGCAGGCGTTTTTTACGCTTGTGCGTGGACATCTTGTGTCTCTTGTGTTTTTTTCCGTTAGGCATAGTATAACAGATTTATTATTGATAATTATTATTTTACGCTTTTCTTAACGTCGTTAATAAAAGTCTTAGCAGGTTTGAATGAAGGGATATTGTGAGCGGGGATGATGATAGACTGGTTTTTGGAAATGTTGCGACCAGTTTTTTCTGCACGCTTTTTAACGATAAAGCTGCCAAAGCCACGAAGATAGACGTTTTCGTTTTCTGCGAGAGCTTCTTTCACCACATTCATAAACTCTTCCATGGTTGCCTGTACGGCTACCTTCTCGATACCAGTCTTGCGAGCTACCTGAGCAACAATTTCAGCCTTAGTCATTTTCTTTTTATATCTAATTATATACCTTCAAATAGACCAATATTTTGGTCGAAAACTGGTTGCAAAATTACCAAAAAAAATTGACATAGCGAACATTTTTTTTATTCCTTTTGTCCATTTTTTTAACAAGATATTGCTGGTGGTTGATTTTCAATGATATAAAAGTGGATTTATTATTAGATAAATTCAATAAATATTGGCTAATTGGTTCAGCGCACTCGTTTTTTTTGCTGTTTTTCGGTTCTCGGATTCGTTTTTTGCCGTGGCTGAACAAAGTAAAGAGAGAAGAGTACTGCGGCAGCTATAGTGCACAAAAATGTGGTAAACCACGGAAACAGCATAGGCTCTTCGGGCGACATGGCCAGTATGTTTTTGTTGTACAGTGCATACATCACCACGATGGCGGCATTGTTGAAAAAATGTGCGCTCACATTCACCAACATGGAGCCCGAATAATAATACACATAGCCTAACAGAAGCCCAAGGAAAAAGCGAGGCACTAAGCCAAAGATGTCGCCATGGGCCACCGAGAAGATCAAAGCGGTGAGCACTATGCCTGCATGGGCGTTGTGCGTCATGTGCTGCGTCATGGGTTGTAGGATGCCGCGAAACAACAATTCTTCGCATATGGCGGGAATCAGCGCCACTATGAGCAGCAATAGCACAATATCAAAGGGCGACTGCAAAGATAGTAGGTTTCCCGACATTTGTCTTACCCTTTGGGCCAGCTGGCGCAGGCCATCGGCCCAAGAGCCCAGAGCCCAGCCCTCATTCCATGCCCCAAACCAGTCGTTTGCCGGCATGATTAATAAAAATATTGTTACAGCAACGCCGGCCAAGCCCCATTTGCTCAGTTTGAAATCAAGGTTGAGGCTTTGCTTCAATGATCCTTGGTACAATTTTACAAAAATCAATGAAGGCAAAAGGAAACATAATAGTTGAGAAAGCGCCGAAACGTATAGCATTAGGCGAATAGCATCAGTGTCGGTGGCTTGCACATCCAGATGAGGGATTATCAGCTGCACCCCCATGGATAAAATATTACCTAAAATCAACAATGTACACAAACCCACCCATTGCGAAATGGGCTTAGCATTTCTAAATGATAATAATATGCTATTCACAATAAGAAGTTTTGTGACCCCGGCGGGATTCAAACCCACGACTTTCGGAACCGGAATCCGACGTT
>JAKSMO010000054.1 GCA_024400545.1 Bacteroidales bacterium | reverse complement strand
GGGTTTCCGCAAAGGGTGCGCGCATGTCGTTGTATTTCAGGGAGATAAATTGTTTATATATTTTCAAATAATCATGTGGCTATCACATATATCTTTGTGTTTTAACACATTATGAATATTCTTTATTATTACTCAGAATTTAATTAATCCGATGTCCAAGGGAATATTTTCGCGGGACTGCCACGTTATTTCGATTGAAATGAAGTAGAACCAAAGAAGTCACCAATTATTTTTTATCAAATATATATTGAATATATATAATAATGAAAAAAAATCTAGTGCGACTATTTATTCGATTATTCCATCCGTTACATGTGATGACAGGAAAAATGAGAAATTGATGATCTATGGCTCACGCTACTCTCTGCATTTTTCGTTCTACGACCATCCAATTCTCCCTTCATTTATGAATCGAAGAAGCTCCGAAGTAGCTCCGTCGGGGCGATCGGAGGATAAGCGGCACTAAAATGGAGTAGGTTTCAGTCTGTAATTAGAAAAAAACAAGGCGGGCTCGTGGGAAGTGAGTCCGCCTTGGAAATATATTATTATACGGCTATAGTCACCTTGAATTTGGCCTTTACCGTTTCTTGTTTGGTCGTGCTACAAGGTTTCGTACTGTTCGGCCAAGGACTTGGCCTGATCGAAGAAGAAGGTAGCAACCTGGTTGAAATCCATGTTCAGATCCTGGCTGAGGCCGACGCGGTCTTTGAAGATTGCCACATTGTACCACTGCAGACACTGGAACGAACGATGAAAATAGAGACGCTGCAATTCTTCACGAGTAGGCTTGTGGCCCACATAGGCTTCGAGCAGCGAAAGGGCTTTGTCGAATCCTGCATTGCCGTAGCAGGCAATATCGTAGAAGGGGTCGTTCATGCCGGCAAACTCCCAATCGAGCACATACAGTTTATCGCCGTTGATAACCAAATTGGTGGGCTGATAGTCACAATGGCAAGGAACGGGCTTCACATCAGCGTGGGCATCGCGCATTTCTTCGAGTTTCTGACGAAGCTCAAGATACTCTTTGGGATGAGTGAAACCCATTTCGCGACAATAGCGCTCATCGTCGGAGAGGCGACCAAAAGCGTTATAATCGTGGAACTTAAGGTCGGAGTTGTGGATTTTTTTGAGCGCGGCAACCGAAAGAGTGTTGTAGGATTCGATATCGGTATCGGAAAGGATAGTGCCTTCGACATATTCGGCCAGTTTTTCGCCCGAAATCACTTCGACATAGGACGTTGCATTGTTGAGCCCCAGGCGGTTAACTTCCTGGATATTGTCCCATTCTTCAACTCGATCGACAAATTTCTCGGCAAATTTGCCTGGCACACGGTAGGTGTATTTCTTGCCACGAGTTTCGACCACGTAGGTATAGTTGCTCATACCTCCTTCGAGACGCTTAACGATTTGAGCATCGTTGGTATGCATTAATGCGTTGACGCGGGCTACGATATATTCTTCGACGTTCATGATATTATTTAGTTTTTATGGAATGGAGTGAATGATTGTTGCGATATTGCGTAGGGGTGATGCCTGTGAGCCGCTTGAACAAAGTAGAAAGATGCGACTGCGACGAGAAGCCCAGTGTGTCGGCAATGGTTTGGAATGAGGCATTACTGTTCTTGTCGAGCATTTCTTTGATGTGGGACAACAAGGTGGCTTCGATGATGGCTTTGGGCGTCTGGTTGGCCATGCGACGAGTGACCTGCGAAAGATAGCGCGGACTAACCCCCAGTTGCCCAGCATAGTAGTTGACATCGTGGCAGTGGCTGCACAGCGCCTCCTGCATGGTAGAGAATTCGCGATAAAGATTGACGATACGAGGTGAAACTTCGTCGTTATCCAGTTGATGTTGAGGCACTAACAATGTTGCCTTACGCACAGCTTCGTCGAGAGACACGCCTTGATTGAGGAAAACTGCGATGGCAGAACAGATTTCGTTGCACATGCCATGATTGTCGGCTGCCTGAATCACATTGGGTGCCGAGAAATGGTGGGCATCGCGCTTGCGCACCACCAACAAAGTGCACAATGGAATTAATTGTGACTGAACAAGCTGGATTAATTCGTCGCTCATAAGTTGTTCTTCGTGGGTGGAAGAAACTACAGGCGAATACAGCACCCACTGGGGCTTGTGTTTGTTGAGCGAATGTACGATGGCATACAAAGACTGCGCATCGCGCACCATGCCTATTTTCACCACTTCGGGATGAGCATCATCCACCACAGCGTCAATCTGGCGTTCGATGACGGGAGCCGGGATATCATAAAACTCCTGAATACCCAGAGAGTTTTGCAGCGTGATACTGGTGACCACCGACATGGCCTGGCCACCCAAACTTGATATAGTGCGGATATCGGCTTGGATGCCAGCGCCTCCAGTGCTATCGGAACCAGTGATGGTGAGAATGGGTTTCATGGGCCAAACGAAAGATAAAATATCAAACTACTTTAAAAATAGCTTTGTCAACGATGGTATAACTACATAATTTATATATTTTTATCAATTTTTCCACCCTTGAAAAAGTAATGCAAAATAACAAAGAAAAGCCGATATAAACAAATGATGTTCCGAAAATAGTATAAAATTTCGCATTTCTATAAGCCTCGGATGGAGTATTTACCTTATATAAGAGCTGGTTTTCATGAAACATAATATCTGTTTTTACGGCAAAGAAAACTCAATCTTACTTTAGTTTCGAATTCATACCAAGAGAAGATGGAGCAACTTTTTCTGTACGCCGATATAATATCGGACTGAGTAGTGCGTTATTACGAAAAAGAAACAAAAATATGACTCAAACAAACACTCATAGCACACCCGTACTGCTGCTTACCGGATACCTCGGTAGCGGCAAGACCACCTTAGTAAACCACATCCTCACCAATCAGAAAGGTATTCGTTTTGCCGTGATTGTAAATGATATAGGAGAAGTGAACATCGATGCCAGACTGATCCAGAAGGAGGGTATAGTGAGCATGGAAGATAACAACCTGGTAGCATTACAGAACGGATGTATTTGCTGCACCCTGAAGATGGATCTCGTGAAACAAATCAACCAGCTATTGAAGCTCCAATGCTTTGACTACATTGTGATTGAAGCCAGCGGCATCTGCGAGCCTCAACCTATCGCGAGCACCATTTCCAACATGCCATTTATGGAAGAAGAGTTCACCCAATGGGGCGTACCCGAGCTGGACTGCATTGTCACGGTAGTGGATGCGCTGAGGATGCGAGACGAATTTGCCAATGGTGGCAAACTGCTAGGTTCCGTTATTGGGGAAGAAGATATCGAAAACCTGATTATCCAACAAATAGAGTTCTGCAACATCATCCTACTCAACAAAACCTCTGAGGTAGAGCATAAGGACATCGATTTTTTGTACCAGATAATCAAACAACTGAATCCCATTGCCCAAATTATAGAGACTGACTATGCCAATGTGGACTTAGATCAGATTTTGAACACCCAGCTTTTTGATTTTTCCGATACAGAGGGCTCGGCCAATTGGTTGCGCCACATGGAGAGAGCAGTGACCAAAGAGGAAAAAGAGGAAGCTCGCCGCCCTCATCACCACCACGACCATGATGAACACCACCACGACCATGGACACGAAGAGCATCACGACCATGAAGAAGATCATGACCACGAGCATCATGACCATGAGGATGAGCACGACCATGAGCATCACCACCACGAACATCATCATCACCATCACCACGGCGAAGGAGAGGTGGAGGAATACGGAATAAGCACATTTATGTATTTCCGTCGTCAGCCAATGGACATTGCCAAATTTGACAATTTTGTTAACCTCCATTGGCCCAAGACCGTGATCAGAGCCAAAGGACTATGCTATTTTTCCGACGATGACGATATGGCCTACCTATTCGAGCAAGCCGGTGCCCAGGTGTCCATCAACCAAGCCGGCAAATGGTGTGCCACCATGGATGAGGACGAGCTACGATACCGCTTGGCTCACGATGCGGCCTTGGCCAACGAGTGGGACGACTACTATGGCGACAGAATGCAGAAAATTGTGTTCATCGGCCAGAAGATGGACAAGGACGCTATCACCCAAGCATTGGACAACTGCCTGGTGGACGATTGATCGAACCAAAACCAAGTACAAAACAGGGCTAAGTAAGACTGATTGGTCATACTTAGCCCTCTTCGTTTCCTCCCGCCTAATAATGATACCGATTGCGGAATGAGACCAATAAGATAACCGATAGCACCAGGGCAAATACCTCGGCCACATCCACAGCCAGCCAAATGCCATCAACTCCAAGAAACAGAGGCAGCACAAAGATGGAAGCTATCTCGAAAATCATGGTGCGCGCAAAAGCAGCCACTGCCGACACCATACCGTTGTTCAGGGCCGTGAACAATGCCGAAACAAACATATTGACGCCACACAGCATGAAACTAATCATATACAGTCGGATAGCATGGGTGGTGAGCGCATGAAGCTGCGGATCGTAGCTCACAAATATACTGGCCAGCAAACTGCTGGTAAGTTCGGAGACCAGCATCAGCACACAACCGGCAACTATAAGAATTACCATACTTTTTTTGAGCAGACTATGCAACTCGGCGTGGTTTTGCGCCCCATAGTTGAAGCCTATCACCGGAGCCACACCAATATTGTAGCCAATAAACATCGCGCTAAAGATAAAGCCTACGTACATCAGCACACCAAAAGCCGCCACACCGTCCTGCCCCAGATAGTGCATAAGTTGCAAATTATAGCAGATGCAGGCCACGTTCATGGCCACATTGCCTACATATTCAGACATACCATTGAGACAAGACTTACCTATATGCCGCCATACAAAAGGGGTGTGTTCCAGACGCAAAGAGCTGTTGTTGCGGCGGGAATGGAAATATATCAATGGGAACACTCCACCAACGATCTGTGCCGTAGAAGTGGCGATGGCCGTTCCGGCCACTCCCCATTGCAGCACAACTACAAACAAAGCATCCAATATAATGTTGATGACACCTGACACTATCGACATCCATGTGCCAAGGTGAGGCTTTCCGGCGGTCATATAGAATGATTGGAAGGCCATGCCCAACATGAACATGGGCAGCGCCGTGATGCATATCCTACCATACAACACACATTCGCCCACCATATCGCCTTCTGCACCCAACATCAAAGAGATGGGGCAAACAAAAACGGCAAACAGCACGGCTAGCAATATTCCCATTATCAGCGTGAAATGAACCAGCATACTGAAAATCTTGTTGGCTGTGGCGGAATCGCCTTCGCCCATGGTCTTCGATACCAATGCGCTACCGCCAGTGCCAATCATGAGGCCCAGTGCACCCAACATCATAATAGGTGGCCAAATCAAATTGATGGAGGCGAAGGCCTGCGTTCCCACAAAGTTGGAAATAAAAATGCCATCCACAATGCTATACACCGATGTGACCAACATCATCACAATGCATGGCACCGCAGCCTGCGCTATGCGCCGATAATTATAATGTCCTGATAATTCTACATCCATACCACTCTACTTCAATAATATATGTGCATACTTAATTTGTTTGCGCTGATAAGTATAAACAATATGCAAAGTTCCATCATTACCTTCAATTATAGATGGATACGAATACTCACCAGCCTGTTTCTCCAATGTTAGGACATTCTGCCAGTTGTGCCCATCCTTGGACACTGCCAACACCAAAGGAGTGCGAGGACCAAACTCACTACCCTGAGTGAGACCCAACGGCGTATATACCATAACGTGCAATCCATTACTTAATGTCATGGCGTCGATACCCGAGTTGTTGTTGGGTATGGTTGTTAACGTCATCTTGCTCCAATGGCGACCTTTATCGGTGCTGAAGGTCTGAGCCAGAAAGCCATTTTTGGTGCGCATCAAAGCCAGTAGTGTGTCGTGAGGCAACTTTAGTATGGCCGGTTGGATTGCAATAATCGTTGAGTCGAACGGCACTGATACCTTGCGCCAGCGTCTGCCTCCATTGGTAGAGATTTCGAAATGAGGCTGCCAGGCCGGCTCAGTACTCGACGGAGCAATAAGCCTTCGTCCATAGCGGAGGGGTTTGTTCTTGATGGCGCCCAACAAGCCTTTGGGCAATGTTTCGGGTGCCGACCATGTTCGGCCGCCGTCGGCCGACCGCATTAGGTGCCCAACCCACTCGGGGATACGGACGCCGGTCTTGTAGAATAGCAGCACCTCGTCGCCCGAATCCGGATGGTGGTACAGCACAGGATTCCAACAAGGGTGCTGCGTAGAGGCGTTTATATGACCAGTGGCCACACGCTGAGGTGCCGACCACGACTTGGCGCCAGCATTGAGGCGCGCCATCCAAATACAAACATCTTTGCACCCCTCCCACGATCCGGCAAAGAAAGCGGTCAGCAGATGCCCCTCCGAAGTCTGACAGATAGTGGCAGCATGGCAAGAGGCAAAAGGGGCCTGGCGGAACACCCGTCCCGAATCCAGCACTTGGGCAGTCTGACACCACACTGTGGATAAAGATATGACCAAAAAAAAGAGAATCAAAAACTTCTTCATACTAACAATTATAACGCAGTTTACCTTAATATATTTTAGGTAGCAGAGGAAATATTATGCCTTTTGCCATTAACCTTTGGCTCAGGGTAGGTCACATTGGAACCCATTTCAGTCAAAAAAAATGAAAAAACGACTCAAAAAAATTGTATTTGATATTTTTTTTGTATCTTTGTATCATCTGTAATTAGTGTCAATTAATTGTATAACACTCATATTATGACTTTTAGCGAGATACTCATTATCATTCTCAACTTTGCAGGAGCCCTTGCCATCTTCTTATTTGGCATGAAATTGATGAGCGAAGGCTTGCAAAAATTTGCCGGCAACAAGATGCGCTCTGTATTGGGTAAAGTGACCGGCAGTCCAGTGCGTGGCATTCTGACTGGTGCCGCAGTGACCACAGCCATTCAGTCGTCATCAGCCACCACGGTGATGGTTGTCTCGTTTGTCAATGCCGGACTTCTCTCTCTTGCAGGTGCTATTGCGGTAATTATGGGTGCCAACATCGGCACAACAGTAACGGCATGGATTATCACCCTTTTTGGCCTTGGCGAAAGCTCTAGTGCATTCAGTTTGCCCATGTTACTTGGGGCTCTGGCACTTGTATTTATGTTCGTTTGCAAGAGAGACCGACTCAAATCGATCGGTGAGTTTGTGATGGGCCTTGCACTGTTGCTCATTGGCATGAGCTTCTTGCAAAAAGCTATGCCTAACTTGGAGCAATACCCCAATTTCTTGGCAGCACTGGCAACCATGTCGAACTTTGGCTTCTGGTCAATCATAATCTTTGTTGTTATTGGAGCGCTGCTCACCTGCCTGGTGCAGGCTTCGGCAGCCATGATGGCTATCACTCTGGTGATGTGCTACAACGGATGGATCGGACTTGATGCCGCTGTGGCCTTGGTAATGGGACAGAACATTGGCACCACCATCACGGCCAACTTGGCAGCTATGGTGGCCAACACCAATGGTAAGAAGGCTGCTCGCGCCCACTTGGTATTCAATGTCATTGGCGTAATCATCACCCTTATCGTATTCCGCCCCATATTAAACTTGATAGCCCACGCCACCGTGGGCATTATGGGCAGCAACCCCTACACCGCTGTTGGTGTCCAAGGCTACGACCCCAATGCAATACCCATGGCATTGTCGCTGTTCCACACATTCTTCAATGTCATCAACACCCTCATTCTGGCCTGGTTTATCCCAGCAATTATCCGCATTGTGGATTGGATGGTGAAAGAAGCTCCCGAAGACGAGGAGCTGGCATTCAAACTCAAGTTTATCAGTGGCAACTGGATGAATACCGCCGAGCTTAATATCCAGGCTGCCGAAAAGGAAATTGAGGAATTCTCAAAACGAGTACTTAGGATGTACACCTTCCTGCCCGGTTTGCGCACAGCCAAAGATGACGAAGAGTTTGACAAGATAGTGGAACGTATTGAGAAATATGAGGACATCACCGACTCTATGGAAATGGAAATTTCCAACTTCCTTACCAAAGTTTCCACCAGCGAAATATCCGACAAAGCTTCGCACCGCATCAGTGCCATGCTGCGTGTGGTTGATAACTTGGAGAGTATTGGCGACAGCATTTATCAGATTGCCGTCACCCGTCGCAACAAACGCGAAACCGAGGTGCACTTTGACCAGCACCTTAACGACAACCTCGACCAAATGACGCGTTTGGTGCAGCGCTCGCTGGATGTGATGGATGCCAATTTGCGCGGCGACTACGACCACATCGACATGGATAGTGCCAACGCTGCCGAAGAGGACATCAACCGTTACCGCGACCAACTGCGCAATGAACATCTCGACGCCATTAAGAACGGTGTTTACGACTTCTCCATCGGTAGCCTTTACAGCTCGCTCTATGCCAGCTACGAGAAGATTGGCGACTATATCATCAACATTTCCGAAGCTATCGGCGTGAAATTTAAAGAGCCAAAACAGTAAAAATAGCTGAAATCAAAAAGGAGCGAGAGAAAAATTCCTCGCTCCTTTTTTTGTATCTAGCCAAAAACTATTTCCAATAACTGAGATTGATGACAGACTCAACCTGCGCCTCCACATCGTCGGGGAGTGCGGGGAAAAGGTCACGCTGGATAATCTCTTCCAGATCATCAACTGTGCAAGAATAAGACAGCTGGGGGTGGTGACGCCCCTTGTTGGGCATAACAAAAGCAATCGATGACCAATCTTCACCCACGTGGATTAGGAGGGCTTTAAAAAACGCATCAGGCACCTGCACTCGGGCATCACCAATAGTACCAAACTCATGTTGGTCGAAAATAGGACCGCAAACCACCCAGATACGCCCATACTGACGAGCCCAACGGCGGACCGATTTCTCAAGACTGTTCCAGTCACCGGCATTCATCTCGTGGTTTTGCGGACACACATTGGTAAAGTAATGACTCTCCCAATAGGCCTTCTCCGACCAACGCAAATCGGCCTTGGGCGCCATGTGTCCTTTGTCCCAACCGGAACGGGAATAGTCTTCGCGCGAGGCCTGGCGGCCTTTGACATTGGGGTCACGACTAAAACTAGAACTTTTTGATTCATATCCACCCTGCAGTTCTTCGGCAGTAAGTTCATAGGCCACCCAGTTGGGCACCAGCGTGCTATGGTTATACGACGATGTGAATCCCGAATACTGGTAAATATCCTCGTCGGGAGTGGTGGCTGGAATTTCAAGACCTTCGTCCATCACAGTCTGGGCAGAGGCTGCTGCGGGGTCGCAAGCCACCAAAAGGCTGACAGAAACAATGGCGGAAAGGGTTACGAATAAGCGTTTCATTGGTATAGTGCGAGATATTTCTTTATTAAATATGTTACTCCGGGCTTATATGCCTCTGGGTGCATCAAGCGAAGCGTTTCTACAAACTCGTGCTGGAGTTCGGGATAGAACGAGCAGATATGGTGCGCAATTTTCATACAGAGCGACTGAACCCCAACCGGTTCTTCCAACATGACCATGTGGGTAAGGCAAAAGTCTAAAAAATCGGTTCTGACTGCCTCTTGGGGCATTGGCTGTCGCGAAATCAGTTGCAATGCCAATCTGCGAAGCGAATCCCACGGGGTTGACATGGCAAAGTCGATGAGCGGCTGTTGTGGCAGGGTGGCCACTTCGGCATCAGCCTTGTGGGTTAATGCCCAAGCCGCATTTCGGCATACCACCTCATCCTCTCCCTGCATTTTCTGCCACAAAAATAATGCGGGGAGCTGGCCTGCCAATATTTTTATTTCGTCAACACCCAACCGCTGTGAAAGTTGCTCAACAATTCCGTCGTCCGCTGCCTCGTTCAAAGCCCCGACAACACAAGTCGGCCTTATACAGCCAGTGTTGGCAACAGCGATTTTTCCATCTTTGCACCGCGAACTCGACATATCGCTTAAACTATTGCTGAGGAACTACGGCATGGAACTCCAGATCGGACTGCGAGTCGTTGATAAGACTATGCTCATGACCTTTGGGGCAATAGTGCACCGTACCGGCTTTCACGGGCAGCATTTCGCCATCGTAAAGCACATGGCCTTCGCCTTTGGTCACAAAAATAATTTCAGAACTAGTATCATGCGTATGCAAACCGATTGTTGCACCGGGTTGCAGACGGGCTATCATAACACGGTTGAGTCCGTCAAAAAACATGCGGGCATTCAGTTCTTTCTCCCCCCCTTTGAAATTGGCCAAGGCCTGTTCTTCTATATTGTTGAAATCAATAATCATGGGATTTGTTTTTGCAATTGTTAAACTTCGTCCAGATTGCGCTGAACAATGTTGTAATGATATTCGGTGCCTTGCTGATCCACAAAGCAGATGTCGTCGGTGCCTTCTTGTTGGGCAAAGGGTGCTGCGTCGGGATTGCACTCCATATCTTCCACAATGGCGGCCTGCAGTTTTTGCTGAGCCAAAGGCAAAGTGCTATACACTCCTTGGACGAAGGTTTGCAAATCCCCTCCCCTCACCTTCTCTGCCGAAACGACAACATAAAGCGTATTATTCATATCCTATTTAGTTTTGTGATGCGTTTAAATTGATAATTGACAATCGGATTTGTTAGTGTCCAATTGTCAATTATCAGTTATGTGGGCTCTGCAAATACATGCTATAGAACTCACCTTATCAATTGTCAAATTATTTCGTGCGGCTGTAAGCGGCCTCAACACCTGCTGCGGCAGCTTTCTTGAACCATTCGCGAGCCTTCTTGGGGTTGGCGGGAATGCCCTCATCGCCTTCGGCAAGGATAGAGCCACAGTAGTACATGGCAGTGGGGTTGCCGGCCTCGGCAGCCTTCTCAAGCCATTTCAGCGCTTCCACCATGCTTGCCTCAACATAGATACCCTGCTGATAGCAGTTGGCCAGCATAAAGTATCCGCGTACATATTCGTGCTCGGCGGCAAACATATACATCTCATAGGCTTTCTGCGAGTTCAGCACCACGCCCAAACCTTCCTGGTAGCAGTAGCCCATGTTGCAATAGCTCTCCAAGCTACCTGCTGCCACACCTTTCTCGTAATAAAGAACGGCGTTTTTATAGTCGCCAAGTTCTTGATACACACCACCTAGCATATTGATGGCACGCACGTTGCCGTTGTCGGCCACATGCTCGAGATAGGAAATGGCGGTATTGGTGTCGATATTGCAACCCACGCCTTGCAGATAGCACTGTCCGAGGGCCAGCATAGCGTCCTCGTTGCCTAGGCGGGCAGCAGTGTCGAGGTAGGCCTTACCCAGATTTTCATCGTCGGGGCAGCCGGTGCCGTTGATAGTGGCAATACCGAGCTGATAATAAGAACCGGCATGGTCGGATGTGCGGACAATATGCTCAAAAATCTGATAAGCCTCTTTGGGCATAGGTTCTTTCACACCCACACCTTCAGAAAGGCAGAGGGCCAACAGGTAGCCACCATTAACACTACCGCGCTGAGCGGAAGCGTTGAGCACCTCCACAGCCATCTCGGTAGCGCCCTCATTAATCAATGCGGCGCCCACATAATAGCCGCTCTCGCCATGACCATGCTGGTGACCCATAATGAAATAATGGATTGCCGAGTCGGCATCGGCGGTATAGCCGCCCAGGCCTTCATTATAAATCTGACCCACTTCGTAAGCGGCTGCGCCAACACCTTTGGCTGCAGCATCTTTCAAATAAGCCATAGCCATGCTGATGTCGATTTCCACACCGGTGCCATCCATATAGCACTTGCCGATATGGTAGGTGCCGAGGGGCGAACCATTATTGCTTGCTTTGGCAAAGAGTTCAAGAGCCTTCTTGCCGTCGGCAGGCACCTGGGAGTTGCCCACCTTGTAGCAGTAGCCCAGATAGCAGGTAGCTTCATCGTTATCCTGATCGGAAGCCAACTGATAGTATTCCATTGCCTTAATGGTGTCGGGATCATGGCCTTCCCAACGGGAAATCTCCATACGACCCATCTCGCACTGAGCCTCGGCAACATCGCGGTCGGCCAGATACTTATAATACTCTACAGCCTTGTCGTAGTCGGGTGCGCCCACATTGCGGCCAGTCTTGTAGCAATAGCCGAGGGCAAAGATTGCATCGTCATATCCGGATGCTGCCGAGCGGTTCAGCAACTCCAATCCTTTGGCAATATCCTCGCTGCTCTGCTTGCCCACATTGCCATTCAAATACATCAGTCCCAAGCGATAGAGAGCCTTGTCGGTCTGCGATTTCTCGTAATATGCGGCGGCCTTCTTGTAGTTGACCTTCACGCCATCAAGACCATTTTCATAGATAACGCCCAACGAGCAGGCTGCATGAGCGCTGCCCATCTTCTCGGCTTTTTCCAACATCTTGTTGCAAGTCTTGGCATCGCCCATCTGGTCGTAGAGGAGGCCGAGATAATAGTAGCCATCGGCCTGGCCCTTGTCAATCATCTGCTGGAAGCACTCCATTGCCTGTTCGGCATTGCCGTTGTTGGCATAAAGCTGGCCAAGTTCGGCCATAGCCTCCGTGTCGCCATACTTGTCGGCATCGCGCAAATACTTCACTGCCATGGGCATATCCTGAGCTTCCTGCATATAGTAGTTGGACAACACCTTGGCGCAGGGTACATATTTATATTGGTCGGCGCCACGTTTCATCCAAGCCACAAATTGCTCTTTGTCGGAATCCACTACGTAGCACAATTGTGCCAACATGTAACATGCTTCGCCACTTATACCATTATTGTCATTATCCACTGCCTTCAGCGCATATTGGCGGACAGCATCATAATCTTCAATTCCGGCATAGTATCTAGCCAGTTGAATCTGGCACTGAGCCGATTTGAGGCGCACATCGCCCTCCTGCAGTATGCGCAAGGCGGCTGCAGTGTCGCGCAGGGCGGGGTTGTTGGCAGTCAGCCTAAAGCCGCCAGCCAGCATCTGGGTGTAGAGCAGATTGTGGTGCTCGGCAATCAGCGAGTCGAGAATCTGGATGGCGCGAGCCTCATTTTCCTCAACACCTTCACCGGTATAATACATCTCGGCCAAAACCGTCCACGCATCGGGGTCGGCGCAGGCCATACCCTGCTTCAGATAAGTCCAAGCCTTTTTATAGTTGTTTTCAGCCAAATAGTGACGAGCCAGCACGGCACACACATCAAACTCACCCAAATTCAAGGCTTTCTCCAAGAGGGCCAGACCCTTCTTCTCATCTTTTGCCAGCAAATCGCCATAATAATAGACTTCGGCCAAATACAAGGCTCCCCAGGAGGATCCTTTCTTTGCTGCCTGTTCATACAGCTCCACAGCCTTGGCGCTATCAGTCTTGCAGCCATAGCCATTTTCGTAGGCGGAGCCCAGTACTGCCATGGCGTTGGGGTTGCCTTTCTCGGCCCACTCCTTGCGGATGGCAAAGTATCGGGCTGTATCTTTGGCAAAGCCGTGTGTGCCATGCAAATAATACCTTGAGAGATAGAGCAATCCATCGACATTGCCAGCATCGGCTGCCTTCTGGAACCACTTCACGGCCAGGGTGGAATCGTGAGCCACACCGGCTCCATTTTCATAATAGCGTCCCAGCAGCACCATAGCGTCGGTGTTGCCCTGCTGAGCCTTGTTAATCAGTTTTTGGTCGGCCTGCGCATGCACCATTAGGGGCAGCAAAGCAAGCAGAAAGACAAAGAGTTGAGTCTTTTTCATATTGTATTATATATATTATTTCGCATTGCAAAGATAATAAAAAAAATTTAATTGCGTTATTTTTATCAATAAAAGTGTGATTGATGAAAGGGACAAGCCTTTTGTGCCGATGCCCCGGCCATGCTAAAGTGCCCATTGGTGCAGAATGAGCAACTCCACTGTAGCTCCACTGCAGCTCCGCTTCGAGAAACATACACTTAACGATGTTTCACGGGGTGTTCGCCCCGGCCACAGCGGCAGTGCCCCCCCCAAGTCACCACACACAAATACGAATATTGTTATGCAAACTATTGAAATCATCATCGAAAACACCAATGAGCGCCGCCATGTCAACCAAGGCATCACCTTGGCCGAGCTGGCACAGGAATATTACACCGAGTTAGGCCGTTGGCCGTTGGAACGCCCAGTGTTGGGTGCCTTTGTCAATAATGTGGTGGAGGACATGCAGCACCGCCTCTTTATGCCGCAAACTGTGCGCTTCTTCGACATCACTTCCAGCCACGGTTGGCGGATGTATAGCTCGTCGCTTATCTTCATGCTTTACAAGGCCGTGCGCGACACCTATCCCCAGGCCGCACTCTCGGTGAAGCACTCGCTGCGTGGTGGTTTCTACTGCACCATCGAGGGTGCTGGCGAGGACGACCGCTTCCGCATCGTGGAGCAAGTGCGCGACCGCATGGTGGAACTCCAGCATCTCAACCTCCCCTTTGAGAGCAAGGGCATGCTGCTCACCGAGGCCATCGAGCTTGTCCGCAACGCCGGCATCCCCGAGACCCTCAAGCTCCTTGAGTCGCTCAACCAACTGTATATTACCATGGATTTCCTCGACGGCACTCCGCACAAGCTGGCCTCCAAGCTAGTGCCCAGCACCGGATGCCTCACCTCGTGGGATTTCCGCACTTATAACGGCGAGGGCTTCATGCTGCAAATGCCCGACCGCAAGCATTTTGACAAGCAGCCCATCCTGCCCGACACCCCCAAGCTCTTTGCCATCTTTAATGAGCACCACCGTTGGGCCAACTTGCTGCACGTGCCCACCATCACCGACCTCAACCGCATTGTCCGCGACAAGGGCGAGAACCACCTCATCCATGTCTCCGAGGCCTTGCATGAGAAGAAATATGCCGAGATTGCCGACATGATTTTTCAGCGTCGCGACCAGGTGAAGATGGTGCTGCTGGCCGGCCCTTCTTCCTCGGGCAAGACCACCTCGTGCCGCCGCCTCAGTGTGCAGCTCAGTGTGTTAGGCTTTGATGTCAAGCAACTTTCGCTCGACGACTACTTTGTCAGCCGCGACCGCACCCCCAAGCTGCCCAATGGCGAATACGACTTTGAGAGCATCGACGCACTTGACATCCCCCTGCTCAACGACCATCTGCTGCGCCTCTTCAATGGCGAGCGCGTGGAGATTCCCACTTTCGACTTCATCAAAGGCAACCCCTATTTCGACGGTAAGAGTCTGCAACTGAGCCCCAACAGCATCCTCGTGGTGGAAGGCATCCATGCCCTTAACCCCAAACTCACCGCCCAGATTCCCGACGAGCTGAAGTTCCGCGTGTATGTGTCGGCACTCACGCAGATTGCCATCGACGACGCCAACATTATCCACAGCAGCGAGAACCGAATGCTGCGCCGCATTGTGCGCGACAACAATTTCCGCGGCTGGGATGCTTTCAACACCCTCCACCGCTGGGCCGAGGTGCGCCAAGGCGAGGAGAAGAACATCTTCCCCTTCCAAGAGAATGCCGATGTGATGTTCAATTCCGCCCTGCTCTATGAGCTTGGCGTGCTGAAGATTTATGCCGAACCGCAGCTCAAGCGCATCCCCGAAAACTGCCCCGAGTTTGCCGAGGCACATTATATGCTCAAGTTTCTCGACCTCATCGACCCCATCGACCCCAAGCACATTCCGCCCACCAGCATCATGCGCGAGTTCCTGGGTGGCAGCAGTTTTGAGTATTGATTGGTGTTGACTTGTTGATTTGAGAGAGACAAGTGCTCCCTCTAGTTAACGTTAAAGTTAAAGTCAAAGTCAAAGTCAATGAAGAAGTTTGTTTTATTCCTAGGATTGATGATTGCCTCGTTAGCTCTGAGCATCAGGGCTAACGATGGCACATACTACACCTCCGGCAACCAGCTTGTGCCCTTGCAGGAGACCGACATCAGTGTGCGCAAGGAGGTGCTCACCATCTCCATCCTCAACAACGGCTTTGCCCGCGTGGATGTCTATTACGAATTTTGGAACCCCGGCAAGCAGTCGCGCCAGCTGCTCATGGGCTTCGAGGCCGATCCGCCATACAACGACGATTGGAAATTCCACCCCGATGGTGTGCACCCCAATATTGCCGACTTTACGGTGGAAATGAATGGCCTACGGCTTCCCTACCAGAATGCCGTGTGCCATTACGCAGACACAACGCTGGACTCTGTGCCGAGAAAAGACTATATGATTTTTGACGACAACCGCATCTACGAGAAAGACCCCGAAGCCTATCCAGAGTACTGGGAGACTGGCATTGCGTTTGCCTATGTCTATTATTTCACGGCCACCTTCCAGCCCGGCCTCAACAAGGTGCACCACACTTATTGCTACCGTATGTCACATGGCATAGGCGACCCATGGGATATATGCTACAAGCTCACGCCCGCAAGCCGGTGGGCAAATCGTCAGATTGACGACTTTACCCTCATTGTGCGTGCCGACAACACTTCCAAACACTTCGTCATTGAGCAAAAAGCATTCCCTCAGGCAGTTTTCGCCGTGATGGAAGGTGTGGGCAAGATTCGCAACCTCCCTGAAGAGAAATGGCAGACCCCTTATCTCGAATTCACTTTGCGCAACGGTGCCGTGCAGACCCACATCACCAATTTCAAACCGCAGGATGAACTTCGCATTGCGTCGGGTTTTCGCGAGTCAAAACCTTTCGGCCATTTCTACGACCCCTACTATGGCAAGATGCCTTTCTTCATGGCCAACTGGGCTGCCGAACAAAACCACCAGGACCTTCAATTTGTAAAGCGAGTGTCGCGAAACCTGCCTTATGCCTATCGTGGTCATGTGTTCAAAGACAAGGTGTTGCGCGAATTCTTTGAAAGTCAGTGGTGGTATATGCCCGACCCCAACTACAACGACGACAACAGCGATTTTACCGAAGTGGACCACCTCTACATCAAAGCCGAGATCGACTAACCAATTACCCCCTGGCAACCCACCCTACCTCCACCTCAACTGCGCTCATATTACCTTATATATACTATAGTTATACTATAGTTATACTATTACGTATAGTATGAGTATAGGATATATATAGTATAAATATAGTATAAGGAGTGGGAGTAGGGCGGAGCTAGGGTGGAGTAGCCGATGGCTAAATTGTTTGATTTTGCAAAGATACAAAAAATTCTCAATTCTCCAAGGAAAATTCTTAATTCTACTCACCAGAACATACAAATTGCCCCGAATGGAATGCCAATCGGGGCAATTGTTATTCTGATAGTTCGAATTCAGCAAACTGGCATTACTCCACCACAATCTCGTCGCAGAAGATGTAGCTGTCCCAGCCTTTGGCGCCGTGCCATTCGGGCAGCTTGCCGGGGTTCTTGGCCACCACACGGAGATAGCGGGTGTTGAGTTTCAGGTCGCGGATGGCATCGGTGCGGACGATATGGCCTGCCTCGCGGAAATCGGGAGCAAAATGCTCGGAGCGCACTTTCTTCCAGGTCTTGCCGTCGGTTGAGGTGTAAACCTCAATCACTTCGGGGGCGAGAATCCAGTCGAAGGTGTTTTGTATAAAGCGGAGGGTGAGATTGTTGACTGCTGTGGTGGACTTGAGGTCAAATTCCACATCCAGGTCCTGGCCCCAATAGCCCTGCCAATGACCGTCGGCATAGGTATTGTCGCTGCCCAACTTGCCGTCGGCCAGCGCATTGGTGCCGCCACCGCTGTAGGTGGGCTTATAGTCGGCATACGGATTGTTGAGTTTGGCCACATTGCCTAAACCCTTGTGGAAGAGGAGGTACTGCTCGGAATAGACCGGCTCGTCCCACTTATTGTAGCTCACGGCCTTTACCAGGCAGCTGCGGCCAATGGTGAAGGGGCGCTTGTAGAGGTTGGAACCCTGGGTGGGCTTGCGACCGTCCACGGTGAAATAGATGGGGCGGTCATTGAAGAGGGTCTTCAGGGTGACATACATCTTGCCATCCTTATAGTCGTTGGTGATGAAAATCTGCTGGCGGCACTCCTGCACTTCCTGACCCAGTTTGTCGTAGCGTGCGCAGATGATGTCGCGGGCATAGTCGGTGCACTCATCGTCCCACAGGCGGAGGTATTCCAGCTTGAGGCTGTGGAGGTTGCGGAAATATTTGCGGCTAAGGTTCTGCACCTCGGCCTTGCTGGCGGCATTCTCGTTGAGGGCACGGAAAAGCATCACACGCAGGCGGCTTTTCTCGGCCACACAAAGGATACGGTGGCAGGCGTAGGCGAAATGGGGCAGCATGTTGCTATCCACCTGTGCGAGCACCCGGTTCACAATGGCCTCCACACTGTCGCAGCGGGTGAGCACATCGTCGGAAGTGTTGGCGGGATAGAACTCGGTGAGGGGTTGCATCAAGGCGGCAGTGTTGAACCAGTCGCCAATGAAAGCATTGCTATTCAGGTCGCCCACAAGGTTGATCATGCTGGATACCGAGCCTGCTTTTTCTTCGTTATACAACTTATTATACTCAATATTCTGCAGGCGGTCGTAGTTCTCGTTGAATATACGCTCACGCTCAGCCATCTCGGCCTTGGCTTTGGCGGGGTCGGTCTCGGTGATGGGGTGCCAAGCCATCTCGGCAGCCCAGGCCATGGAGTGCCAAGCATCGCCAAAGAGGCTCTCGCCGCTATCGTCCCAGGCGGTATTCATCAGTCCGCGAGCCCCGGCCTGGTAGCCGTCGCGAGCCAGATAGGCTATGTTCTGCATATAGTTGCGCACCTGCGGTGTGCTGCTCCAATGGCTGCATCCGGGTGCCACCCAAAACTGGTTGCCCTGCTCCTTATGAATCTTAGCGAAAGGTTCCAGCATGTCGGCATAGCTCTCCTTGGCCACATAGCTCCATACAATATACTGCATATCCTTGGGCAGTTTTTTGAGCATTTCGGGATTCTTGCCCACAATGTCGCCCCACATCAGCACCTCCATCTGCTTGTCGCCGTCGTGAGCTTCGGCATAGGCCTGCTGGATGATGTCATATACACGGTTAATGTGCTGGCAATAGACATCGTCGGAACCGCGCTCACTCACATACTCACGGGCGCGTCCGGTGCCCAGGCCCTCGGTTTCATCGCAGTTGATGTTGAAGAATCGGCTACTGTAGTAAGCCTGGACGGCGTTCTCAATCTGGTCGCGGAGGAAAGTGTAGGTCTCTTCCTTGCTGGGGTTCACATTGGTGGGGCCATCCATCAGACTGGAGTAGAAGGGGATGCGCAGCGTTTTCTCAAAATGGGCAAAACACTGCAGGTTGGCCATCATATAGGGGTCGTTGGCATACTCAAAGTCGCTCAGTCCGCTCACGCCCGAGATGTCGGGGTACTTCTCGTTGTAGAGCGTGTGCTCGGTATAGTAGTTGCCAAAATTCATCTTATACTGGTCGCAGAACTGACGGGTGCGGCGACGGAACTGTCGGTTGGGGATAGGGCCTCGGCTGATGTCGTCGAGCCATCCGCGATACTCGTAGGCGGGCCAGTCGGTGATGGTCATGCAGGGCACCTCGCCGCCATGTATTTTGCGCAGCTGGTTGAGGGTCTTCACGGCATTGTCGTAGCCGTCGTTGTTCACGGCATACACTTTCACGGCCGTGGGGGTAATTTCCAGGCGGTAGGCCTGACTCTGGTTCTGTGCGCCTTCAATCTCGGCCACGAAATTGCGCTGCGGAGCGCTCTTGCCCACCGAGCAGGTGCCGCTGCCCATCACCACCTGTTGGGGTGTGGGAATAACGCCAATATTCACAATCTTGTTTTGAGCCGAGGCTGCCAAGCCAAGGACCACCATCATAATAACCAGTATTCTCTTCATAAATAACAATGTTTGCATGTGTGCGAAATAAAAATGCAAAGATACAACTTTTTTCGCAATCGCCCAATTCCGCCGGCCAAATATCCAATATTTTAACGTTTGCATAGCTTCAACACACCGCCCTTAAATATTCAGATAAGGCTAAATGATGTTAAATGATGTTAAAAAATAGGGCGATTTGTAACAATTATGGTTTTTATGTGTCTTATCATTAAACTCGGTTTATAATTTTGCGCTTTAGCGAACCAATAAAACTCAAAAAATACATACCATCATGAAACAAATCTTATCACATCAAATCATCATGAAGAAGTATATTTCATTATTTATCTTCTTCGCCCTCAGCCTGTCTGCC
>JAKSMO010000053.1 GCA_024400545.1 Bacteroidales bacterium | reverse complement strand
CAGGATTTGACCAAACGTAACAGTCTTTTGCGCCTGTTTGCGGTATGCTGTGTCATGTATTTCCCCTATGTAGAGGGCAATGGTTTGGACCCATTTTCGCTGAATGGCTTGAAGTACGGAGCCATTTTCATCGTTTCCTTTATGTTGCTCTTCCCGATAACTCTTAAATGGATGTATAAGATTCCTGTTTTCCGCCGTGACGAGAGGGATCGTCAAACGGAAGATGCGTGGCTTGAAGAGATTATGCGGAGTCTTGAGGATGACGAATCGCCTGAATCAACGCAATAGTCCGAATTTGGGTGTTACCTAAGCCAGTATCCAAGTCTTGGGCGCAAATGTCGGCTATATAAGATCTTTTTAAGTTTGGGGTACACACCGAGTGCTATGCAGATAAAGCTCAACTGTTCTCGATAGCTGGTTTTCACTGCCGCATTGCCCCATAGATACATCCGATTCACTTCTGGGTATGTCTTAAGCCATAGGTGGCGGATGGTCGGATCAGCAATGAAATCCAATAGCACACATTTGATTTGTGCTTTGCAGTTGAGGGTCAGCAACTCCTTGTATTCATCGTACAAACCTTTGGATTTTAAGAAATCCTCTATTAGTTCGTAGTTGGCCTTAAAACTGTAGAATATTTTCAGCCTGCCTTCAATTGTGCCGTCATGACTCACAGAAGTAGGGTATTGCACATAGTGGTACAGCTCTTCTTCCACTCCAGCGACTTTCTTGCAGTAATACGAAAATTGAACGGCAATGGGTTGGTCTGAAATCTTGTCGCTTGTAGGCCAGATGATATTGTTTTCGGTGTAGATGCTTCGGCGTACGAGTCTGTTCCACAGGGTTCCCATTATGTTACGAATATAGGTGTCAATACGCACATTTTCGCCATCTCCAATAACGCCATTGGGCAAGAAGTCAATTTTGCGGCGTATGCCGTCCGCCCCTTCGTAAGTGGCATTAGTCACCACCATGTCGGCATCGGTCTCAATGGCTTTGAGGTATAGCTTTTCGGCAATGTCCGGCTCGGCGTAATCATCGGAGTCGAAAAGTAGCACATATTGTCCGGTGGCAAAAAGGTAAGAATCCCGCTTGGTGGCAGCGCAACCTAAATTCTTTTCATGCGTAAACACCTTCACCTGATGCTGTCGGTGAGGGTAGTCGGCAAGCACACGATATAAGATTTCCATGCTATTATCGGGCGATGCGTCATCTACAAAGACAAACTCCAAGTCGTCTAAGGTCTGTTCGAAAAGGCATCGAGCAGCTCGCTCGATATATGGGGCATTGTTATATACAGATACAGCAAAAGATACTTTAGGTGCGTTCATAATTGTGTCTTTTTATTGGGTAAATGCAAATTGGAGTATGTTCTCTCCCATGCGAAAAGCTTTTTGCCGGGTGGCCTGGCTGTCGTTGTGCACATCGGGATCTTCCCATCCGTCGCCAAGGTCGCATTCCCAGCTAAAGAAGCATACCAGCCTACCTTCCCAAATCAATCCGTAGCCCTTGGGCGGTAGGTTGTCGTGCTCGTGAATCTTGGGCAATCCGTTGGGGAACTGATACTTTTGATGATAAATAGGGTGGGAGAAAGGTAACTCCACGAAGTCAAGCTCAGGAAAAACCTTCTTCATGGCAGGTACCACAAATTCTTTTAGTCCGTAGTTGTCGTCGATGTGCAGAAAACCGCCGGCAATCAGATATTTGCGCAGATTTTGAGCCTCCTGGTTGGTAAAGACCACATTGCCATGGCCAGTCATGTGCACAAAGGGATAGTTAAACAGTTCCGAACTGCCCACATCCACCACCGCATAATCCGGTGCCAGATTCATCTGCGCATCGGTGTTGCAATAGGCTATTAGATTGGTTAGTGAAGTCGGATTGGCATACCAATCACCCCCACCTCCGTATTTCAGTAGCGCGATAGGCGTTTGGCTATGGGCAATCAACCCAGTGAGTATCATTAGTATAAAGGATAGTCTTCTCATAGTTAAAACTCGTTTATGAAGTTGAGTGCTGTCACGGCGTAGAGTCCGGCTGTTTCGGTGCGCAATCGGCAGCTGCCTAAGGTCACGGGCAGAAATCCTGTGGATAAAGCCGTTGCAATTTCCCGTTCGCTAAAGTCGCCTTCGGGGCCAATCAGCACCAAGGCATCTTGGCCGGCCTGATAATACTCTTGTAGTGTATGTCGTTCGTCGCCATAGCAGTAGCATACTAGTTTCTTGGCTGTCGAGTCCTTTTCTTTGTCAAGGAAATCCATCAGCTTCACGGGCTGATCGATTTCGGGTTTCAGGGCTTTGAGTGACTGCTTCATGGCGCTGAGGGCAATTTTTTCTAATCGGTCAATCTTCTGATTTCCACGCTCCGAGTGGTCGCAGACGACCGGCGTGATGCGGTCCACGCCAATTTCCACGGCTTTCTCTACTAGCCATTCCAACCGGGCGGTATTTTTGGTGGGGGCCACAGCCAGATGTAGGTGGAACGGTCTCTGCTGGTAGTCTTCAATGCGTTCCACGATTTCCACTTCGCAGCATTTGTCGTCGGGCGTGCTCACTTGGGCACGGCACATCACCCCATTGCCCGAAGTCACCCATATCTCGTCGCCCACCGTCATGCGCAGCACTCGCACGCAGTGTTTCGACTCTTCGGCAGAGAGTAGTGCATATTGGCCTGTAGTATCATCGGATAAGAATAGTCTCATAATGTTATTTTGTTGTTAAATAGGCTGATTGTAGGAGTCCTAGTGCGTAATTCTTCATCTTTTCAGCACGTTCGGGCTGTTGTGATTTCTGGTCGTCGGTACTGCTGTCGGCATAGTGGTAAAGGCTTCCGTCTTTTTCGTGCAGTCGGTAAATATAGTAGTATTCGTTGTCAAGCACGCCCACCTTGTCGTCGGAACAGAAATATGCCATTTCTCTCTTCTGGCGCATCAGGTCAAGGCCAAAAGTCTGGTTGTCCCATGTGAGTGGCAGCATGCCCAGTAGGGTAGGGCCGAGGTCTATTTGAAGGGCCAGGCGGTCAATCTTCTGCGGTTGTATGTATTTGGGGCATAGGAATATCATGGGCGTGTGATGGTAGGCAAGGGCCATGTCGTAGATATTCGTGCCCCAGTTGGCACCATGGTCGGCCACAAACACAAACAATGTGTTGTCAAACCAAGTCTGCCGTTTTGCATTGTTCAAAAAGTAGCCTATCGACCAGTCGGCATACTCAACTATCTGCGTCTCAATTTTCTTGCTCTTGGGCGTAAAATCAGCGTCTTGGGGTATAACGTAAGGCATATGGTCGCTGCAAGTCATGATGGTTGTGAAAAAAGGACCGCTTTTGGCCGCTTTGTTGCAATGGGCTAAGGCATAGTCGAATAGCACATGATCGGGCACACCCCATGTGCCGACAACCAGTTGCGGATTATAGGCACTTTGGCCTACTACCTGGTCAAATCCGTTGGCATGGAGAAATGGACTGATGTTGTCGTAATTCTCGTTGTGCGGCACAAAAAAAGTATTTTGATACCCGTGCTCATGCAGCACCCAGGGCAGACCGTGCATGCGAGGAATGAATGTTTTGTGCATGGTGTGTACGGCAGGGACCCCCGGTGTGGAATACAGCGTGGAATAAATGCCATTATAAGTATGAATTCCAGCGGAATATGCATTCGTGAAACAAAGCGAATGCTTGCTTAGATAGTTGAGCCAAGGCGTCAGTTCGCCCATCTTTTCGGCAGTCATTGATTCCATTATTACCAGCACCACATTCATGTTTTCAGGAAGCTGTATTGCGTTGGCTGCCAGTGTGCTGTCTGTTGGTGTCTGTCTTTCTTGGGCAAGGATTTGCTGTGCGGTAGCCTCGTCGGTAAGTTGTAGCAGTTGGCTTTGGCTTTTCTTGATTTCGCTAAAACTCTTCATCAAGGTGAAGGTAGGATTTAGGCCAAGTTGGTTCAAAAATGGGTCGGCGCAGAAATAGGCAGAATACACGCGGATGGGGCGCTTGCCCAAACCTCCCCTCATGCCAATAAATATGACCGATAGCCAAATTATGGAGCAAATGATTTTCAGTATGATAGGCGTAGTATGGTTTGGCCTGCCCTTTGGCTTTCGGGTTTTTGAAAGATGACCCAATGTGTTAGCGTAAATCCTTTTCTGAACAAATCCGTAGCCGCACCCAACAGCCACATAGCCGGCCAGCAGCCACCAGTGCCTAGGTTCGGCGAACACCATATTGGTGATGATGCCGACGGACGATACCTCATTGATGGCCACAGCATTGAGCCGTGTGAAGAAGTAGTTGAAGAATGGTATGTCGGCCGCGCAGGCCAAAAAAGCTGTCAAGTAGCCGAGCAACACAAAGAAGCTGATGCTTCGTAGTAATATTCTTGACCGAATATCAAATAAATAGGATATCAGCAATAGTAGCGTGGGCAAAGCAAGCAGATAGCAGCTAACGGTGGTGTCAAACCACAGTCCTATAGCCATCGCATGCCATAGTTGCCTGCCAAAGTCGGGCCACCCATCAGCCGAAAAACCATAGACCAAAATATTGGCAATCCTGAATACACAAAATACGACCATACCTAGCAGATATGTGAAAATGAGGTATTTGTGGTGCGTATTGTGTTTCATATTAATATGCAAAGATACGTTTTTTTAATTAATGTTCAATATATTTTTTGTTCAAAATAAAATTGCACAACCTTCCGTTGCATTCTTGCCAGTACAATCAGTGTGCCATTTGAGTTTTGATGTATAGGTGCAATGTGTTGATTTTAAAAGTATTTGTGTGTCCCCGTTGTGCAGGTCTTTCCCAATTGCTCCAGCCTAGTTCCACCGAAGCTCCAGTGTACCTCCGCTCCTTATCCCATATATATACTATATATATCCTATATTTATACTATACATATAATAGGATGAATATAGTATAAGTATAGTATAAATATAGTATAAGTACTGGAGGTAGTGCGGAGCTAGTGTTGTGCGAGGCGGGGATGTGAGATTTGTTGTTTATTAACATTTTTAGGCTAATAAATAATGGCAAAGTGCGTTATCTATATCTATAAAAAGTAGTACTTTTGCAAATATTTAATGTATTGGATTATGAAAAGACTCTTTCTTTCGTTGATGGCTTTTGCAATGCTGGTGGCTATGGGGCAACAAGTTCAGGCTCAAGCCCGTCCAACAAAATCAAAGGTAACATTTGAAGTGGATTCGTTGCCTGTGCAGTTGGGCAGGTTTGTGCTGGGCAAGACTACCGATAAAGTGAAAATTGCCGAGAACGCCAAATTTGTCGAACAGTTTACGGCGGTGTATAATTCGCTCAACGACAGTCGTCAGCAGCAGGTGACGGATATGTTTAACGCAGCTCGTAAGACAAAGATGGAGCCGGTGCCCGATTATGTGGATTTGAGCAACACCATGATGGCGTATAGTTCCGCCAAGGTGTCATCTACTATCTTTGACGAATGGCTCGGCGCCATGTCGGCCATCATGACATTGACCAGTAAGAAGAAAGAGATAACGGGGTTTATCGACTTGTCCGACAATTTGTTGAAGGATAGGATCATGTATAAGTCCAAATCGTCGATATGGAAAACCCAGGCAGGTGCTGTGTATTCCTTTGAGGTGCTAAAAAACGATATCCGCATCAAGTTTAAAGGCGATGTGGAACTGACCTATATTTCAGGCAATTCGGCTCATGCTGACGAGAATACCATCCATGCCACTACGGGAGAATATTATTATCTTACAGAAACTTGGGAAGGCAAGGGCGGTCGTTTGACTTGGGAGCGCTGCGGCGTGGGTGCCGGCGCGTGCTATGCCGATTTGGACGTGTACAGTGCCGAGTGCAAGTTGCCCAAGTTTTCCGCCGACTCGGTCACTTTTTTGAATACCAACTATTTCAAAACACCTATCAAGGGAATGGTGGAAGATGCGCTCACTACCAAGATGGAGGATGAGAAGTATAATTTTCCCAAGTTCCGCTCGTATCAGAAAGACTTCCAGCTCAAGGATGTGCTACCGGGTGTGGATTTTGAAGGTAATTTTATGATGCGCGGCCCTCGTTTTGTGACCAATGATGAGACCAATCCCGCATCCATGATTTTCTACCGAAACGGTAAGCGCTTTATGGTGGTGAGCTCTACCAAGTTTGCCGTGCTGCCCCACATGCTCACGTCCGAACGGGCATCGGTGAAAATGTATATCGGCGACGACTCTATATGCAATGCCGGTGTGTTGGTGCGCTATACTACCGAGGACCAGCGCGTAAACCTCATCAACAGCACCAAGCGTAACTATTATTCGCCTTATACCGACAGCTATCACCAGCTCGACATCTATTGCGAGAATATCAACTGGTTGATGCAGAAGGATATCATCGAGTTCAACATGGTGGCTCAGGCCAGCACACAGACTTTCGTCACCTTTGAGTCCAACCGCTTCTATTCATTGCAGAAAAGCATTGAGGTGCAGGGTATTGAAGAGGTGAGCCCTGTGGTGCGCATGTACAAATATATGAAAGCCAACGACATGAAGCAGGACTTTTCGCTGGTGGCCTTCCAGAATGCAATCCGCATGGATGAAGGCCAGACCAAGCTGATGATTCACGGATTGTCGAAACAAGGCCTCGTGTCCTACGATGAAGGCCGCAAGCGCATCCATGTTCACGACAAGCTGATTGGTTTCTACAAGGCTATCGTAAAACAGAAAGGTCATGACTATGACGCACTTACCCTTCAGTCGGAGACCAAGCAGAACAATGCCGAGCTGAATCTGAGCACGCTGGATTTGAATGTGCATGGCATTGAGAAATTTGTGGTGAGCGACAGTCAGTTGGTGGTGGTGAAACCCTATGGTGGCGACATTGTGGTGAAGAAGAATCGCGATATCGACTTCTCCGGTTTCATCAATGTGGGTCGCTTTGAGATGAATGTGACCAACGCCACGTTCTACTACGACGACTTTAAATTTGACTTGCCCAAGATTGACTCTGTGCGCTTCTATGTGGCTAACTTCCAAGATACTTCCAAACTGCAGCTGGTGCGCACGCCTTTGTATAACCTGGTGGGCGATATCCAGGTGGATAAGCCCGACAACCATTGCGGACTGACCAAGAATAAGGATTATCCTATCTTCAACAGTGTGCAGCCGAGCTATGTGTATTACGACCGCAATTTCATTTTCAACGGTGTGTATAATCGCGATCGCTTCTATTATTCGCTCTATCCCTTTGTCATCAAGCAGCTCACCGACTTCAAGACCGACAGTCTGGAGTTTGTGGGTCAGCTGACCTCGGCAGGCATTTTCCCCGATATCGAGGAACCGCTGAAAGTGCAGCGCGACTACTCGTTGGGCTTTGAGCACCGAGTGCCCT
Organism: Bacteroidales bacterium; assembly: GCA_024400545.1. Taxonomy (GTDB): domain Bacteria; phylum Bacteroidota; class Bacteroidia; order Bacteroidales; family P3; genus Colimorpha. The sequence goes on along the minus strand of JAKSMO010000053.1, from coordinate 13,002 downwards.
CTGGCGGCTATCCTACTTATGGCGGCAAGGGCACGTATTATAAGCAGATTGACCTGAGCTATCGTGGTTTGCGCGGTCAGGGCACATTGGAGTATCTTACCTCTACGGCCAAGACCGACAAGTATTTGTTTATGCCCGACTCTATGATGGCGCAGACCGATACTTTTTATGTGAAAGAGGAACAGGATTTCCCCGATGTGCGCAATGGTAAGACCTTGATTCGCTGGTATCCTTATCAGGATTCGATGACTGTGTCGCAGTTGCGAAACGGCTCGCAGTTCCAGATGTATCACGGCGTAACCCAGTTGGCCGGCCGCGTCACCCTGCAGCCCAAGGGCGCCACTGGCTATGGCACGGCAACTCTGCATGAAGGCACGCTCAAGTCCAAGCGCTTCGAACTGAAAACACTGGAAATGAATGCCGCCAATACCGACTTTTCGCTGCGCTCGACTAAGTATAACAATGAGGCCTTTGCTGCCAAGAATATGCGCTCGCATGTTGATTACGAGGAACATGCTGGTACATTCATCTCCAACGATACCCTCACCCGCACGTTGCTGCCCGCCATGGGCTATGCCGCTTGGGTGGATCAGTATGAGTGGAACTGGGATCGCAAAACGCTTCAGCTCGACAATAGTAAGAGCATGGAAACCAATGGTACCGATGCCCTTACACTGCGTGAGCGAGCAAAACGACTGCACAAGATGCCCGGCGCACGATTTGAAAGCACCGATCCGAAGCTGAAGGATATCCGTTTCTGCGCAATCAATAGTACTTATCAATACGATAATGAGGAACTCTCCAATCATAACGTATATGCGCTGCCCATTGCCGACGCTTTGATTGCTCCTTCGGGCGATTCGTTGCATTTGTCGAAGGGTGGCGAGATGTCGCTCATCAAAGGTGGCCAGCTCTTGTTCCCCCGCGACAGTTGTTTCCATCTTTTCTACAACTGCGACCTCATGGTCAAAAATGGCCAGCAGTATAGCGGTAAGGGCACGATAGACTATGTTAGCCAGGATGAGAAGCGCCAGCCTATCTATATGACCGAGATCGCACCCGACGCACAAGGGGTGAGCGTGGCCAAGGGCACTATTGGCGATACGGCTAATTTCACCCTCAACGAGGCCTTTGGCTTTGCCGGCAAGGTGAAGGTGGATGCCCAGCATCGCGACTACTACTTTGATGGTGGTGTCCGTTTGTTGCACAAGTGCGCACCCGTGGCACAGTTGGGCTTGCTGGCTTATGCCAATTATCTCGACCCTGCCGATATCCGCGTAGAAGTGCCCGAGAAACCCGTCGATTGGAAAGGCCAGCCTATCAGCGCCTCGTTGCGTATGAGCCAGATGGGCCTCAAGCCCGAGTCGGGATTCTTGATGCGCAACCAGTCTGGCTCCGACCTCATGAGCAGCTATGGCTTGCTCAACTACGACGCCGCTTCTAATACATATATATTAACGTCGCAGGAAAAACTGGATGACAATGAATATGTGGACCGCTTCTTGAAGATGAATACCGAGAGCTGCGTTATCGAAGGCGAAGGCCCCATCACTTTTGGTATGGACGAGGGTAGCCCTGTGAAGGTGAATGCTTACGGCACGGTCTATTTTGATCCGGAAAACGAAAAGGATTTCTTGATGAATACTGTCTTCGGCATCACGCTGCCTATCGATAACGGTGTCATCACCCAGATGGCCAAACAGATTGAGGCCGACCTGCGTCCTTCCGCTTCCGACCGCGACAATGATTTGCTTGAGCGGGCCTTGCTCTTCAATATGGGCGATCCCGACGGCGAGTTGGCCTACCAAACCTATCGTAGCCAGGGTGCTTTCGACAAGCTGAACGGATTCCTCGATAATACGATTTTGCTCGAAAATCTGCGTTGGGAGTACTCGCCGCTTCAGGGTTATCATGCCAGCGGCACGGTGGCACTCTGCAATGTGGGCAAGCAGCAGCTGCATGTGAATATCAAAGTTCGTGCGCAGCTGTTCAAGAAGGGTATAGAGACTTATCTGGTGCTGTACCTCCAAGTGGCCAACGACCATTGGTATTATTTCAAATATGAGTACAAGTCGCATCACTTAAGCATCTCTAGCAGTGTTGGCGAATGGAACGATAAGATACTGGGTATCAAGAAGGATAAGCGTAGCATAGAAGGCTTTAACTATTCGCTTGTTAGCTCGCGTTCTGAAATTCAGAACTTCTTGTCTAACTTCACCGGCGAACCTGCCGACGAAGAGGAAGAAGATATGGATGAATAATAGCTATTCTGCTGATATATAATGGGGTAACATGTTGTTGCCCCATTTTTTTATTTTTTTCTTGTTGCAAAATGCTCAAAAAATGTGTTTTTAACCACACTTTTGGGTGTTTTGGTGAGCGGAATTGTTTTGAACGATAAAAAAATTAGTTTTGTAATGATTTGTATATTAATTGTATGTAGAAAAAGTTTTAAAAAATAGGCAAAAAAATTTGTGTATGTCGGAAAAAGTGTGTAATTTTGCACCCGCTTTGAAAGAGATAAAGCAACAATCCCTTGCCCAGGTGGTGGAATTGGTAGACACGCTACTTTGAGGGGGTAGTCGCCGTAGGGCGGTGCAAGTTCAAGTCTTGTCCTGGGCACAAAGAAAGCAACGCAAGAGTTGCTTTTTTTATAAAAGCAAGTTCCGAGAGATAGGAACTCTACCAGATGCCCGGGTGGCGGAATTGGTAGACGCGCACGTTTCAGGTGCGTGTTCCGAAAGGAGTGCAGGTTCAAGTCCTGTTCCGGGCACCAAAAGAAAATCGCAAGTATTAAGAAATTAAATGCTTGCGATTTTCCTTTAAGCTAAGAATGTCAATTTTGGCCATAAATGGTCATGTTTTTAAGATGTGCGAACACAATCAAAGCAGTTTCAACAGCAGAATGAACATGTACAGAGTTCTAGTATTAATTGCAATATCATTGTTGCTATCAAGTTGCAAGAGCTTGCATATTATTGCTTCGTATGAAATATTTGAAAATGATTTTGAGTACTGGATTGAAAAGAATGATGGCACTCGAATTACTGAAAAAAAAGAAGTAGACAGGTTGTTAAAAGCAAAGGGGCTCCAAATAAGGTCGCCTATGACCTTTGAAGAACCCTTACCTTATACATGTCTTGATAGTTCATATCTCGATAGTTCATCTAGAATGGCTGATCATATCACACAATTTTTGTTCATTACCATTGATATGGCAGACAACTGCCAACATAGTCGCGATACCATATCAGTGATAGGGGTCAAAGTCAAGTCAAATTGTCTAAATAAGAATGAGGGATGGTGTGGAAAATGGGAAGCAAGCGCCGTCAATAAAGGCGTTGACCCATGTTCATCTCTAGCCCAAAGTAAGGGGTCTAAAGGGTATCGGATTAATGACGCGAGCCTTCCTATTATCGTACCGGACTCTCTTTTAGAGCCTAACCGAGAGTTATACTTCCATTTAGATGTATTCACAATTACAAAGGCATCATCAATCCGAAAATTACATTTCTACTATGATGTCAAGGTAAACGATATCACCATTCATCTCTACACGAAGATAAGAAGGCTATTCTTAGTTGGCGTTACCGGTAGGGTATGAACAATTACAAAACAAAGCCCATTTAATCGCCGAGGGATAGAGACTGATAATTGTGGCAATAAACAAGGTTTCAATCCAATACAAATCCTAACAAAAAATGAATAGTCCTAGCGAAAAAGAAATGTCTGTTTTCTCCGAAAAGTTGAATCGCTTATGGAGAGAGCAAAAGATGAAAGAGGCAAAGATGCTCCTTTTGGCAGAAGTGGAGAAATATCCCGATGAGTATTTCTTGTGGACAAGTTTGGCGCAGACTTGTTCGAGATTAGGAGAATACGTTTCGGCTCTTGCGTTCTCTACGAAGGCGATAGAAATATGCGATGATGATGTATTGGTATTGTATAATCATGTTACGGCTTTAATTGAAACAGAGTCATACAATGAAGCTCTACCATTTTGTCAACAAATATTGGAGAAGGATGTCGTATCCATAGCTCAAAATGGTGAAGGCCTCCGATGGACCAAATCCATAAGAAATGATACCTTGTATTTGAAAGCTGTTGCGCTGTTCCACCTTGGGGAATTCGCACTCGCGCTTAGCATCTTGAAACACTTGTTGAACATGAGGGAACGTGGAGTTTATAGTGATTTCACGAAGAAACAGATATTGAATATAATAAAGGCAATAGAAGGTTTATCAAACATGTAGAATAATTGTCTAAATAAGAAAAAAATTTGTATCTTTGCAGCTTGAATTTGGGTGCGAAGCGGTTAAGTTAGGCTCTCCGCCGAACACCTACGAACAAAAAGTTGAATTTTTAGAGCCTATCTAAAATAAAATGATTAGAAATGGAGTGTATCTAGGAGCCATTATTAGATGGCTTTGTCGTGGGTGCAAAACGGTTTTTAAGGACGAATTGGAGTTAAAGAATGGATGGTTAAAAAATGTACCAATATTGAAGTATGTGGAGAATTATCTTATTGGGATTGTATTTATTGCGATTGTAGTCTTGATTGTAATTCAGTTGATTTGGTAATTAATGTCTCGAAATAAGTAGATTAAACGCCCTGTAGGCCCCAAATAATGAATCTGCCCCTGGGGATGTTCTATCGCCTGCCGCTGTGTCAGATTAGCTTCGCTGACATTGCTACGGCTCGGCATAGCTTGAGCAAGCTCAGTTCTGCTCTCGCTCTTCACAATGTCTGCAATCATGAGTGGCTGCAAATCTGATGCATGGAAAATCTAGAATCTAGAATGCGTTTTTTGATAAGACTACGCACAAAACATGCATATTGTATCAAAAAGCCATTCTATATTCTAGAATATGTAATCGGTGATTAGTGATTGGTGGCTGCCGCCTCAACAGACACCAGTCACAATCATAGTTCACTGTTTCTACGGGGATGCTACGGGGTCTGGTCGCTCCCATAGGGCGGGGCACCCCCGTAGCATCCCCGTAGAATGGGCGACTTCAGGGCGATGGCAGTGGTTGTTTGATAGCATTGGCAGTTAGTCCGGCTGGTTGCTGGGCTGGGTTCCGATTTGGAATGAGCTACCCCACATACTATTGTGGAGATATTGCACCTCGGGAATGGTAAAACAAATTTGGCCATTTCGCTCGGCTTTTGTATCTTTGCATAAAAGTTGTTTGTGGTGAGGGTTGATTGTAATGAATTGATCTTCATCGCAAAGATGCAAAAATTATTGGCATTCACGACTTCTTTGAAAGAGATTTTAAATAAAATAAGTCTTCCAACGAGTGAGAAAAAGATTTATATATTTCGTTTTATTTATCATAGGCAATGTCCCTCTGTGGGGGCAGGTCGACATTAAGATTGACAGCATAATATTCAACCATGTTGTTGAAACCAAAAGTAAAGATTTGCTCGTAAGTCCTTGGGGAATAGGGCCGTGTGTGACTATGCATGTTTCTATTACCAATTCTTCTCATGAAGAAATACGACTAAAGAGGCAGGATGACTATCGGCTGTATTGTGTTTATGAGTACAATGGAATCTCAGATAAATCAGCGGATCTCTATTTGACAATAGGTGATGAGCGTCCTTTGGTAATTCCGCCAGGTGCTACCTATCGCGATGCCCTTGACGCTTGCTTGTTTCTGCCATACGAAGTGATAGAATTCACAGATATGGTTGTATACGACCATTCGCATGTGTTAGATGAGGTTATGTCTTCGTTAAAAATGGTATTGATGATTGGTGGGGAAAAATATGTGTCAAATCCTAGTTTGTCCGCAGCGATAGGGAGTCAGTTCTTTTATGAGTCGAAGTGGGATGGTGACTAAGTTTTTGTTCTTCCGCAAATTGGAAGGGTGATTGGCAATAAAAGGGGCGGCATGTCTTTTTCTTGAAACCGTTTTTCTCCATGGTCTGCGGTTGAGTTTGTATTTGGTGAGGTTCTTTGTATTCAGCACTCTCTGCTGTTCTATTTGTTAAAATAAGAACTTCCTTGTGCGCGTTTCAATGTTTTTTCGTATTTTTGCATCGTAATTTTAACTTAATTCTTTTGGTAAAATGAAGCGTAATGATATTATTTACATTGTTTTAGTGTCGGTTTTGGGATTGTCCCTGCTGCTCGGATTTTGTCAGGATATTCGTCTTTTCAACCTCGGCAGCCTCAGTTGGCTGGGCTCTTGGGTCAGTTCGCCCATTGCTTTGTTGCTGGGTCTGGTCTTTGCCTTGGCGTTTGGCAAGGCTTTCCCCGATTTCAATAAAACCATGTCGAAAAAGCTGCTGCAGTATTCTGTCATCGGCCTGGGTTTCGGCATGACGCTGCAGTCTGCCGTGGCTTCGGGTTCGGAGGGTATGCTGATTACCATTGTGTCGGTTTTCGGCACCTTGGCTCTCGGCACGCTGATTGGACGAAAATTGCTGGGTGTCGATTGGCAGACTTCTTATCTGATTTCCTCAGGCACGGCTATCTGTGGCGGCAGTGCCATTGCTGCCGTGGGTCCGGTGATCAAGGCCAAGGCCGAGTCGATGTCGGTGGCACTGGGTGTGGTGTTCATTCTCAATGCTATAGCCCTATTTATCTTTCCCCCTATCGGCCATGCGCTGGATATGACGCAGCAACAGTTCGGCACTTGGGCTGCCATAGCCATCCACGACACCTCGTCGGTGGTGGGTGCAGGTGGTGCGTACGGCGATGAGGCACAGGCCGTGGCCACCACGGTCAAACTCACCCGCGCGCTGTGGATTGTGGTCGTGGCATTGGTCACGCCTTTCTTCTTCCGCAAGAAGTTGGCTGGAGCCGAGGGCAAGTCGGCTCCCTGGTATAAGGCAGTGCCTACGTTTATCCTGTGGTTTATCGTGGCCATCTTGCTCAATACCTTTGTGCTGAGCCGTTTTGAATGGGGCATGGCGCTGGGTGGAGGAATCTCCCGCCTGGCCAAACACCTCATCACCCTGTCGCTCTTCTTCATCGGTGCAGGACTCACCCGCGAGACATTGAAGGCCGTGGGTGTCAAACCCTTGGTGCAGGGGGTGCTGCTCTGGGTGGTAATCAGCTGTGGGTCGTTGGCCTATATCCTTTTCTGTTAGGCTGCGGTCAGCCCTTGGCAAGCAGCGGTTTTATCTATTGCGCTTTGCAATGGCTAGGCGGCATTCGTAGAGGGACTCTCGGTATGTGGCGTTCAGCTTTGTCTCAAATGCAGCCGCATCCTTCTGTATCATCACACGGAACTGGCTGGGAGCCGTGGCCATCAAGTTGTTCACTACCATTGTGCATCGCCTACGCAGCTCAGATTCAATATCGTAGCTGTAGGTCTCGGTACTCAGGCAATGCTCGGTTTCAGTTCGGTAAATCTCTTCCAACCCTCGCCAAAGCGCTTGCTCAAGGTCGCCGTAGCTGGGTGTTTGGTCGGTAGCCACTTTCTCAGTGTCTGTCGCTTCTTGGATGACTGGAATGGTGTCGTGGACAACCACCTGGGTGGTGACAATCTTTTCTGCCGGTGCCGTTGGGTGCTGGATGCCCAGGGCCAACGCCACGGCCGCAACTGCCACGCCCGCCAGCAGTAGTGGCATGATTCGCCATAAGGTATATTCCCGCTTGACTTCCATCACGCTTTGCGGACGCCGCCGAGGGTCGGTCTGCCGGCATCTTCTCCGCAGCAGAAAATATCTGTGGGGGAAGAGCTCGCCCATCAGGCAGCCCAGGGCGTAGATGTCGGTGCGGGCATCGGTGGTCGGCTTGGACTGCTCCTGCTCCGGAGCCATATAGCCCTTGGTGCCGCCGGCCTGCTTGAGCAAGAGATAGTTGTCGTTGTCCGACAGACCGAAGTCTATCAGTTTCACATCGTTGCCCGAGCTTGTCACCATGATGTTGCTGGGCTTGATGTCGCAGTGCGTTATCTGCTTCTTGTGGCAGTAGTCCAGTGCAGAGAGTATCTCGCCAAACACCTTGTGACGCAGTGCTGCCGCCGGCTTCTGCTCAAGCCATTGCTTCAAGTTGCAGCCCTCCACATATTCCATCACAATGCATCGTCCCGCAATGGCGTCCTCGGCAATGGAGTAGGTCTGGCAGATATGCTCGTGTTTCAGGCTTTTGCCCAGGCGGTATTCTTTCAGCATCTGCAGTTGGTAGATTTCGGCGTTGCGGTATTCCGGTTTCAGCCCCTTCAGCAGGTATCGGCAGCCCTTGTGGGTGGCCGAAAAAAGCACGTTGAACCCCCGGCTGGCAATTTCTTTGTGGTCCGTGAAATTCCAGCTTTCATTCGCTTCTCCATTGAAAATGAAGTCGGAAGAGGTGGTGTCCTGCGGTGCGTTCATGATGCAAAGATAAGAAAAAATACAATAATTCAAGGAAAAGTTGTAACTTTGCACCCCTAATTTTAACTACGGATGACTACGAAACACATTGCGCCGATACTCGTTTTTTGCCTTTGCGTCGTTGCACTGCAGGCCCAGAACTTTGTTGCCCAAGAGCAGGGTGTGAAATACCGCTGCCGTGTTATCGACACTCAGCTGCGGCAGGCCGAAGTGGAATCCGTGGAACTGCTATCCGACACCTTAGCCGACATTCGTTTCCCGGAATGGGTGCGATACAAAGGAGTCCGCTATGCGCTGGTCTCGGCCCGAGGTGGTGCGCTGCGCAACAACCTACTTGTCCGAAGCCTTACCACAGGTGTCAACATGCAGTATATGGGCAGCCGGATATGTTATGGTTGCGAGAACCTCCGTTGGATTTCGCTGGGCACGGGGCTCAAAGAGCTGGGTCGCGGAGCCTTTGCCCTCTGCTATGGCTTGGACTCGGTGTCCTACAATGCCGTCAGCTGCCATGTCGATCAGTCCAACAACGATGTGTGGCTGGGCTGCTACAATCTGCGTCGGCTGCATTTGGGCGACTCTGTGCGCACCATAAGTCCTTCCTTCATGCTGTCCTGCTCTGCGTTGGATTGTGAGATGAAACTGCCTCAGAGTCTGCGGTCAATAGGCGAAAGTGCATTCAACGATTGTAGCAATCTCCGTGGCAAACTCGTCCTTCCGCCCCGGCTCGACTCGGTGGGCGGTATGGCCTTTGCCGGGATGAATAGTATCGACACGCTTATCATCCAGTCGCGCCTCCTCCAAATCCCATCTGTCGAGCACCGCGTATTCTACCATAGCATCAACCCAGTCGATGTGATTGTCGATAGTCAGGTCATAGCCCTGCCCACCTTTCTTTTCAGTCGGTTCTACGGTATGCGGAGCCTGCAATTGCCCAACCATTTGGAAGTCCTTCCTTCGCAGATGTGCATCTACGACTCCAATCTTCACCAAGTCCGTCTGCCCGACAGCCTTCGTATTATCGGCAGGTCAGCCTTTTACGAGTGCGGGCTGCAGCACATCGAGGTTCCTGCCCAAATCGTCATGATTGAAAACTACGCCTTCGCCTATAATAAAAATCTCACCGAAGCAACAATTGGCCAGAGTATCAAGTTTATAGGCGACTATGCCTTTGTGGAAGACACAGCCCTGCGCTCCGTCACCATACTCTCGCCTGAGCCGCCTCGCATCTTTGAGCACACCTTCAGCGAGATAGACCTCAACCGTGTCACCCTTACAGTTCCCCGCGATGCGGCTCCAGCCTACCGCCGCGACCCCCTTTGGAACCGTTTCGCCAACATCAAAGAAATCCAATGAGCACAACAATCTCCAATATCGCCCCCTCCGACCTTGTGGCTGGCTACCATGTCAGTTCCTCCAACCTCCGCCAGTTCGACGTGCTACGCGTCAGCTGGGCCCCGGACCGCTGCTGCCATTTCCGCCACCTGGGCAGTGGCCGATTTGTAGTGGAGCGGTCTGTCAACAGCAAACTCTCCGTGGGCGACACGTTCAACTGCCTCATTTTCGTGCCTGGCCAGCCCCTGTATCTCGACCATGTGTTCCACCAAGGCCAGGGCCCCATGCTCTATGTGGCGGGCAAACAGGGTGGGATAGAGGAAGTGGTATTGTTGGATGGCGACACCATGTCCGATCCTATCGTCCATCCCGAGGTAGAAGAAATCCTCCGCGCCACCTTCCCCCAGCGCCCATTTGCATTGACTGATGAAGGCCTCAAACATGACAGCGTCCCCCTGGCTGTGGCCCTCAGCAATGCCGTCCGATGCGGGCTGCTCAGCCTGGTTGATGGTCAGCTGGTCTTCTCTCCACAGTGTCCCGAGGTCGAGTGCGGCTATATTGCACGCCAGCTCAAAGCCAACTACACATTCGCCTCCTGGGGCGAAATCGAGGCCCTGCTCAAGCGGCAGAAACCCGACGGCACTTATGTCAAGTCCCTCCGCCAGCTCCGCACCTTCGGCCCCAGACCCGACAATCCCCGCGAAACCGAGCTCGCCCTCCTCATCTTTGGCCGCAGATAGTTTTGGGTATATGGGTATACGAGTATATGAGTTTAGTTGTTTGTGGGCAAGAGAATGAAAAAGAATAATCTTTTTGCAACAGAAGCCAAAATCCAATATTCGATAGTCACAAAAAATATCATACAGAAATCATTATGTCAAAAATAAATCGTATCTTTGCAAAATCAAAAAGTCGCCCGAAAAAGTGTGCTTCTTGGTTAAAAAGTCGCCCGAAAAAGTGTGTTTCTTAACCAAAAAGTCGCCCGAAAAAGTGTTATATAATTGATTTATAATGTATAAAAGAAAGATAGAAAAACTGCTTAAAGATTGGAAATCTACCCCAGCGCATAAGCCATTGGTGATAAAAGGTTGTCGGCAATGCGGTAAAACCAGCTCGGTTGTTGATTTTGCGCACAAGAATTATGAGCATGTTGTCTATCTTGACTTCCATGAGAATGCTCAGTTATGTGCGATCTTTGATGGCTCGCTTCAGGTGGATTATCTTGTGATGGCCATTACGGCCATGGTGCCTAATTCGCGCTTTGTGCCGGGGGCTACTTGCCTTGTGTTGGACGAAATCCAAGATTGCCCCAAGGCTCGCGGAGCACTGAAGTTTTTCAGTCTGGATGGCCGCTACGATGTTATCTGCACCGGATCGCTGTTAGGCGTGAACGGTTATGGCGGCGCTGGTGCCACCATACCAGTTGGCTTTGAGACCATCGTAGAAATGTGCCCTATGGATTTTGAGGAATGGCTGTGGGCCAATGGCATTCAGCCCGAAGTCGTGGCCCTGTTGCAACAGTGCATGTCGGTCGAATCTCCAGTTCCAGAGGCTATACACAATCGCATGCGGGAGCTTCTGTTGCAATATGTTATCGTAGGGGGAATGCCGGCTGTGGTCAGCACCTTTCTCTCCACCCACGACGTAGGGCAAACCGTAGCTATGCAAAGAGCCATAGTTGAAGAATACAAGGCCGATATGGTCAAGTATGCCCACCCTGCCGACAAGGCTCGCATACGAGAATGTTTCGAGTCCATTCCGCGGCAGCTCAGTCGCGACAACAAGAAATTTACCTATTCCGTGGTCCGTAAAGGCGGGCGTAGCAGTCAGTATGACAGTTCTTTGCAGTGGATTGAAGATGCCGGTATCGTGCGTCGGTGCCACAATCTCACCATCACCGAACTTCCGCTGAGCGGCAATGCTATCCCAGACAGTTTCAAGATATATATGGCCGACACGGGGCTTTTCGTAAGCATGCTTGACGAGGGCACTCAGTCCGACATACTGCAAGGTCGGCTGTATGGCTACAAAGGGGCTATTTTTGAAAATCTGATGGCCGACATATTTGGCAAAATGGGGCGCAAGCTGTATTATTATCAAAAGACCGACAGCATAGAAATCGACTTTGTCATTCGCTACAAAGGCGAGTGTGTGCCCATTGAGTGCAAGGCGGTGAATGGCAATGCCAAGTCCATGCGCACATTGTTGAACCATCCCGAGAAATACCATGTGTCTCATGCCCTCAAATTTGGCGATTACAACATCGGTCGTAACGGCTCGTTGTTGACTCTGCCCATGTACATGGCCTTCTTAGTCAAGGAGTTGTAAGTGGGTGTTCCCGCCTTGTCTCCCGTCAAATCCCTCCGCCAGCTCCGCACCTTCGACCCCAGACCCGACAATCCCCGCGAAACCGAGCTCGCCCTCCTCATCTTTGGCCGCAGATATCCCCTGCTGATTTCACCCTCCTGATATAATCGCCCCTAAGTTGTGGAATAGCTTAGTTGTTTATGAGCTTAGTTGCTTAATTGTTGCGACAACTACTAAGCAACTAAGCCCTAAACTTATAAACCCATATACCCATATACTCATAAACCTCACAACTTCTGCGCCGAAACGACAAAGATTCTAAGCCACTTTTCAACCGATGAAATATCACCGCATCTTCATTGCAAGTTCATTCCAACTTCATTGCAACTTCATTCGATTAATGAAGATAAAATGAAGTTGTGGTGAGGTTAGTTTGTGGTTAATGTGACTTCTAAGTGTGTGGATTGTGAACTAATAAACTCATGTGCCAAAGGTGTCAAGGCAGCCTCTAATAATTCATGATAAAATTTGTGGGCATTCGTGTTGATAAATAATATCGCATCGGTAGTACTGCCGCACCGTCATGCGACATTTATGCGACAAATGCGCCGCGCCCTTGCATGGCTGAAATATTATCTGTAACTTTGCATCGTGAACATTTTTAATGCGTTACCGCACAAATATCGGAAACGTAAATAGTTAAATAAAAATTAACGATGGACAACAGCAACCTAAAATTCACAGTAGATAATGCCGAGCGTTTCGGCGGCAACTACAACGAGCCCGATTTCTGGAAGAAGCTGAAGTCGCTGGCGGGCAAAGCCGGCCGCAAAGTGGCCTACAACGCCCTGCTGCTCTACTATGTGTTGACCTCCCGCGATGTGCCAGTCCGATACAAAGGCATCATCATCGGCGCCCTCGGCTACCTCATCCTCCCCATCGACCTCATCCCCGACTTCATCCCCGTCGCCGGCTTCACCGACGACCTCGCCGCCCTAGTAGCAGTAGTCAAAATGGTCTCCGACTGCGTCGAT
>JAKSMO010000052.1 GCA_024400545.1 Bacteroidales bacterium | reverse complement strand
GTCGTACTCAAAACGCTCCTCCCCCATCCACACTGTGTCGGCACCATCAAGCTGGAATGTGCGCGAATGCGACACACAGGGATACTGCGGGTTGGCAGGATAGTCGGGCTCGTGACTATCTACTTTTTGGCCGCACGAGGCCAATACCAATATCATCAACAGGGGTAGCACTTTTTTCATATCGCAAGGGTTTAATATGATTATTTCCTTCTTTCACGCAAACGGCGAAGCGCTGCCTGGTAGAATTTGTCTTCGTCTTTCATCACTCGGTAGTAATGGCCCCGGCCAAAGAGTCGGTCGGCCACCAGTCCCTTTATCTGCAGCGAGAGAAAATGGTCGTTGAACGCCACCACGCTGTCGGGCTGCGATTCTTGGATGCTGTCGCGAATAATACCCTTCTCGGCAGCAAAGGCATCAAATACGGAATCTACTTTCAGCAGCTCATAGTTGGCCAAAAACTGCTCAAAGGTGGCTGCCAGGGTGTCGCCACGATGACGGTCGGCATAATACTGCGAAAATTGGTTGAGAACACCTTTGCGACGGCATTCCTGATAGTATTTGGAGGCAGGGGTGGTGTCAATCGGGATAAAGAGGTCGGGCATGATACCGCCTCCGCCATACACCACCCGGCCCGAATGGGTCTTGTATTTCAGCGAGTCGGGCAGATGGATGGAGTCCATGGAGAAGAGTTCGCCACTCTTGTAGCGCTTGGTGTATTCGTTGTTGTAGTCGGCAGTACCTTTGTCGTACGGGCGCTGGATGCAACGCCCCGAGGGGGTGTAGTAGCGCGCCGTGGTGATGCGTACTTGTCCGCCGTCGGCCAGAGGGAACATACGCTGCACCAATCCCTTACCAAAGGTACGGCGACCAATGATGGTGCCTCGGTCCCAGTCTTGCACGGCTCCGCTTACAATTTCCGAGGCCGATGCCGAGTTTTCATCTACCAGCACCACCAGGTCTCCTTCGCGGAAGGTGCCGTAGAAATTGGACTTGAAGTTCTGTCGGGGCACATTTCGGCCTTCTTGATATACGATGAGGCTGCCACGCTCCAAAAACTCGTTGGCCATGCCGCTGGCAATATCCAGAAAACCGCCACTGTTGCCTCGCAGGTCGAAGATAAGCGACTTCATACCCTGACTCTTCAGCTCACGGATGGCTGTGCGGAACTCGTTGACCGAAGTGCGCGCAAATCGGAGCAGCGAGATGTATCCAATGGAGTCATCTTCCATAAAATATACTTCGATGGAATGGATGGGTATCTTATCGCGGGTGATGTGGAAGACCAAGGTGTCCGAGCCACGCAACATCTTAGTTATCACCCGAGTGCCTTTCTTGCCTCGCAGATGACGGAAAACAAAGTCTTGCTTGGCGCTATCTCCGGTGCATTTTATATCGTCTATGCTCAGAAACTTGTCGCCAGGCAGCATTCCCACTTTCTCTGACGGGCCGCCGGCTATCACCTCGCCCACACAGATGGTGTCGTTGAGGATGGAGAATGTGATGCCTACGCCGTCAAAATTGCCCTGCAACGATTCGTTGGTGCGCTGCACGTCTTTGGCCGGAATGTAGATACTGTGGGGGTCCAGGCTGGTAAACATGGCGCGGATGGCCGTTTCCGAAAGCTTGTCGGTGTTCGGATCGGTCACATATTCGGAGTTCAGCAGGTTGAACACTTCCAGTAAACGTTGCTGGCCGGGAAGAACGGTCTCTTCTACATTTTTCTTGGCGTTGCGTTTGCGCTGGGCCGCAGCAGGTGTGGACAGCCCAACTGCCAGCAGCACAAGGGCCAACAGCACTAGATGTCGAGTATAGGATTTGGTAAGCATAGTTTTGATTTCTAAGTAAATTCAGGTTGCCTCTTATTTTTTGAGGGTGACTAATACGGCCGACTCGCAGTGGCTGTTGTCTATCTGATACAGCAATTCTCCGTTGTCGGCATTGCGATGCAGCTTAATTGCCACTTCTTCGCCAGGCTTGGTTTCTTGGATATATTCTACATGCAGCTTGAACGGGGCCGCAGTGCTGTAACCTTCGGGCAGATGGTCAAACACCCATTTGATATACTCCGAATTGTTCACATGCTGGGTATGGTCGAGCATCGACAGCAATACGGGCTTCCGCTCTACCAAACGTTCGCCTTCCGCATCTTTGGGCTGACGCAGTCGTGGCAGCTTGTCAAACTCTGTGGCCAGGTCGGGATGGTGCTCAAATCCTTCCACTATCTCGCCCAGTCGCACCACACGGCGCGCTTCGGTATCTATCACCACCCAGCTGGTCGACGCAGCCACAATCACATTGCCCTCTTTGTCAATCATCTGAAAATCACGCCAGGCATACAACCCATTGGTTCCGCGCGACCAGGTGCGCACTGTCACCTGCTCATAGTCCACCGGCAGTCGGCGCACATCATAGTAGGTATGGCAGAGCACCCAGGCTTTATGCTGCTCTATCAATTGCTGAAAACCTATGCCAAAAAGCTTGGTGTGGTTGTCGGCAGCCTGCTGCAACAGTCGCGCACAGCCCCACATGGTCAGGGTGTCGTGATTGTCGCAGATAAAATTGGGTATCGTATAGTCAAACTGATAGTACATTGCTTTTTCGTATTGAATTATATAGGATTGTTTTTTTCTAATGAACTGCCATGCCCTCTAATGGTCACTTCTTTGTCTCCAAATCTGATTCTAGGGCTTCAAATTCAAATGGGATGAGTTCCCAATGCGGCATCTGTATGGGCTTGGCACAACCATTCCTCCACCATTTCTCCGGTGCCAGGGTAATGGCGTCGGCATGCCGGTTGAGGTAGGCCGCCCACCACGAGAAGGTGCTGTTGGCTATGATATTGGTGCGGCAGGCCGACATAAGTATCATGTCTTTATAGCTGTCCGCTCCTCTATTCCAGTCAATATAACGTATCTTGTCGGCTGATATATATCGCGGCAGGATCTCTCTGCACCACGTCAAATCGTCCGAGAACACATAAAACTCGGCATCTTCTCCCACCAATTGCTTGGCACGATCCACGGCACTTCTATAATAGTCCGGCGGACACACCCCAAGAAACGAGATATAATTGGCTTTCAGGTAATCGCCCCGGCGCACATGCACGCTCACAGCCTTTGGGTTGGCATTCATCTCTTCATAAAGTGCCTGGTTCCGTCCGTCTAAAGGCTGCTTGAGCGTAAATTCTTGCAATAGTATGTCGCGGTATTGCTCAAAATATTCGTAATGCTGCCACCAACCTTGGTAGATTACATCATGATTTATTTCAAACACTTCGGGGTAATAGTCAACAATCTTTTCCTCATGATAGCGCCACTCTAAATTGGGAAACATGTTGATCAGGTAGCGCGACAGCTTCATGTGCCCCGCAATGGGCATAAGGTGCCGCAGGTCCTTCTCAGTGGCTGTGGGGGCTGTGATATTAAAGATACGCGATAGCTCAAACCCGTTATGCGAGCGACGGGTCTCAAACAAGCTGACATCCATCCATACCGGCACTTGGTAATGCTCGCGCAGTGCCACTAGTAAGGCATACTGGAATAGCTGGTTGCCCAGCCCGTCGAATATCGCCACTATCTTCATTTCAATAATATCTAAAAAAGTGAGTCCCATCTTTATGAATGAGACTCACTGGCATTTTATCAATTACATGCGCTCGGGCACTTCGATACCCAGTATATGCATGGTGTTCTTCAGGGCCTGGGCCACCACGGCGCACAACTGCACACGGAAGGTCTTCAGCGCTGCGTCTTCCTCGCGGAGGATGGGGGTGTCCTGATAGAAGGAGTTGAAGGCCTTGGCCAGGTCGAAAGCATAGTTGGCTATCATGGCCGGACTGAAATTGTTAGCTGCCGACGACACCATGCCGGGAAGGTCATGGAGGGTCTTGATCACTGCTCGCTCTTTCTCGGTAAGGGTGCTCACGGGAGCCATCTTATCGCCCACTTTGATTCCCTGCTCCTCGCCCTTGCGCACTATGCTGCGGATGCGGGCATGGGTGTATTGGATAAAGGGACCGGTGTTGCCGTTAAAGTCAATACTCTCGGCAGGATTGAAGAGCATGTTCTTGGTGGGATCTACCTTGAGGATGAAGTATTTCAACGCACCCAGGGCCAGTATATGGTAGAGCTCTTTCAGCTGCTCGTCGGTCATGCCGTCGTTCTTGCCGTGGTCGCGGCACATCTCTTCGGCAGTGGCTTCCATCTCGCTGATCAGGTCGTCGGCATCCACCACGGTACCCTCACGCGATTTCATCTTTCCGTTGGGCAGTTCCACCATTCCGTAGGAGAGGTGATACACTTTCTCGCCCCATTCAAATCCCAGCTTGCCAAGTATAAGCTTCAGCACCTTGAAATGGTAGTCCTGCTCATTGCCAACCACATAGATAAGTTGTTCGGCATCAAAGTCGTTGGTACGGAGCATGGCGGTGCCCAAATCCTGGGTCATATACACCGAGGTGCCGTCTTTGCGCAGCAGCAGCTTCTGGTCCAATCCGTCGCCGGTAAGGTCACACCACACCGATCCGTCTTCTTTGCGGAACAGAACGCCCATATCCAATCCTTTCTGCACCAATTCCTTACCCAGCAGATAGGTGTTCGACTCATAATAAATCTTATCAAAACCAACGCCTAAGCGCTTGTAGGTCTCATCAAAACCGGCATACACCCACGAGTTCATCTTGGTCCAAAGGTCACGTATCTCTTTGTCTCCGTCTTCCCAACGCTTCAGCATGCTCTGTGCCTCCACCATCAGGGGGGCCTGCTTCTTGGCTTCTTCCTCGTCCATGCCGTCGGCCATCAGCTGCTTAATCTCGTCTTTGTAGTGCTTGTCAAACTCCACATAGTATTTGCCCACCAGGTGGTCGCCCTTCATACCCGAGGTCTCAGGGGTCTCGCCGTTGCCAAAACGCAGCCAGGCAAGCATCGACTTGCAGATGTGGATACCACGGTCGTTTACCAGGTTCACTTTCTTCACATTGGCGCCATTGGCGGCCAGCAGCTCGCTCACCGACCATCCCAAAAGGTTGTTGCGGATATGACCCAGATGCAGGGGCTTGTTGGTGTTGGGCGAGGAATACTCTATCACAATGGGCTTGGCTGTGGTGTCAATGGCGCGGAAACCATAATTGGTGTCGCCCACACGCTCTTCCACAAACTGTGCCCAATAGCTGTCGGCTATGGAGAAATTCAGGAAGCCTTTGATTACATTGAAGTCCGTAACTTCGGGCACAAGGTCTTTCACGGCAGCACCCAATTCGTTGGCCACCATCTCCGGCGATTTGCGGGCCGGTTTTACGTATGGAAACACAACAACGGTATAGTCGCCCACAAATTCTTTCTTGGTGGATTGCAAAACCACGGTTTCGGGGCCGACCTCTACATTATATAAGCTCTTGAGTGCCGACGACACTGCATGCTGAAGTTTACTCTCAATCATAATGTTCGGTATATTTTATTTAATGTTAAATCTTTCTAAAAAACGATGCAAAAATACGATTTTTTTTGCATTTACACAAAAAAATGGTATCTTTGTGCGTTAAAAAATAATAATAGTATTCACTAAAACAATTTAGTTGTGAAAAAGTTAACCACATTATTCACTACACTTGCACTACCTTTTTTTACTTTTGCAAGCGAGGCAGATCTCGAAATGCCTACTGGTTTTGCCCAAAGTCCTAGTACTCGCATCCTGTATTGGGGCTTTTTAGTTGTTGTGCTCGGACTCCTCTTCGGCGTTTGGCAGTTCAACAATGTGCGCAAACTCCGCGCCCATAAATCTATGCTCGAAATCGGCAACGTCATCTTCAAGACCTGCTCCACTTATCTCAAACAGCAGGGCAAATTCCTTGTCGGCCTCTTTGTTTTCATCGGTGCCGCTATCGCACTTTATTTCGGACTTCTCTCCCACATGGGTTGGGGCGCTGTGGCCCTCATCCTGGGTTGGACTATCGTGGGTATCGCTGGTTCCTACGGTGTCGCTTGGTTCGGCGTCCGCATGAACACCCATGCCAATGCCCGCATGGCTTTCGCCTCCCTCCGCCGCAAACCTCTTGATCTGCTCAACATCCCTCTGCGCGCAGGCATGAGCATCGGCATCGTTCTCATCTGCATCGAATTGGTTCTGATGCTTATCATCCTCCTCTTCATGCCCGAAAATCTGGCCGGCAGCTGCTTCATCGGCTTTGCTATCGGTGAGAGCCTTGGCGCTAGCGCCCTCCGCATCGCCGGCGGTATCTTCACCAAAATCGCCGATATCGGATCCGACCTCATGAAGGTGGTCTTCAAAATCGGCGAGGACGATCCCCGTAACCCCGGTGTTATTGCCGACTGCACCGGCGACAACGCTGGCGACTCTATTGGACCCACCGCCGACGGCTTCGAAACCTACGGCGTCACCGGCGTAGCGCTCGTCAGCTTCATCCTCCTTGCCGTTACCGACATCGACATCCAGGTCAAACTCCTTGTCTGGATCTTCGTCATGCGCATCCTCGGCATCATCGCCTCTGTTCTCGCTTATTATATTAATGGTATTATGGCCAAGCTGAAATATCAGAACAGCGACGACCTCGACTTCGAGAAACCTCTCACCAGCCTCGTCTGGATTACCTCTATCCTCAGCATTGTCGGCACCTTCTTGGCTAGCTACTTCATGCTTCAGGACCTCGGCCACAACTACTGGCTCGCCCTTGCTAGCATCATCAGCTGCGGCACCCTCGGCGCAGCCCTCATCCCCGAACTCACCAAGCTCTTCACTTCCCCCACCTCCAAACACGTTCAGGAAGTTGTCAAGGCTTCCGAACAGGGCGGTGCCTCCCTCAATATCCTCTCCGGTATCGTCGCCGGCAACATGGGTGCTTTCTGGACCGGCCTCGTCTTCGTCGTACTGATGCTCCTGGCCTACATGGCTTCCACCGGCTTCGGCCTCGAACCCATCTTCGGCTCTTACTATTCTATCTTTGCCTTCGGCCTCGTGGCCTTCGGTATGCTGGGCATGGGCCCCGTCACCATCGCTGTTGACAGCTATGGCCCCGTCACCGACAACGCTCAGTCCGTTTACGAACTCTCCCTCATCGAGGACGATATCGAGAAAACTACCAAGGAAGTGAAAGACGAATTCGGTTTCACCCCCGATTTCGAAAAAGCTAAATACTACCTCGAAGCCAACGACGGCGCCGGCAATACTTTCAAAGCTACTGCCAAGCCCGTCCTTATCGGCACCGCTGTGGTTGGTGCCACCACCATGATCTTCTCCCTCATCCTCCTCATCCAGAAGACCCTCGGCATCGACCCCGCTTCTATCCTCAACCTCCTCAACCCCTACAGCATCCTCGGCTTCATCCTTGGTGGCTGCGTTATCTTCTGGTTCACTGGCGCTTCTATGCAGGCTGTCACCACGGGTGCCAACCGCGCTGTCGAGTTCATCAAAGATAATATCAAACTCGACCCCAACGCTCCTAAGAAAGCCGACATCCAGAAATCTCAGGAAGTTGTTAAAATCTGCACCGACTACGCTCAGAAAGGTATGCTCAACATCTTCGTGGCTATCTTCTGCTTTGCCCTCGCCTTCGCTTGCTTCTCCTCGCCCATGAGCATCGGCAAAGAGAACGCTGTCTGCCTCTTCATCAGCTACCTTATCAGCATCGCCGTCTTCGGCCTCTTCCAGGCTGTCTATATGGCCAATGCCGGTGGCGCTTGGGACAACAGCAAGAAGGTTGTCGAAGTGGACCTCAAAGCCAAAGGCACTCCCCTCCACGACGCTAGCGTGGTAGGCGACACCGTGGGCGACCCCTTCAAGGACACCAGCTCCGTAGCCCTCAACCCCATCATCAAGTTCACCACCCTCTTCGGTGTGCTCGCTATGGAAATCGCTATCAGCGACGGCTTCAGCAAGGTGGCTCCCTATGCAGGCATCGCCTTCCTCCTCGTAGCCCTCTATTTTGTTTATCGTTCTTTCTACAAAATGCGCATCCGCGGCTAATTCCTCTTTAGCGAAAAACCTTCGCTACTGTTAAATAATCCTAAAAAACCTCTTTTGCTGTAACAAAAGAGGTTTTTTTGTGTCTATACGTTAAATACAAACAATAAAGTACTATTTTTTGCGTTAAATAAATTTTAAAAATAACAATATTAAAATGAAAAGGAACAAACTCACACGACTTGTACTCTTCACACTGGTGATCATCGTAGCACTCAGCAGTAAGGCCTATGCCCAGTGCCCCGAAATCACAATCAATGAGAAATACGATCATACCCCCTCCCGCATCTGTGCCCGTCACGGTTGGGACACCTTGGTCGATTGCCTGCATTCCACCATCCAGCTGAACGCCAACACCTTTATCACCACTCAGCACTTCAATGGTACTTATCTTGTCGAGCAAATCCCTTACAACCCCGTCGATACCACCTTCCACGCTGGTTCCCGACTCAACATTACCTCCGACGACCAGTGGGAGAACAGCATGATTCAGTTCCCCTTCACATTCATGTTCTTCGGCTACCCCTACACCCAGGCCAATGTAGGTTCCAACGGCCTTGTCTCTTTCAACAGCACCCAAATGGGTCAATACTGCGACTACACCTACAACGTGCCTATCCCCGCAGCCAACTTCAGCACTAGCAACAACACTTCTAAAAATGCCATCTACGGCGTCTATGAGGATATCGACCCCCATTATCTTATCAATCCCACCACCGGCGGTATGTTCCGCAGCGTGGGTGGCACCTACCCCTGCCGCTATCTCTGCGCCAGTGTTAACGGTGTAGGCCTCTTTGGCAACAACAACGAGAAGAACACCTACCAGATTGTGTGCTACGAGGGCACCAACATCATCGAAGTCCATGTCAAACAGCGCTACTGCTGCTCCTCCACCAATAGCGGCAAGGGCATCATCGGCATCCAAAACGCCACCGGCACCGATCAGGAATCCCACTACCAAGATGCCAACTACCTCGGCCAACCCACTTTCTACATCCAGAGCAACTCCCCCGGAGCTTTCGTAGCCCCCAACCGCGGCAACCAGGCTGGCGGCTGGACCACCGAGACCCAGTACGAGGCTTGGCGCTTCACTCCCCAGGGCCAAACAGCTAAAAACATCCGTTGGTGGCGTTTGTTCGAGGACGAGCAGGGCAATATCATCGACTCCGTCCAGCTCACCAGCAACCCCGGCGACACCAATGGCTACTACACCAACAACGAACACTCCCAAGTCAGCGTCTCCCCCACCCGCACCACCCGCTATGTCGTGCAGTGCATCTATCAGGGCGCCAATGGCTACTGGTATGGCTACGACAACCGCAGTATGCGCGACACCATCACCGTAGGTGTTAATATCGACCGCGAAATGTCCCTCGAATGCGACGACACCATCCTCTGCGAAGGCGAGGTCTGCAATGTACGTCTGGCCTACGATCAGGAACAAACTCCCCAAAGCATCTCTTGGAGCGCCGTCAAAGAGTTCAACGGCCAGCTCACCGTCATGCCCAGCTACAACCTCTCCGAGAATCCCAACAACAACAATGCCCAAACGCAGTTCCTCAGCCAGCAGGGCCGCCTCACTATGGGCCATATCGACTCCACCTGGATCCACTGCACCGCTTCCTTCCTCAATGGCTGCAACAACAACGACAGCATCCTCATCCAAACCTTCACCAACTACGACGTTTATGAAACCGAGGGCATCTGCAACGGCGAGACCTTCACCTGGAATGGCGAATCCTTCACCACGCCTATCGACGACTACACCAAACATTTCTATTCCCAGC
The DNA here is from genome assembly GCA_024400545.1 of Bacteroidales bacterium. Lineage (GTDB taxonomy): Bacteria > Bacteroidota > Bacteroidia > Bacteroidales > P3 > Colimorpha. The sequence goes on along the minus strand of JAKSMO010000052.1, from coordinate 10,721 downwards.
AGGAGTGCGACTCTGTCTGCCACCTCAAACTCATCGTCTCCGACATCAGCTTCAATACCGACTATGTCCTCGACTGCAAAGAGCACACCTGGCTCAACGGCCGCTCTTATGCCGCCGACAACGACGACACCCGCGAGTTCGACACCGTCATCCTCAAAAACCAGTGGGGCTGCGATAGTATCGTAACTCTCGACTTCACATTCATCCCCATGAAGGCCATCATCCGCCATTCCCCCGAAGTGGCCACCCTCGACAATCTCACCATCGAGCTCTTCGACGATAGCTACGGCCACGACACTCGCAAATGGCTCCTCCCCATGAACCGCACCAGCAACGACCCCGAAACTAGCATCATCTTCCCCCTCAACGGCACCGATACCATGAATGTCAAACTGGCCGTCCACAACAACTATGGCTGCGACGACACCGCCTCCCTCGACATCCCGCTCCATAAGGTGGCCAATTTCATCCCCAATATCTTCACCCCCGACCGCTCCACCAACAACAAATTCTACCCTGCCGTCCAGGGTAACATCAACAATTGGAAGATGTATATCTACAACCGCCGTGGCGAACAGGTCAGCTACATCCAGGGCCCCGACGGCAGCTGGGATGGCACCGACCTCAATGGCCGCCCCTGTAGCACTGGCACCTATGTCTATATCATGCGCTACCGCTCCACCCTCGAGCCCAACACCATCCAAGAAATCAAAGGTACTATCACTTTAATCAGATAACATTCTCAACATGAAAATTGCTGTTGTAGGTGCCACCGGCCTCGTAGGTGGCGTGATGCTCCAAGTTCTTCAAGAGAGAGGTTTCGCCAACCACGAAATCCTGGCCGCCGCTTCGGCCAAATCAGTAGGCAAGCAAATCGATTTTGCCGGACGCAAACTCACTGTCATCAGCGTCGAAGACGCCATCGCCCAGCATCCTCAATATGCAATCTTCTCCGCTGGCGCATCCACTTCGCGCCAATATGCCCCCATGTTCGCCGAAGTGGGCTGCACCGTCATCGACAACTCTTCCTGCTGGCGCATGTGCGACGATATCCCTCTCGTCGTGCCCGAAATCAACATCAATGCCGTCCAGCCTCACAACCGCATCATCGCCAACCCCAACTGCTCCACCATCCAAATGGTCCTCGCAGTGTCGCGTCTGCATTGGAAATACCGCATCAAACGCCTCGTCATCTCCACCTACCAGAGCATCACCGGCACCGGCATCAAGGCCGTCCGCCAACTCCAGTCCGAGGAGTCCTACTTTGCTCAGCATACTGTGGCCAGCTCCCAGCTGCGCCCCACCATGCAGCAAGACCTTGCCGAGGCCTACCAGCCTGCCTACCCCAACCAGATCTTCCGCAACCTCTTCCCCCATGGTGGCGATTTCCGCCCCGACGGCTACACCACCGAAGAGCAGAAACTTGTCGATGAAACGCGCAAAATCCTCGCCGACCCCGACATCCAGGTTACCGCCACCGTCGTCCGCGTCCCCGTCGTAGGCGGCCATAGCGAGGCTGTCAACATCGAGTTCCACAACGATTTCGACATCAACGAGGTCAACCAGCTCCTCGCCAACACCCCCGGCGTCGTGCTCTGCGACACCCCCGACACCAACCTCTATCCCACCCCCGTCATGTCGCACAACCGCGACGAGGTCTTCGTGGGCCGTGTCCGTCGCGATCTCTCCCAGCCCCGCAGCCTCAACCTCTGGTGCGTTGCCGACAACCTTCGCAAAGGTGCCGCCACCAATGCCGTCCAAATCCTCCAACAGTTAATCCAGCTCAACTAAATGAAAAAGATAATCCTCCCCCTCCTGGCCCTCGTCCTTTTCTGCGCCTGTGGCAAAAACGTCCTCATCGACGACACCCACTCTTTCAACAATGCCAAATGGCTCCGCTTCGAGCCCGAGTCTTTCAGTGTCGAGGCTCCCAACACCGACGACTGCTTCAACTTCATCGTCACCCTCCAAATCGATACCGCTGCCTTCCACGAGGCTGGCCTTCCCCTCATGATCGAGGTCAACAGCCCTGTCGGCGACACCCGCACCCTCTTCAGCACACTCCTCCTCCGCAATCACGAGAACCATTGGATGGGCGACATCAACAGCCAAGGCATCCTCGAGGTGTCCCAGGTCGTCCGCCAGTTCTATTTCTTCAATAGCGTAGGCACCCACTCCATCAATATCTCCCAGCGCACCAGCAAATACGAAATCCACGGCATCAACAGCATCAAGTTCAAAGTCGAGAAAACCAAGATTGTTTATCCCGAGTGATCGACGCATCCATAAATAAACATATCGACCGCATCGCATTGCGGCTCAAAACCATCCCCGAAAGTCCCGGTGTCTATCAGCACCTCGACGAATCGGGGAATGTCATCTATGTCGGTAAGGCCCGCAACCTCCAACGCCGCGTGCGCCAGTATTTCGAACGCTACGACGACAAAACGGCCAAGATCCGTATGCTCGTCCGCCACATCTACGATTTCCGCGTCACTGTCGTGGCCACCGAGGTCGATGCCCTCCTCCTCGAAAACAACCTTATCAAACGCTACCAGCCCCGCTACAACAGCCTCCTCAAGGACGACAAGACCTACCCCTACCTCTGCATCACCGACGAGCAATACCCCCGCCTCCTCTTCACCCGCAACCACCAAACCCGCGGCCAGTACTTCGGCCCCTACCCCAACCAGCGCATCCTACGCGAACTGCAGGATATCATCGACCAGCTTTTCTCCTACCGCAAATGCAACACCATGCAGAAACGCCCCTGCATGAAACACCAGATAGGCATCTGCAAGGCCCCCTGCGCCGGACTCCAAAGTCACGACGACTACATGGCCGAGATCGCCAATATCCGCCGCATCCTCAAAGGCGACTTCGCCGATATCCTCAAAGACATGAAGCAGCAGATGTTCTCTCTCGCCGACCAGCTCCGGTTCGAAGAGGCCGAGGTCATAAAACGCCGCATCCGCCGTCTCGAGGAATACCAAAGCAAATCCACCGTCGTCAACACCAACGTCCACGATGTCGATGTCTATTCCATCCTCTCCGACGACCGCTATGCCTATGTCAATATGATGCGCATCAAAAACGGCAGCATCATCTATAGTTTCTCCAACGAGATCAAAAAACAGCTCGACGAGTCCGACGCCGAGATCCTCTCCACCGTCATTCCCAACCTCCACGAGCGCACCCAATCCACTGCCCGCGAGGCCGTCCTTCCCATCCCCGTGCCCGACCTTCCCGAGGAATATCTCAAACAAACCATCCCCTCCCGAGGCGACAGGCTCCAACTCCTCGAACTCTCCCTCCGCAACGTCAAGGCCTACCAAATCCAGTGCAAGCACCAGCGCGCCCTTGTCAACCCCGACGAAGGAGCCCTCTCCCATCGCAACGAGCACCTGCTCGAACGCATCCAGAAAGCCCTCCAGCTTCCCATGCTCCCTGTCCATATCGAGTGCTTCGACAACTCCAACATCCAAGGAGCCTATCCCGTCGCCGCCATGGTGCGTTTCACCAATGGCAAGCCCAACCGCAAAGAATACCGCAAATTCAATATCAAGACCGTCGAAGGTCCCGACGACTACGCTTCCATGGCCGAAGTCATCTTCCGCCGCTACAAACGCCTCTCCGACGAGGGCAAACCCCTCCCCCAACTCCTTGTTGTCGATGGTGGCCGTGGCCAGATGGAAGTGGCACGCCAGGTCATACAAGACCAGCTCCATCTCGAAATCCCCATTGCCGGCCTCGCCAAAGACGACCGCCACCACACCTCCGAGCTGCTCTATGGCTTCCCCCCTGCCGTTGTCGGACTCAAACCCACCGACCCCCTCTTCCACCTCCTCGAGCAGATACAAAACGAGGTCCACCGCTTCGCCATCACCTTCCACAAAGACAAGCGTAGCAAGGGCACCTTCCGCACCCAGCTCACCGATATCCCTGGCATTGGCGAAAAGACCGCCCGCGACCTCCTCCTCAAATTCGGCAGCCTCAAAGAAGTCAAACTACAAACCCAAGCCGACCTCGCCAAGGTAGTCGGCCCTGCCAAAGCCAAACAAATCATCGATTTTTTCAGCAATGATCAGTGATCGGTGAACCGTGCTCGGTTCACCCCAGCAATCGGTAATCAGTGATCTGTGAATGGTGAATAGTGAATAGTGAATGGTGAATAGTGAATAGTAAAATCTTAAATCTTAAATAAAGAATAAAAACCGCGCCAGCCCACTCTACAATCTACCCTCTACCCTCTACAATCTACAACCCTCTCATCACTCTTCCCTCTTCGGATTCTTCGGAAACCAGCCCTTTCTCACACGCTCACGCTGTTGGAAGAGCTCCAGGATGCTCCACAGTGCCGAGCATCCTATCACGCCGATAATCGCCGCCAGCAGCATATTCTTCACAAACAGCGACACCGCCAGCAATGCCACTCCCACCACGGCAAAATACGGCCAGCATTTCACGCCCCAGTGGTATTCGGCTCTAATCACTATCGGATGGAAAGTTCCTATAATAAAAAAAGTAGCAACAGCTATAATTATTCCTTCAAAATACATAATATTGTCTTACAAATCAGTACAAAAAGTTATTGTATGGGTAGCGGATTGCGTGAATCTTCTTCACCTCATCGTACATCAAATTGCGCAGCGCGTCAATATTGTCGCGGTTTGCCGCGCTGATAAAGATAATGTGGTTCGCCGGAGTGTTCGGACCTTCCATTTTCGACATCCACGAGTTCTGCAGCATCTCCATCGTCCAGTTAGCCTTCGTCATAGGCGTCAGGTCGTCCTCTTCCTTCTCCACAAAAGTGTAGGCGTCAATCTTGTTAAACACCAATATCGTGGGTTTGTCGGCGGCCCCGATCTCTTCCAGCGTGCGGTTCACAGCGTTAATCTGTTCCTCGTAGTCGGGGTGCGAGATATCCACCACATGCATCAGCAGGTCGGCCTCCTTCACCTCGTCCAGGGTCGATTTAAACGACTCCACCAGTCCGTGGGGCAGCTTGCGGATAAAACCCACCGTGTCCGTCAGCAAGAAAGGCAGGTTGCCCAGCACCACCTTGCGCACCGTCGTGTCCAACGTGGCAAAAAGCTTGTTTTCGGCAAACACATCGCTCTTGCTCAGCAAATTCATCAAGGTCGATTTACCCACATTCGTATAGCCCACCAGGGCCACACGCACCAGGGCTTCGCGGTTCTTGCGCTGCTGCACCTTCTGCTTGTCAATATCCCGCAGTTTCTCCTTCAGCAGGGCTATCTTCTCCGTAATCAGTCGGCGGTCCGTCTCAATCTGCGTCTCGCCGGGTCCGCGCATACCGATACCGCCGCGCTGGCGTTCCAAATGCGTCCACATGCGGGTCAGGCGTGGCAGCATATATTGCAGCTGGGCCAGCTCCACCTGGGTCTTGGCAATGCTTGTGCGGGCCCGTTTGGCAAAGATATCCAGGATCAGCGTTGTGCGGTCCAGGATGCGACATTCAAACTCGCGTTCCAAGTTGCGCAGTTGGGCCGGAGTCAGCTCGTCGTCAAACACCAGAAAGTCGGCATCCAGCGCATTCTTATATTCCTTAATCTCTTCCAGCTTGCCGCTGCCCACATAAGTGCGGGTATCGGGGCGCTCCAGTTTCTGCACCACCTGCTTCACCGGTATTCCTCCTGCCGTATCCAGCAGAAAAGCCAGCTCGTTCAAGCACTCTTCCGTGCGTTCCATCGTCGTGCCATTCGCGCACACACTCACCAATATAGCCTTCTCTGGCACCACTTCCGTACTAAAAGTGTTGCGTTCCTGGGGCGTGAGGCGCTTCTTCGGCATTCCCTCAGCCTCCCATTCGCCTATAGGTTTCTTCCACTTGCCGTGGTTATTCGGTTTCCAATTTGCCATTATATCGCTTTAAGATTTTAGATTGTAGAGTGTAGATTTTAGAGTGTAGAGTGTAAATTGTAGAATGTAGATTACAAACACCACCCCGCACCCGGAACTCTTCATTCTACATTCTTCATTCTACATTCCTCAACACCGCCTCCAGCTTCTTGCAGGCCGCTGCCCAGCTGAAGTTCTCCTTCACATATTCATATCCGTTCATTGCCATCTCCTGGGCATACTGCTCGTCTTTCAGCAAAGCCATCAGGTGTCCGGCAAAAGCCGTGGGCGTATTGCCCACCAGCACCTCTCTGCCGTTCTCGGCATTCAGCGAGTCGTTAGCTATCGATGTCGTCACACATGGCAGCTGCATCGACATAGCCTCCAGCAGTTTGTTCTGCAGGCCCGACCCCGTCTGCATCGGGGCGGCAAACACCTTGGCCGAAGCGTAGCACTCTCTGATGTCGTCCACATAGCCCGACACCGTCACCCGCTCACCTGCCAACGCTCTCACCTGCTTGCTCGGCGTAGCGCCTGCCAGCAGCACCCTGGCCTGAGGAAACTCCTGCCACACAATGGGCATCACCTTCTCCACCAAGTATCTCGATGCCCTCACATTGGGCTCATAACTCATATTGCCGCAAAACACAATGTCGTATCTCTTCTCGCACTCCCTGGGGGCAAAATAATCCATATCCACCCCGTTGGGCACAATCTGCAGCTTATCCCCGTCCTTCTTAGGCTGCGGGATAGCCTCGGCATCCGGCTCGCTGATCACCGTCAGGGCGTCAAAAATGCCAAACGAGTTATACTCCGTCGAGCGCAGCATCTTAAACTCAAAATGCAGCAGCCATCGCCACAAGAAAAACTTGGCGTGGTCCATTCTCCGCTCCGTATTCATCGACAGCGAGTCCTGAAAATCCATCACCTTGGCATACTCCGATCGTGCCACCAGCGGCATCGTGCGCACCATCTGGTTGTATATCACGTCGGGCTGCACCTTGGCCTCAAAAGCCTTGTAGGCCTTGCGCGACTTGCACGAGTCCCACCAGCCCATCTGCAACGACTTCACCGACATAAAGTTCTTCGCCGTCCGCCACACGCTGGCCGTCATCGGCAGCTTCACCACGCACATATCCTTGCAGTATCTACTTATCATGCCCTTGTGGCCCATAGGCACTTGCTTGTGCGACACACAAAACAAATACACCTCATGGTTCTTCGACAGCTCCTTTATCTGGTTAAAAGCACGCAACTTATCCCCTTTCTCCAAGGGATATGGGAAGCGTGGCAACACAACTAATATCTTCATTTCTCAAGTATAATATTGTCAAAACAGTTCCGTCTGGGTGCCTTCGGCAAATCCCTCGCGGTCATTAATCTCTTCTTCCTCCACCTCAGGCTCTTCCTCCGTCAGTTCGGGTTCCGGCTCCGGTGCGGGCTCCAGCCATTGCAGCTCCTTCACCTCGCTGGTTGTAATGCGTTTGCCCTTGGCCTTATAGCCCTTCACGGCAATAAACTCGTCAATATTGATATCCTCCTGCAGAATCTTCTTGCCGCTGTTCTCGTCATAAATCACGCGCAGGTTGGGATAGGTGTCCATCTTGTAGTCCACCAGTTTGTCGCCCTCGTCCAAAAAGGCCAGCTTCTTGTCCGTGTCCTCGGCCTGGAAACGCTTCACATACAGATAGCCCGTCCCTGCTTCGCGATACAGTGCCGTCACTATCTGCTGCTTGTGATATTTCCTCACCTCCAGCAGGTCCTCGTCAAAATGCGTGCTCAGGTCGTACCCCGTCAGGCGCATATAGCCCGACTGTGTCAGCGAGAACACCTTGTCCTTGCCCGAGAAACGTCCCAGCGACACGCCTGCTCCGTTGGCATTCAGTCGTTTCACCGAGCCGTCAAACCAAATCTCTCTGGCCTCCAGCGTCGATACACCCTCGCCCTTCTTCGTGATATTGCGCACTGCGTTTCGGGTCAGAATATTGCCCATTGCCTGCCTGCCCTTGATGGCCAGCTTGGCAAAGTCAAAGTCAAAACTCACCTTCTTCAGCTTGGCCTTCGTGGCGTGGTGCACCGTTATCACCTCGGCCTCGCCATTCGGATTGGCCGTGAAATACAGTATCTTCGAGCCCTTCGACCCCTTTGTCAGGTCATACTCCGTATCGCGTGTCACACCTATCACCGAAAAACGCTTCACAAACACATAGCCCATATTGCCGTCGCGATACACCATGTTGTACACCGTCCTGTCGTCCCGCTTGCGGAACACGCCGATATGCTGGATCTCCTTACACGACGTCGATCCCACAAAAGCCTTGTCTTGCACCTTGGTCACCATCATCGTGCCGTCCGTGCGGAACACCACTATGTCGTCCATCTTCGAGCAGTCAAAGGCATACTCCACACCCTCTTCCTTCTTCAGCGCTATGCCGGCAAACCCCGTGGCGCGGTTCACATACAGCTTCTCGTTGGCCACAGCCACCGTCGATGCCTGTATATCCTCAAAGTCGCGAATCTCCGTCTTGCGTTCGCGTCCCTTGCCGTAGGTGTCCAAAATATGTTTGAAATAATTGATTGCGTAGTCCGTCAGGTGGGCCAGGTGGTTCTTCGTCTCATCAATATCAGTCTCGATATTGGCCAGCGTTTCCATGGCCTTCTTGATATCAAACTTCGAGATCTTGCGCACCGGCTTCTCACACAACTTCAGCACCTGGTCGCGGGTCACCTCCTTCTTCAGCAGCTTGCGGTAGGGGTCAAAACCGCGCTCAATGCCCGTCACCTGGTCCTCCCAGGTAGCAAAATCCTTCTTCTCCAATATCTTGTAAATCCCCTTCTCAAAAAACAGCTTCTCCAGGCTCACCCAGTGCCACTGGTTCTCCAGTTCGTCCAGCTGTATCTCCAGTTCCTGCCGCAGCAGGTCCTTGGTGCGCATCGTCGAGTGGCGCAGAATATCGCTGGCCGTCATAAACACCGGCTTGTTGTTCACAATCACGCAAGTCTGGGGCGAGAAACTAATCTGGCAGTTCGTAAAGGCATACAGCGCGTCCATCATCTGGTCCGGCGAAATGCCGTTGGGCAGATAGCACACAATCTCCACCTCGGCGGCCGTGTTGTCATCCACCTTCTTAATCTTAATCTTGCCCTTCTCGTTAGCCTTCAGTATGCTGTCTATCAGCACATCCGTAGTCACGCCATAGGGCACTTCGGTAATCACTATGGCCTTGCGTTTCTCGTCATAGTGCATCTTGGCGCGTATGCGCAGCCTGCCGCCCACAGCGGCATCGTTATAGCGCGACACGTCTATCTGTCCTCCCGTTGGAAAATCGGGAAAAATCTCAAAAGGCTCGTCCTTCAGCACACATATCGAAGCCTCTATCAGCTCGCAGAAATTATAGGGCAGAATCACCGATGTCAGTGTCACGGCAATACCCTTGGTGCCCTGAGCCAGCAGCAGCGGAAACTTCACCGGCAGTGCCACGGGTTCCTGCTTCCTGCCGTCGTAACTCGGCTTCCATTGGGTCGTCTTGGCGTTAAAGCACACCTCTTTGGCAAACTTCGACAGCCTTGCCTCAATATATCGGCCTGCTGCCGCGCCGTCGCCCGTCAGTATGTTGCCCCAGTTACCCTGGCAGTCTATCAGCAGGTTCTTCTGGCCCATATTCACCAGCGCGTCGTTAATCGAGGCGTCGCCGTGGGGATGGTAGAGCATCGTCGTACCCACAATGTTGGCCACCTTCGTAAACCGTCCGTCGTCAGTCTCCTTCATGGCGTGCAAAATGCGTCGTTGCACAGGTTTCAGACCGTCGTCAATATCCGGCACCGAGCGGTCCAAAATCACATCGGAAGCATAATCAATCCAATATTCTTTGAACATTCCGCTCAGCGAGAGGGTACTTCCCTCGCCTGCAACCTCCTCATTCTGAGGTGCCAACTCTGCCGCATTCTCCATCTCCTCCGGCCTGTCGGCGGGGGTTGGGGTCTGCTCGTTGGGTAGTTTCTGATTCTCGTCCATAAAATATATTTTAAAATGCAAAATTACAAAAAAAATCCGACATACCAGCCCTTCCCCCACATTTTTTATCAACAATGCGCTTTTCATGCCCCCGCCGCCCCACTTTCGGCGAGCCGAGCTCGGTAAGCCAAGCCCCGCAAGCCGCTCCCTCCCCGCCCCCATCAAGCCCAGCCCCCCAGCACCACACCGCCGCCCCTCCCCGGCGAGCCGAGCTCGGCGAGCCACACCCCGCTAGCCGCACCCCTCCCCCAGCAACAAAAACCAACCCAACAAAAACCCAATTCAACCAAAATCAACCCCACCCACCCCCCAACCAACACCGCCCCAACCCCCTATCAATCAGCACCTAACCATCCCTGATAAAAAATAATTCGTCATTATTCAAAAAAAGTTCTTATTTTTGTACTCAAAAATTAAAGCTATAAAAACATGAAAAGAAGATTTTTCCTGTTGAGCCTGGTAGCCCTCCTCGGCACCTTCATGCTCACCTCCTGCAACAAGGAGTACACCATCACCCTTCAGTCCAACAATCCTGCCTACGGCACCGTAGCAGGCGGCGGCACCTACGCTGCTGGCACCGAGGTGACCATCATGGCCACCCCCGCTCAGGGCTACTATTTCAACAACTGGAGCGACGGCAACTACGAGAACCCCCGCGTCATCAAAATCAAGGGCAACATGACCCTCATCGCTACCTTTAGCGACCAACCCGGTCACGGCGGCGGCGAAGGTGGCGGCGAAGGCACCGGCGAGGCCGAGACCCTCAGCGGCAACATGGACCAGAACCGCACCCTCATCGACAAAGGCCTGCCCATCGACTATGTGATCGATGGCACCCTCTACA
>JAKSMO010000051.1 GCA_024400545.1 Bacteroidales bacterium | reverse complement strand
TCGTGACGGGGAGGCGGCGCAGGTGACGGACTCTGGGGCACTTTTCGGGACGGAATAAACTTATCCGGCGGAATTTCGACGCCTTGGGTGAGTGTTTTGGGCGGATTTTTCACCTGCTCAGAGTTGCCTCCCTCATTTTTCGCCTAATTTTTGTTACCGGGTCCTTGCAAATATAATTGCAACAAAGGCTGAAGGCATTATTTTGTCCAGCTCATCAGCATAATGTGCAGTGAATTGTTTTTCTATAGTATATAATATAATGAAAGATTAAGTGGAAAAATAAGATTCTTGATACAAGAACCGCTACATCTTTTTTGTCCGTAAACAAAAAGGATGTAGCGGGATTTTGAGATTAACCAGCCTATGTTTAGCTAATGGACAAGGTTAACTGTATTAAAGGAGACTACTGTACAATAATTTTTGATGCGCCAGCATTTCCGACTTGGATAAAATACAGACCTGCAACTGGGATTTGTACCGACAAATCGATACCATTTGTTCTTGCAATTACTCGACCCTGAATGTCAAACACCTGGATATCATTGGGTAAAGTGGTCTGTACATGAAGATGTCGATGATTGAGAGTAATCAGATAATTGGTCTCGGGAACATCATCGATAGCAAGTTCATCGTTGTTGACGGCGAAATGAGCAACAAAGGTGGTATCGGAATAAATGATTACGGAGCGAGGATTATCGGTGATTTGATCGGACCATCCTGTAAATATATATCCCGGATACGGGACAGCCTCAATATAAACCTCAGATCCATAGGGATATTGACCTTCGCCATAAAGAATGCCATTATTATTATCTGCTTCAAGCGTTAATTGATGACGTTCGAAACCGAAAACTGCTTCGTATTGCGCATCACCAAGAACAGTAACAATTCTAGGATTGTCTGTGCATCCGTCTGTCCAGAAATAGAATTCGCCATGTTCACCCTGTGGTACTGCGGTAAGAACAACAGTATCGGCATAGAAATATCTGCCGGATCCCTCTACGATACCAAAACTAATGTCGCTAGAATTGGCAACAATGTCGAACTGATCATTCATGTGGAACACCGGGATGAACATTGTATCGGAAATGACAGTTACAAAGCGGGGATTGGAAGTGACACCATCCGACCATTCGACAAAATGATAATGCGAATGAGGAACAGCCTCTATGGTGAGAGATTCCATATTCGAATAGAAACCGACGCCGAGAACTACACCCTCGTTAGTATCGACCAATGTGGACAACTGAAATAGGCTAGGCGCAAAGATGGCAGTAAAAGTGGTATCAGAAATAATACGCACCTGACGAGGATTGGTTGTATCACCATCGTTCCACGAAACAAAATGATTGTTTCCGATGGGGGAAGCCGTGAGGGTGACCAACGCCATGTGCACAAAATTGCCAGTCCACGAAACCGAACCACGCAAAGAATCATTGCTCAGAACAGCAACATCATAATGATTTGGCATGAAAATGGCGACAATGGTTGAATCGGACAAGACCTCTAATTGACGAGGATTGTCGATAATGCCATCGCTCCAATGATCAAAATAATAACCCGGCAGGGCTGATGCCTGAATCGTTACATTATTTAAGTATGCATAGCTGCCTTGGCCGGTGACCTCACCCATAACAGTGTCGGAAGACTCTATACTTATAATATATGTATTAGGAGCGAACGAAGCTGTAAGAACAGAATCCTGTGCCACAACTATTGTTCGCGGATTATTAGCGTTACCATCATTCCACTGTGTAAAATGATATCCATAGTTGGCCTGGGCCTCTATAATTATTGAATCCTGATAATAGTAGGTACCCGAACCCAATGCCGAACCTTGGGCCATATCAGCAACCACAACATCTATCACAGAAGTGTCAGAAACAAATATTGCGGAGATGGTCTCATCGCTAGTTACAGCATAATTACGGGGATTGGCAATTTCCGAATCCTGCCATTTGAGAAAATGATAGCCAGCGTATGGGGTTGCAGAAATTTGAGCCACAGGACTACTACAAGTGGGGGCTGCAACAATGGTCACATAACCTAGACTCGAATCATTGGGAATAGCATTCAATATGAATGGGAAAAAGGTATTGACGGTCGTGAAATTAGACCAAACCTCGGCATTGGAATAAAGCAGTGCCGAACCACAAGGCAAAGTGAGCTCAGCATTGTAATTTGCAAATGTATTGAGACATAATGCAGGCGGGACTAACGCCCCGACAATAATGCTGGCAACGGAATCACAATTAGCAAAAGCATTGCACCCAACACTGGACAGCGATTTGCCAAGATAAATCTGAGAAAGATGCGAAGCTCCGGCAAAAGCATACTGAGGAACGACTTGTACGCTATCGCCAACAACAAGTTCTTCAACATTAGTGATAGGCAAGGTAGAACTACCCGCTGCCGTCACAACGGCATTGCGACAATTGTAATTCAGGTATCTTACATTCTGACAACCAAGAAAAGCATTAGTTGCCACACTGGGCAAGGAAGTTCCGATTGAAAGAGTATCTAACGAAGAACAATTACAGAAAGCCCAGTTGCCCAGATTCATAACAGAATTGGGGATTGTAACAGAAGTAAGACTGCTGCAGCCTTCGAATGCCAAATAACCTATCACAATCAAACCTTCTTGCATCGAAAGTTCGCTGAGACTTGAACATGACTGAAAAGCACGCATGCCGATGAAAGCCACAGAATTGGGCAGATCGATTTTTTGAAGTGACGTACAAGCATAAAAAGAATTGTCGCCCAAAGAAGCAACAGTAGCCGGAAGGATGACCTGGCTAATGCCTGAGCAAGCATAAAATGCATAGTTGCCAATCTCAACAACCTTATACGTTGCGGAAGAATGAGCCACCGAGCCAGGTATCTGCAATACACCCGTTGGCATGGCAAAGCCACTATAATAAGACGATCCAACATGATTTGGATAGGTAACGCAGACAGTGCTATCGGTCAGTATCTCGTAATACAACATCTGACCAGATGGGGAAACCGCAGCAAAGTCGTGCGCTTTTGCGAAAGGAATAGCACACGTCAGGAAAAACAGACATGCAATAGCCTTTATCGTTTTATTTTGAATAGATACCTTCATAATCACTAGCATTAACTTTTAACTAACGTGCAGTAAATGACCTTTGATCTCCATATACCGTGCCTACACCATTGGTAGCATAAGCCCTATAATAGTAAGTGACACCCGGAGTAAGATTCGTCATCTGACTCACAAACGATCCCAGGCCGCTGCCATCCACAGTATGATTATTGCTAATCGTAGGCATGGGCGATGTACCGAAGCAAATGCCGCGACGGATGACAGGGAATCCACCATCCAAAATCACCTCACCTCCGGCAACAGCCAAAGAGGCCAAATCGGAACGGATTGCGGCAGTTGTTACCTCGGGCAAACCATTTTCGGTAGTGACCACCATCTGGTTGCTATAAGAAACACCATTCTCGTTCTGTGCATAAGCACGAACATAATAGGTATGGCTCGGCAGCAGATTGGTAATTTCAAAGGAGAACGACTCAACACCATAGCCAGCTTCCGCATGACTGTTCTTCATGGTGGGCTGGGGCGACATACTCCAACAGAGTCCATAAGAAAGCACCTTTCGACCACCATCAGAAGTCACTTCACCATCACAAGTAACACTCGTGGCAGTAATATTAGACACTTCCGAAAGAACCACGTCAGGAAGATTCGAATGCGAATTGAAGGCCACTGGGTCACTATAGTTGATACCTATTTCATTAATCGCGTATGCTCTAACATAATATTTCTTATTCGGAAGAGGGGAAATGCCAGCATGGAATTCGTATAACACATCGTTAGAAACAACACGGTTGTGATTTATGGTGGGATATTTTATGGTGTCGTAAACAAAACCACGCTCAATAATAGGCGAATACCCGTCGCTGACAATGAAACCATAGCAATCGAATGAGTCTTCCCCACTGCCGATTGGTTCCACAGTAACCAATTCCGGAATAGACTGCATCTCAAAATACAAAGTATCCATATTTTGATACTGCGACCCGACTGTCAACCTATAATAATCAATATAGTGCGTCTGATACCTAGACTCATTGGTGGTTGCAATAAAGTAGTCAGAAGTTAACTTGTCGAGAGGGATTTCCATACTGAAACATCCAAGAGAATCAGTATATGCCTTTGCCAATACTTCCTGGGTATTCGCAACGTAAACCAGTATATTGGATAATGGTTTGTTCGAAAACCGCTCAATCACTACACCACGGAAGGTTGTAACGTTATAATAGCCGTATGCACCTGGATCTTTGATACAGGAACTAAAAAATAAGATCGATATCAGAAATAGTATTACAAACTTTTTCATAATTCCCTACCTTTTAAAAATTATAAGATAATGCTATCGAGGGAGCCACACTGTTTCCCGTACAAATGATTGATGGAGAATACGCAAATGCCGGCAAGTCAGTCTTGGGTGATATGCAATATGCCTGAATAATATTGACTATATACAACAATCCGGCTGCTCCCCATGAAAGGTACGAAGCCGTGCGATAGTCATTATACCGCTGATATGCGCCCAAGAATCCTTCGATATTTTGAGAATTGACATTATCGCCCATCACATTCAATTGTTTATGGGCCAACACATTAAACGTCACAGCACTACCCACAAAAGCCACTTCGCCCAAAAGGGTGAGAGCGCCTGCACCCACACGACCTTTCTTTATCTGGCCCAGGCCGGGAAGCATCATAGAGCTGAACATAGCAGGAAAGTCTTCATACGAAGATGCCTGAACGCCAGTCTCCCAGATAGGCATTATCGTCCTGCGAGAAACTACTTGACATAAAACATAAACAAGATAGTGAGAATCGGCCTGCTTAATAGCATAATCATCCACAAGATGGATAGGAATATTATATTGAGCAGCAATGATTTCGTAGTCTTCGCCCGACTGAAGATCGCGAAGAGCCCGTTGAGAATTGAACGAAACACCAAAACGAGAAGCCGTCTGCTCAAAAACGTGTATGATAGCCATATTCTTGGCATTTAGCGCAGTTGAGCCCTCGCCAGCCTCACGAACATATATATACGAATCATTGCTAGGCAAAGGCAACGACTTCATCCAATCCGGTTCACGCTTGGCAAAGA
This sequence comes from Bacteroidales bacterium, assembly GCA_024400545.1. GTDB lineage: Bacteria > Bacteroidota > Bacteroidia > Bacteroidales > P3 > Colimorpha. Next base: position 15,540 of record JAKSMO010000051.1, on the reverse strand, counting down.
CGGAGGTAACCGTCACCAGCAGCAAACAAAATGATATGACTTGTTTCAACTTCACTTTAGAAAAGGTTAAAATTAATCATTATCTTGAACTAACACTTCGTCGGACGACAGATGGTAATGGCGTCCGCACTCGCACTTAAGCGAATCATCAAGGCGTTTACCACATTCGCACACCCAACCGATGCGACGAGCCGGAACGCCAGCCATCAAAGCATAATCGGGTACATTCTTTGTCACCACGGCACCCGCTGCGATAAGAGCCGACCGGCCCACAGTATGGCCACAAACCACCGTACTATTGGCACCGAGCGACGCACCCTCTTTGATTAAAGTCTTGGCATATACCCCATGACAAGGGAAGTGAGCTCGCGGAGTGGTGACATTGGTGAACACACAGCTGGGTCCGCAGAAAACATTATCTTCGATCTCTACACCTTCATACACCGACACATTATTCTGGATACGGACACCATTGCCAATCTTAACATTGTTACCGATATTCACATTTTGGCCAAAAGAACAACGCTGTCCAATATGGGCACCACGCTGCACATGACAAAAATGCCATATTTTGGTATCTTCACCAATGATGACGTCATCGTCAACATAACTGCTTTCATGAATAAAAGGAGTAGCCATATATAATCATTTTAATAATCCTTTCAGACAAACAGCAAGACTATCTGTCCAATAAGGAATTGTTATATGAAATGTATTCTTAAACTTTGTTTTGTCCAACACCGAATAACTGGGGCGAACAACAGGACTTGGATATTCGCTGCTGTGACAAGGGCGGATATCGCAATCTAATTGGTGCGACTGGCGGGCAATCTCTTTCGTAAAATCGAACCAACTGCAAACACCTTCGTTGCCGAAATGATAGATACCTTCATTACCCTCATCCCAGCCATTCTCAACAATGGTTGAGATGGCTAAAGCCAAGTCGCCCGCATAGGTCGGGGTGCCCACTTGGTCAAAAACCACAGTCAGCGCAGGCTTTGTAGCAGTAAGCGACAACATGGTCTTACAAAAATTCTTACCAAACTCACTATAAAGCCATGCCGTGCGAAAAATCAGATACCGACAACCCGACGACACTATTGCCTGCTCGCCAGCCAACTTAGTGCGACCATAAGCACTGGTAGGATTGGTCTGACAATCTTCCTGCAACGGCGTATTGTAAAGTGAACCGCCAAAAACATAATCAGTCGAAACATGTACCAGCAAACCACCCACCGAAGCCATAATCTGCGCCATATAGCCAACAGCAACATGATTGAGCAGATCTGCGGCAGATTCATCAGATTCAGCCTTGTCAACATTGGTATAGGCGGCACAATTGATTATTGCCTCTATTTGATGTGTGGTGACATATTCTTCAACAGCGCTACGATTGGTAATATCCAAGTCTTCAATATCCGTGTAGAAATATTGATGACGGGAATTTGCGTTTTTCAAACGCATGTGATTGCCCAATTGGCCGTTAGCTCCAGTTACAAGAATATTCATGTGGTGTCTTATATTGAAAATGGTGACTGAAAATCGCGAAACGAAGGATGATGACTGTCTTTTTCAGAAAGGAGCACTTTATCGGCAGGCACTTTCCAGTCTATGGCCAAATCTTCATCATTCCAAGCAATAGCTCCCTCACTCTGAGGCGCATAGAAATTGTCGCATTTATATTGGAAAATCACCTCGTCGCTCAACACCGAGAAGCCATGAGCGAAACCTTTGCTGATAAAGAACTGGCGATGATTCTCCTCGCTAAGCTCCACCGACACATATTTGCCATACGTAGGCGAACCCTGACGAATATCCACTGCCACATCAAGCACTTTTCCCTTGATCACTCTCACCAACTTACTTTGGGCAAATGGCGGTTTCTGGAAATGCAGACCACGCAGCACACCATAACGAGACAACGACTCATTGTCTTGCACAAAATCCACCTTCAACCCCGTTTTTTCGGCAAACTCCTGGGCGTTATAACTTTCGAAGAAATAACCCCGGCTATCGCCAAAAATGCGAGGCTCTATAATATACAGTCCGTCTATTTCAGTCTTTATAACTTCCATCAGCAACTAAAAGTTAGTCTTTGATCATTTTTAACAGATACTGGCCATACTGGTTTTTGGCCATCGGCTGAGCAATACGGCGAAGGTCGTCGGCAGTAATCCATCCTTTCTCATAGGCGATGCTCTCCAGGCAGGCAACCTTAAGGCCCTGACGCTTCTCGATAACCTCAATAAAGGTGGAAGCCTCGGCCAACGAATCATGCGTACCGGTGTCGAGCCACGCAAAGCCACGACCCAGCAGCTGCACTTTCAACTGCTCGTCTTCCAAAAACTGCTGATTGACCGATGTGATTTCCAATTCGCCACGGGCCGAAGGTTTGATCCCCTTGGCCACCTCCACCACTTTGTTGGGATAGAAATACAATCCCACCACAGCATAATTGGACTTAGGCTCTTTGGGTTTCTCCTCGATTGAGAGAACATTGCCATCCTTATCGAACTCCGCAACGCCATAACGTTCGGGATCGGCCACCCAATAGCCAAACACTGTAGCCTTGTTATCCTGCTCTGCGGCGGCCACAGCATCCCTCAGCAACTTGCCAAAGCCATTGCCCTGAAAGATATTGTCGCCCAGCACCAAGCACACCGAATCATTGCCAATAAACTCTTCGCCAATAAGAAAGGCCTGAGCCAATCCGTCAGGTGAAGGCTGTTCGGCATACGAGAAATTCACACCATAGTCAGATCCATCGCCCAACAAGCGCTGAAAACCCGGCAGATCATGAGGGGTAGAAATAATCAGAATATCACGTATGCCTGCCAACATCAAAGCCGAAATGGGGTAATACACCATAGGCTTGTCGTAAATTGGCAGAAGCTGTTTGCTAACGCCCTTAGTTATAGGGTACAGGCGGGTACCAGACCCGCCTGCAAGAACTATTCCTTTCATATAAGAATATGATTCATTTATTTATCCTTCTTTTTCTTATCGTCATCGCTCTCACCGTAGCCATAACCATAGCCGTAACCGTAGCCATAACCGTAGCCGTAACCATAGCCGTAACCATAGCCATAACCATAGCCATAACCGTAGCCGTAACCGTAGCCGTAGCCACCATAACGACGCTTGATAACGGGAACGTCGGTAAGGATGATAGCCATATTCTTGAACTTACCCTTGTCGTTGAGTTCCTGAATGAAGGGGAAGGACGACTTGTTCAGATAGCCGATACGCATGACATAAGTGGTAAGGTCAGCCCACTGGTTGATGATGGAGGAGTCTGCCACAATCTGTGCAGGAGTGGAGTCGAGGATGATGTAGTCATACTCTTGACGGAGGTAATCCACCAGGTCGCCCAGCTTACCAGACAGCAACAACTGAGTTGCGTTTGGCGGGGTCTTTTCGCAAACGATATAGTCGAGGAACTTGGAAGTCTCACTATGCATGACAATAGTGCTCGGATCAACACCCTTATTCAGCAAGTACTGGATGACGCCCGAACGGTTGTGACGGTCGATGGTCTTAGACAAGCTGCGCTTACGGAAGTCGCAGTCAACCAAAATGGTCTTTTTGCCCAGATAAGCCAACGACAGCGCCAAGTTAAGCGACACAAAAGACTTACCCTCACCAGGCACGGTAGATACAGTCTGGATTACCTTCTTGCCCTCTGGCAGGAAGAACGGTATGTTGGTATTCAAGATACGGAAAGCCTCCGTAACAACATCATTACCATTCGAAGTAACCAATATCTCGTCGTTTTCACGACCTTTGGGCTTCGAGGGCACCTCGCCAAGCACGGGGATAGAGAGCGATTTCTCAACATCCATCTTGCTGCGGAGCTTGACATTGAAGAAGTTGATGAGGAACATAACCGCTGCGGGAATAGCCACACCAAGCACCAAACCCACAAGGATATACATGGACAGGTGAGGACCCTGGTTGGTCTTGGCCGCAGGTTCTACAACCTTGGCCGAAGCAACAGTAACGGCAAGATTCATTGCATTCTCCTCGCGCTTGCTCAACAGATAGAGGTAGAGTTCCTCTTTAATTTTCTGTTCACGCTCAACCTCGGTAACAGCCTTAGTCTGAGTAGGCATTGCCGAAATCTGACCTTGGGCGCGAGCCTCCTGCACTCTTGCATTGCGCAAACGTACATTGTAAGAAGTGATAAGGTTGTTGACCGATGCAAGAATGCTGTTTCGGTTAGCCTCCATCTGCTGCACCAAAGTGCGGACACCGGGGTTGTTAGGACCGGCATTGTTGATCAGTTTGCGATACTGCAGAACCTGCGAGTTGTACTGGCTGATCATACTCTGAACGCCGGGGTCGGAAATACCCACATTGGCAGGAAGCAGTTCGTCTTTATTGGCGGGGTCGCTAATATAAGATTTAATTTCCTTAATAAGGGTCAACTCTGTTTCGAGACGGACAACCTCTTCGGTGTAACGGGTACCAGTCTGGAGCAGGGTTCCGGAAGCACTGGTCAAGTCGGGAAGACGAGAGCTCTTCTTCAACTGCTCAACTTCGGAGTCAACCTCATCAAGCTGACCAGATATCAAAGATATACGTTCCGAAACAAACTGCTCGGTTTTTTCAGCAATCGCATTCTTATCATTGATAGCGTCCTCGTTGTAAGCCTCAACGATAGAATTCACGATATCGCGGCAGCGATCATAATTTCTATCAGTATAAACAATGGAAATAATCGATGCTACTTTATCCACACGAGACACCTGGATGCGCTTTGCCATGTTGATGGCCACAGTCATCACGGGCGATTCGGCAAGGGTGTACTGGATCTTAAGGTTCGACTTGCTGAAATTGACAGTCTTATCGATAGTGAACGACACAAATTTGTTCACAACCACGGGCTCGGTGTAATAAGCCGTGCCCTTTTTGCCAACTGCAATACCATTGAAATATTCAATAACATATTCGTAGCGGCTCATGTCGATGGGTGTCACCTTCACGGTAAGACCCACTTCGGCATTCTCCACATTCTTGGCATAGACCTTCATTTCCAAGGGACGATCCTTGTAGTAGGATATCTTGGTGAAAAGATTGTCTCTTTCACAAGTCTTGTTCAAATCAAGCTTGGTCACCACACCTTTGGTGATAGCGGACGACTTGATAAGGTAGATTTCATTCTCCAGCGAGTGCATGCCATTATCAACGCCCATGCTGTTGAAAATAGCATCCATATTACGGCTGGAGTAGCTCACTCGGTTGCCATCGTCTCTCACAAGAATCGTTGAAGCGAATTCGTGAGTTCTGGGCTGCGTTTTGTAGTACATTGCAGCGCAGACCAAGCAAACAAAGAGTGAAAGTGCAAACCAATACCAGTTATTGATAACGATGAAAACAATATCTTTCAACGAGATTGTGCTCTCACCTTCATTCGGACGGCCACCTTGCGCATTGGTGGCTGTGTTAAGCTGTTGCTGATTTTCCATATATTGTTTATCTTAATTGCTGAATAATTAAACTGTTATCTCATGTAGTATCTGGACAGGATGTAGTAGTAGAACACCGAAGAAAGAACCGAAACGATAGACACAGCACTGGAGATGTAGCTCAAGGTCATAGGATCGCGTTCTGCATTCTTCTTCTTTCTCATGTTGGGCTCTACATAAACCACATCGTTCTGATGCAGATAGTAGTAGGGAGAATCGAAAATGGATTTGGATGAAAGGTCAACCTCGCTGATGGTGCGGAGGCCATTCTCCTCGCGGATGATGGTGACATTATGACGCTGACCATAAATGGTAAGGTCGCCCACCATACTCAGTGCCTCGAAAATGGTAAGACGCTCACCAGCCACAACCAACTGGCCAGGACGAGCAACATCGCCAAGCACACAAACCTTGAAGTTCATCAGCTTCACAGTTACAACGGGGTCGGTGATATGACCTTCTTTGATGATCAGCTTCTCAATGAGCGAAGCCAACTCATTATGAGTTAAACCCAGCACATGAATCTTACCCAATACGGGGAAAATAATGTCGCCGTCGTGGTTCACCAAATAGCCCGAAACAACAGAGTTGCCGGGATTCATTACTGCGCCGTTCATCACGGCAATTTTGTTGGTTTCCTGGTTGAACTGAATTGTAGCCTCTGGGGTTTCACTTTCCACATAAATGCTCAACAGGTCGTTGGCCTGAATACCACCCGAAAACTGGCCTTTCAAAGTGAAGGCCGAGTCGCGCTGAGCATCTTTGATGTAGGCAATTTCCTCGGTATTCTTACAACCCGAGAAAAGCATTGTTACCGCAGCGACTGCAAAAAGTAATTTAAATAGTTTCATATTACAAAATATTTATTTTTCTAAACATCAAACAATTATAGTGCTATTTCACTTCAAATAGCACATTTTTAAGTTCTGCAAAGATACATTTTTTTTTCTATATAAAAAAACCTTTTTGCTAATAAAGCCCTAATTTTTGTCGCAACCAATTATCTAACAACGCATAACGCACACGCAACATAACTAATAACCATACAAAACACTTCCTCCCATTCCGCAATAGCCGAATCACGTAAAAACGACCGTCCTCGCGGACGGAGCTTCGGCGAAGGTAGAGCGGAGCTTCACTGGAGCTACCCTTGCCCTCCCTCAGATTGTTCGCAAGAATAAAATTCAATCATAATTCCGGCGGCATAGATACCCGCTGCCATCGTTGATGGTTCGGTCGTCCTACGGTTATGCTACGGTGTTGCTACGTTCTTTGAACCGCCCATTATCCGTAGCATAACCGTAGAATGACCGGAACATCTTCGGTACATCTGCTTTGTCTATCTATTTCTTCAAGCAGTTATCGGGCCTAATGGTCAATTATCTCACCAACTGACTCGATGGCCAAGACAAGTGTGCACTATATCAATTCTTCCAACGAGTTATTTCTTTGGCTATCAATACCCAAAATAAAAAATGGAAGATAATTTCAATTTTGCAAGAAAAAATGTGTAACTTTGCAAACCAAACCAAGGTTTCTTTCCAGAATCCTTCATTAGGCAAAAAGATGAATCACTAGCAGTTATCCAACATACTCCGATATGCAAGCATTTATTCTCGCTGCGGGTCTCGGCACCCGACTCAAACCCCTCACCGATAATCAGCCCAAAGCAATGGTCGAGGTTCAGGGCGTGCCGTTACTCAAAATCGCCATCGACAATCTCGTACGCCAAGGTGTGAGTCGGATCGTGATTAACACCCACCACTTTGCCGACATGGTATGCGACTATGTGGCCTCAAAAAAATGGGATGTCCCTGTGGCCATTTCCGACGAGCGCGACCTGCTGCTCGACACAGGCGGCGGACTCAAAAAAGCAGCACCACTATTCGCAAACGACGAGCCGATACTCATCCACAATGTGGATATCCTTTCCCGAATTAACGTTGCTCAATTATATTCAGAACATATTAATTCCATGAGTGTTGCAACACTCGTAGTTAGCCAGCGCAGCACCTCACGCTACCTTTTGTTCAACCCGAAACAGCAACTTGTGGGATGGCTAAACAAAAGTAATGGCGATACAAAATGGGTGGATTCGCCCTGCCAAGACTGCCAAGAGCTTGCTTTTGACGGCATTGCCATTGTGGAGCCTCAAATCCTGGAACTGCTGCCGCCTACCGACAAGCCTTACTCTATCATTCCCGCATATCTTTCTATTGCCAAACATCATAGAATCAATTATTTCGAACTGCCAAAAGAAGATTGGCTCGATGTTGGAAAACCCGAAACTTTAAACCAAGCGCAACAATGGAAACTTTTCTAGCCGAAGTGGCGAAACGCCTCAAAAACAATCATCCCAATGATTTAGACCAAGTGACGGTGGTTTTTAACAACCGCCGATCCGGACTGTTCCTTCGCCGACAATTTGCCGCAATGAGCGACAAGCCTTTCTTTCTGCCCAAAATCATTGGTATCGACGAACTGATTGCTGATCTTGGCGAACTCGAAATTGTTCCCAACGAGTTCCTCCTTTTTGAGCTTTACAACATCCACTGCTCCATTGGAGGCGATATGCGCAAATTCCAGTCGTTTGAAGAATTCATTTCTTTCGGCGACATGATGCTGGCCGATTTTTCCGAAATAGACTTGTATTGCGTTGACGCTAAGTCGTTATTCAGCAATCTGCATGAAATCAAAGAGATTGGCGAATGGAACATTGAGACTGGCACGCTTACCGAGTTTCAAAAAAGATACCTTGAGTTTTATAAATCGCTTTACACCTACTACGACCAACTGCACCAAAAACTATTGTCGCAAAACAAAGCCTTTGGCGGAATGGCCTATCGTTATGTGGCCGAAAATATAGAAACGCTTGGTTCAAAAAAACAATTCCATAAAATCTACTTTGTGGGATTCAATGCTTTGTCAACTAGCGAAGATACAATTATCCGGCACTACGAACGCCTAGGCATCGGCGAGCTTATCACCGATGGCGATGCCTATTATTTCAACGACCCGGACCACGAAGCCGGACACTTCCTGCGCAAACATCAACGCACCAGCAACATAGACTACCCCAACCATTTCACCCAATCGCACAAAGACATCACTATTGTCAGCTGTCCGGAAAATGTATTGCAATGCAAATATGCAGGCGAACTGATTGCCAAGCAAATACGAGAAAACCCCGACAACCCTATCGAAAAAACGGCCATTGTTTTGGGCGACGAAAGTCTCCTTATCCCCACGCTCAATGCGCTGCCCCCCGAGGTAAAAACTGCCAATATCACAATGGGCTATCCGTTCCAAAACACGGCAGTTTATTCGCTTATCGTCAAACTCTTTTCGCTCCACCAACGCCGCCGTTCCGACACTTTCTACCACCAGGACATCCTTTCCGTAATCGCCGATATCGGAATTGGCAAAATTCTTGGAATCAACGATCTGCATGCAAAAATAACCCACCTCTTCACCAAAGAGCATATCATCTACGCTTCATTTGACGAACTATTTGATATTGGCCAGCAAATCCATTGCGACCTCCGCCCCATCTCATTTTTATTCCCTGGCGAGACGCCCACGCCCGACGCATTTCTGCAAATGGCGGAACAGCTGGCACAGACCCTCTACACTGACAATGCCTACAAATCCGACACTAAAGAGCAAGAAGCGCTGGCCTGCCTGATAGAAATCATCCACCACTTCCAAGACCTGCAAGCCCAATACCATTTTGTTGAGAATTTGAATGTCCTGCTCAAAATATTCACCCGAATCGGCCAGCGTCGCTCGGTAGCATTCTATGGCGAACCCTTGCAGGGTTTGCAAATCTTGGGTGTTCTCGAAACTCGAAACCTCGATTTCAGCCGTATCATACTCATCTCGGCCAATGAAGGGACAATACCCTCGAGCAAGACAAACAACACGCTGATACCTTATAATTTAAAAACTCATTTCAAAATACCCACCTTCCACGACAAGGATGCCGTGTATGCCTACAACTTCTATCGCCTGCTGCAACGAGCCGACAGCATCCACCTACTCTACAGCACCGAGCAGGACGGCATTGGCAAAGGGTTGCCAAGCCGATTCATCCTGCAGGTGCAGCGAGAACTTGCGCCCAGCCACCCCAACAACATCACACTCCACGAACAAGTGCTGTCCGTGGCCAACAAAACGCCCGACCAACAGCCGCCCATCACCTACAGCAAGAACGAATCCATTATTCATAGAATCAACAAAATATCACAAATTGGATTTTCTCCTTCAGCACTCAACGAATACCGTGATTGCCCACTAAAGTTCTATTACGAAAGAGTACTGGGACTTCGCGAAAAAGAAGCCGTGGGCGAAGATATAGAGAGCAACGAGCTGGGAACGTACATCCACACCGTTCTCGAACATGTGTATGGACAAGCCAAAGGCCAAAACATCACAGTTGAGATTCTGCAAGATGCCCTCAACAACCTCGACCAACTCATCGACACCGAAATGAACACCATGTTCCGCCACGGACGAAGCCGAACAGGTCGCAACCACTATTTTGCCGAAGTGGCCAAACTACAGATATCCAGATTTCTGCAATCAGAGATAAAACAATTGGAGGAGAAGAAAGAAATCAAGATAATAGGCCTTGAAGAAAAGCTGTCCAGCAACATCACTGTTAATATCAACGGAACTTCATTCGTAGCCACCATTGCCGGAACCGCCGACCGCATTGACGAATGCGACGGCACTACTCGCATTATCGACTACAAATCAGGCAGTCTCCAGTCCTCCGAACTAAATGTCAAAATCAACGACCCCACTTGGACCGAGGTGCCGGGGAAATGGCTCCAAGTGATGACATACACTTGGCTCTACCGACAGAAACACTCCGACACAACGGAAAATCTAGCCGGAATATACCCGTTGCGCTACCTCGGAGCCGAATTGGCACATGCCACATGGGATAGCCAAACCCTTATCACAAAAGAGCACATGAAGCAGTTTGAAAAACTACTCGGCGAACTCATATCCGACATAATGAATCCTGACATACCTTTTTCTGCCAACTTCAATCTACAAGAAGGGAATTGCAAACACTGTCCATTCCTGGAAACCTGCCAATCATGCTCCCCTCAATCCCCGACGCCAAACGATGGAGAATCCATGAGTTAAACTTTCGTACGAAAAGAAAAATTGCACAATCAAAAAAAAATAGTATCTTTGCAGATTGATAATTGAACGCCCTTGCTAGCTGCAATGGAGTTCAACTTATTGATTTTTATCATAAATGCGAAATAATAAATATATAAACATAATGATGAGAAAAGCACTATTTACTCTCCTCGTAGCCTCTTTGGTCCTGTTTACAGGCTGCAGTGGCTTGTCAAAAATGAAGTCTAATAGCAAAAAAATACGCTATCAGGCCGTTCCCGACCCCGTCGAGGTTCGCGACGATAAAGTTGTGGTAAACTTTACCGCCTCCGTTCCCCAGAAATATTTCGACAAAGGCGTGGCGCTCTTTATCCAACCCGTTTTCACATGGGAAGGTGGCACCACTCCGCTCGACCCCATCACCGTCAAGGGCGAAAACGTTTCTGGCCCTGGCACCACTATCAACTACGCTACTGGTGGCCGATTCACTTACACCGACGCCCTCGACTACAAACCCGGTATGGAGACCGGTAAGGTACTGCTTGCTCCCGTCGGATATAAGACCTCCACTGTTGACGACGAAGCCCTCTTTGCCGACGAAATCGTAAGCCAGCACAAAGGCAAAACATTCCCCACCGTGCTCATCTCCGATGGTGTGAACATCACCTCTGAATGGATTGACATCCGCGGCAACTATTCCATCGCCCCCCTCAACTACAACAAGAAACAGGGCGTGGTGGAAACTGCCGATATCTATTTCCCCAACGGCACCTCCATCCTTGACTGGAACTGCGAGATGAACGTCCGTTTCGATGCGCAGTACACCGTCAACGACCTCAAGCGCATCATGCTTGAAAACGGTCTGCCCAAACAAATCACCATCACTGGTTGGGCTTCGCCCGAGGGCGAGGAGTCGGCCAATGTGGGTGTGTCTAAAAATCGTGCCGATATTGCCACCAACGAACTGCGCCGCGTACTTGACGACGTGCTCAACGTAATGGCCAAACGTGCCAAGGTCAAACCTCAGGATCTTGAGTACTACAAGCACAACCAACTCAAAAAGATGATCATCACCACTCGTTCCGCTGGCGAAGACTGGGTACATTTTGTCGTAATGGTAGAAGAAAGCAACATTCAGGATAAACATGCTATTGTCAACGTGGTAGAAACCCAGCAGAACCTTGTTAAGCGTGAACAGATGATTAAGAACTACTCCGAAACTTATCCTCAGCTCGAGCGCGACATCTTCCCCAGTCTGCGCCGTGCCCAGATTGCTCTCTACTACTCCGAGGCTCGCCAAACCGATGTTGAGTTGGCAAAACAGGCCACCCTCAACCCTGGCAAGCTCTCTTTCGACGAGCTCATGTATGCCGCCTACATCAACTACAACTACGACACCAAGATGAAATATTACAAATGGGCTACCGAAAACCATAGTGCTGAATGGGGTGCTTGGAACAACGCCGGTGCTATTGCCTTCTATCTTGGCGACTTTGCCGAAGCAGAGCGTTACCTCAAAGTGGCTCGCGACATGAACCCTCACAACCCCGATATTCTCAACAACACTGGTCTGCTCTGCCTGGCTCAGAAAGACTACACTTTGGCAAAATACTATTTTGAAGAGGCCAAGCGCCAGGGTAGCTCCGATGCCGATGCCAACATCATCATCCTCAACCTCAAGCGCGGCAACTACGAAGATGCCGAAAAACTCATGAAGGGCACCACCTGCAGCTACAACCTCGCCTTCGCTCAGCTCCAGAACGAAGAGACCGACGCTTGCATCCGCACCCTCAACTGCTGCCTCGACCAAACCGCCGAAGTCAACTACCTCCGCGCTGTGGCATACGCCCGCCTTGGCGATCGCGAAAACTGCATCAAAAACCTCCAGGCTTCTGTTGATCAGGAATACGAGTACAAGCGCAAAGCCGCTGTCGATGTCGAATTCAAAGCTTACTGGAACGACCCCGATTTCAAACTCGCCATCAAACTCTACTAATTGAAACTTTTCGAATCATTAAAGGATGTAGGAATCTAACCCATTCCTACATCTTTTTTAATAAGCGACCATGAATATCCTCACCCCCATCAAAAAGCAGATCCCCAACAGCATCACCTTGTGCAACCTCACCTGTGGTGTTTTGGCCGCACTCTTTGCTGTCCGATACGAGATCTCTGCCTACGACACCTTCAGCGAAAACTCCTCAGCCACACCTTATCTGGCCATCGCTGCCGGATTTATCCTTCTGGGCATTTTCTTCGACTTCTTTGACGGACTGTTCGCCCGATTGCTCAAAGTATCCTCACCCATGGGCAAAGAACTCGACTCTTTGGCCGATGTGGTAACCTCGGGCGTTGCCCCTGGCCTCATCCTCTTTGAGATATTCAGCACGAGCGAAAACATTACATGGATCAAATATTTGGCACTCCTCACCCCTGCCCTTGCGGCATTCCGACTCGCCAAGTTTAATCTCGACACCCGCCAAAGCCACTCCTTCCGTGGACTTCCGGCTCCAGCCAATGCCATCATCTGGGTCGGACTGGCTTTTGTTTTCGAATTTGCCCCGTCGCAAGAAGTGTATTGGCTCTTCTCCGATGGCGGTCTCCTTGGCATGGCCTTGCTTTCCATCATCACCGCTATACTCATGATAGGCGAACTGCCCATGTTCTCGCTCAAATTCAACTTCAAGGACCTCTCTTGGAAAACCAACAAGACAGCCTATATATTCCTTGCCGTTGATATCGCACTCATCATTGCGTTCACCTACTATAGCATCTCCCTCATCATCCTTTGGTACATCATCCTTTCCATTATCACACAAAAGAAAACCGCACAACATGAATAGTCCCAAACATATAACCATTGATACTTACGACTACCCGCTCCCCGACGAACGCATAGCCAAATTTCCCCTTGACCGTCGCGACCAGTCAAAACTCCTCCACTACCACAACGGCACTATTCAAGAAAGCCAGTTCTTCCACATCCCCGAACTGCTGCCCGCCGAAACCTTGCTCGTATTCAACAACACCAAGGTCATCCATGCCCGCCTCTTCTTCCAAAAACCTACAGGCTCAGTAATCGAAGTGTTCTGCCTCGAACCCTACCAAATGGCAGTTTCCCAGTCGTTTGAGCAGCGCCAACAATGCACTTGGACTTGCTTTATCGGCAACAATAAAAAGTGGAAAGAAGCCCCCCTTACCCGCAATGTCAGCATCAATGGCCAGGACGTCACTCTCACCGCCACCCGTAGGCAGGCCGTAGGCAATGCCTGGATTGTTGAATTCTCCTGGACCGGCAATGTCAGCTTTGCCGAAATCATCGACCAAGCCGGTGTCATCCCCCTCCCACCCTACCTCCACCGCGAAGCCGTCAGCAGCGACAACGAGCGTTACCAGACCGTCTATGCCAAACTGCAAGGCTCGGTAGCCGCCCCCACAGCCGGACTGCATTTCACCCCCGAGGTATTCGAGGCTTTGAAAGCCAAACATATCGACACCGATTTCATCACCCTGCATGTAGGTGCCGGCACCTTCAAGCCTGTTAACACCCCCACCATCGGCGAACATGAGATGCATGTGGAAAAGATTGAGATAGCGCGAGAGAACATCCAGTGCATCCACCAGCATTTCGGCAAACCTATCATACCCGTCGGCACCACCACTGTGCGCACCATCGAATCAGTGTATTGGTTTGGCGTCAAACTGAGCCAGAATCCCGACCTACAGGCCATGCATGTATTGCAATGGGACCCCTACGAACTGGCCGAAGTGGCATTGCCCGCCGACCAAGCCTACCAGAATGTGCTCGACTGGATGGACCGACAGGAAATCGACCGCCTAGAGGGCGACACCCAGCTGCTCATAGCTCCCGGCTACACATACCATGTCATCAGCGGATTAATAACCAACTTCCATCAGCCCAAGAGCACACTTCTGCTCCTCGTTTCGGCCCTGATAGGTGACAATTGGCGCCAATGCTATGACTATGCGCTCTCGCACGATTTCCGCTTCTTAAGCTACGGCGACAGCTGCCTCCTCCTGCCCTAAAGCTATGCTAAAAGACCTTTTGCGCATCCTCTTCCCCGACCTCTGCATCCACTGCGGAACACCGCTTGTGGGCGATGAGAAATACCTTTGCACCCACTGCCTTACCGAGATAGCCTGGACACACCAAGCCGCCATCCCGAACAACGAAACTGAGCTACGCCTCGCCGGCCGCATACCCTGCCAGGCCGCCGCCACATTGATGACCTTCAAAAAGGGATCAGTAGCACAAAGCATAGTCCACCATATCAAATACCATAGCATTACCTCGCTTGGCATACAATACGGACGACTGCTGGGCAAAGAACTCAAATCTTCGGGCCGATTCAACCACTTAGACTATATCGTGCCCGTGCCCCTCCATTGGCTAAGAAAAATGCGCCGTGGCTATAACCAAAGCGAACTCATCAGCAAGGGTATTGCCCAAGAACTCGGCATTCCTGTGGTCAATCACAACCTGCGGCGCAAAAAATACACCCACACACAAACCCACAAATCGCGAGACGAAAGACAACGAAACATGCAGGCTGTGTTTTCCGTTCGCAACCCCGAGTTGTTCCAAAACAAGCACATCCTCCTTGTTGATGACATCATCACCACCGGAGCCACTACCGAGAGTTGCTATCAAACCCTCCAATCCATCGCCAATTTCCGCATCAGTGTGACCGCCCTAGCCCTTGTAGAGCTCACCTAACCATCCCATTGCCGATCTGTGTTTCAGAACGGAAATCTTATTCCACGACCAGCCGTTTGGCGGCGGTGCCGTTGTCGGTACGCACAAGCAGTACGTACAGGCCTTTGGGGCAATCGGAGATGTCGATTTTGGTGAAGTGGCCATCGAGAGACCCCGATTTGACTGTGCGCCCGTTCATGTCAACAAGGTCGTAACCTT
>JAKSMO010000050.1 GCA_024400545.1 Bacteroidales bacterium | reverse complement strand
TCACACAACGCCAATGCGAAAGAATACTGGCAAAACTAAAACAAGAAGGCATTATTGCCAGAATAGGTGCCACAAAGAATGGCCACTGGGAGATAACTACAAATAGCAACGAATAATCATCTACTGCATCATGACCACATCCAGCACTAACGAGCAAGCATTTGAACGGCTGATAGAGAATGCCTTGGTGGGCACTTCTGCCGAGGAGCGTAAGGCATCAGGACTTTGCGACATCGATCTTCAGCAGCCGGGGGATGGAAGATATTACTGGGGTAGCCCTAAGGACTTTGACAAGAAGGTGGCTTTGGATCAGCGCCGACTGTGGTCGTTCCTGCATGCCACCCAGCAGGAAGAGCTGAACCGATATGTGGGCAAGGATTTGGTGCTGGACGTGGAGCGGAGAATAGACAATGACATTAAGACATTCGGCATCATAGATGTGCTGCGGAAAGGGATAGAGGTGAACAACATCCGACTTACATTGTTCTACCCCAAGCCAACCGCAGCCGATTCTGAAATATCTAAGATACAGTATGCTGGCAACCAGTTCTCTATCACGCGTCAGCAAACCTTCTCCACACAAAATCCCGATTACGAGATAGACATGGTGCTGTATGTCAACGGTCTGCCGGTGTTCACCTTCGAACTGAAAAATCCGTGGACACACCAGACGGCCAGATATGACGGCCAGAAACAGTACAAGTCGGTCAAGCGCAATCCCAAGGAACCCCTCCTGAGCTATGGCCGCTGCCTGGCTCACTTCACCCTTGACAAGGATGAGGTATTTTTCACCACAAGACTCAACCTGGACAAGACCTTCTTCATGCCATTTAACAGAGGTCTTGCCAATGGGCAAGGGGCTGGAAATCCCGTTGGTAGAGACGCGGCATGCCACGTCTCTACAGATGGTGGTTACAAGACGGCATACCTATGGGAGCAGATTCTGCAGAAAGACACCGTGGCGGACATCATCATGAATTACGTTCTCTTTGACTATGATGAGGCGAAGACGCAGAAGAAGGTTCCGCACATAATGAAGAACGCCAAGAAGCTGATATTCCCTCGCTTCCACCAACTCGACGTGGTGTCCAAACTGACTGCCGATGTGGCTGAAAAGGGTGTGGGCAAGACATATCTCATTGAGCATTCTGCCGGGTCGGGCAAGTCCAATTCGCTCACATGGCTGGCATACAAACTTATCAAGGTATGCCCAAACACCATGGACGCTGTAAGGGCAAAGGCGACAGACGCACCGCTCTACAACTCAGTCATCGTGGTGACTGATCGCCGACTGCTGGACAAGCAGATCACCGACAACATCAAAGCTTTCGGCCAGAGTGACAAGATTGTGGCCCATGCCGATTCGTCCAGAGATTTGAAAGCGGCCATTGAGAATAACAAGCGCATCATTATCACCACCATACAGAAGTTCCCATTCATCTGTGATGCCATTAATGATGTGTCGAGCCACAACTTCGCCATCATCATCGACGAGGCCCACAGTTCGCAGTCGGGCATTGCCGCCGACAAGCTGAATGCCACTGTTCAGAAGGATGCAGACCAAGGTGGGGGCGACACAGACGAACTGCTGGAGAAACTGGTGAAAGACAGGAAGATGAGCAGCAACTGCTCTTATTTCGCATTCACCGCCACCCCGAAGAAAGAGACCTTGGAGCGTTTCGGCACCCAGGATCCTGTAGAGACGTGGCATGCCGCGTCTCCACAAGGAGGCAAATTCCGCCCATTCCATCTTTACAGCATGAAACAAGCTATCGAGGAACAGTTTATCCTGGATGTGCTTACCAACTATACGACCTACAAGAGCTACTACGAGCTGACCAAGAGCATTGAGGACAACCCCGAGTACAACAACGACAGGGCGCAGAAGCTATTGCGGCGAGCCGTGGAACGCGACCCTAAAACCATTGCTGCCAAGGCTGATGTGATGCTGACACACTTCGACGCCAAGATTTACCGCAACCACAAGCTGAAAGGCAAGGCCAAGGCCATGGTGGTGACAAAAGATATCGAGTGCGCCATCCTCTACTACAAGGCCCTCAGCAACCTGATAGAAGAGCGGAAGATGCCGTTCAAGATACTCATAGCCTTCTCTGGTGAGAAACAACTGTTGACAGGCGCAACGATTTATTCGGAATCAGCAGGTATGGATTATGGTCGTAGAGACGCGGCATGCCACGTCTCTACAGATTTGGCAGCAGAACCCCTTAGCTTTTATGGCAAGACATATACCGAGGCAGGGCTTAACGGATTTCCCGACACAAAGACCGCCGAGAATTTTGACAGCGTTGTGGTGGCCAACAAGTATCTGACTGGTTTCGATCAGCCTAAACTGTGCGCCATGTATATCGACAAACCGCTGGACGGCGTGTTGGCAGTGCAGGCCCTCTCTCGCCTGAACCGTGCCGCCCCCGACTTGGGCAAACTGTCAGAAGATCTCTTTATCTTGGATTTCTACAACACGAAAGAGGATATCAAGAACGCCTTTGACCCATTCTATACCGCCACAACGCTTTCCGAAGCCACCGATGTGAACATACTGCATCAGCTCAAAAACACCTTGCTGTCATTTGGCGTATTTGACATGGACGAAGTTAACGCCTTCATGGACCTCTATGTTCACGGTGAGGATGCTGACAAATGGGCACCGATTCTTGACACCTGAGCCGAACGTTTTAACGCTGAAATTGAGTGGGATACAAATGGTAAGGCCGACTTTAAGATGAAGTGCAAGCAGTTTGTAAAAGTCTATTCCAAGGTGGCGGCCATCATGGAGTTTGAAATGGTTGACTGGGAAAAACTGTTCTGGTTTCTTCGCTACCTCATTCCGAGTCTCCATATCGATAAACCAGGCGCAACAGACCTCAAGGACTTGCTTGACTCAGTTGACTTGAACACCTATGGTTTGCGAAGAACAGCACTAAACGAGAACATCATACTGGATGCTGGAGAGACCGTAATTGACCCCAACAAGCCGGTGATGGTGAATGCCGGCGGGGAAGATGACGAACCCACAGATCCGCTCGACAAAATCCTGAAGGAGTTCAATGAACGCTGGTTTAAAGGTTGGGACGCAGCACCGGATGACCAGAAAGCCAAAATCATTGGTGTGGCTAAGGCTGTTGCCAATGACGAAGACTACCAAACACTAGTGGTCGGAAATCCCGACCAGCAGGCCGTAGCGGCTGCCATGGTGGCCATCGTTGACCGAATTATGCGAAAACAACGCAAAGGCGACATGTCACTCTACAAGCAGTACCAGCAAAACGAAGGATTCAAACATAATTTCATCAACATCATTGACAGGATGCTGAGTGATTTAGAATATGTTAGATGAATATTAAATCGTGAGTGCGCTAAATCGGCTGACATTTTTTGTCGCTCCAATCATACAACGACTTCGGTTTCAGACACTCGACGAAGCATTGGTTTGTGGCTGTTTGTATTGGCATAGATTAAGTTTTGTCAGTAAAAGGCTTATTAGCTAAAAGTAACAGTATCTTTGCAATTTGAGAGATCTGGAGGTTTGCAACGCACATCAGAAACGTCGGAGAATCAACGCATCAAATCTTTGTATCATCCTTTTGCATCATCCTTTTGTGTCTTGCTTTCGTTTATTGCGCCAGATATTCGTCGATTTGGTCGGGACTGATGGCTTGTTGGAGGGTGTAGTTGCCTACTTGTTCGCGACGGAGGGAGGCGAGGAAAGCTCCGGAGTCGAGTGCCAGGCCTAGGTCGCGGGCAATGGATCGGATGTATGTACCTTTGCCGCATCGGATGCGGAAGTCGAGTTGCGGCAGGTGAGAAGGCACGGTGCCTAGAGGATTGTCGTAAAGATGGTGCTGGGGAGCGTCGCCAGTGGGAAGGATGGTTGGGTTGAAGCCATCGGGCGCCGATGTGCCTGCACGGAAATCGGTGATCTCGAATTCGTATATATTAACGTTCTTGGGAGTAGGGAGTGGGGTGGGCTCGTCAGTTTTGGTTTCGCGGGCATAGTTGTAGGCTCGCTGGCCGTTGATTTTTACGGCACTGAAAATGGGCGGCACTTGCTGAATGGTGCCCAGGAACTGGGGAATGGTTTGCTGGATAAGGGGCAGGGTGATGTGCTGGTAGGGGTAGTAGCTGTCGATGGAGCGTTCGAGATCGTAGCAAGGAGTGGTGGCGCCAAGGACGATGGTGCCAGAATATATTTTCTCTCCGTTTTGCAGCTCCTCGATGGTTTTGGTGGCTTTCCCCACACAAACAAGGAGGACTCCGGTGGCCAGAGGGTCGAGGGTGCCGGCATGGCCTATTTTGAATTTCTTAAGGTCGTAGGTGCGGCGGATGGCCGATTTAATCTTGTTGACGGCTTGGAAGGAAGTCCACTGGTAGGGTTTGTCGATAACGATTACATGGCCGTCGAGGAGCTGTTGTAGGAGCATTGAGTTGATTTTAGATCATGGGGATGATGATGGCAGCAAGGCCAACGATGACGCAATAGAGGGCGAACCAGATGAGTTTGCCTTTCTTGACGATGTTGATCATCCATTTGCATGCCAGGCAGCCACTAACGAAGGCAGCGATGAAACCCACGATAAGCGAGGTGGTGGGCAGACCTGCCATGGTAGAGGATACGCCAACTTCGAGCATATCTTTGGTGTCGAGCAAAGCTTCGCCTAGGATGGGGGGGATGACCATGAGGAATGAGAACTGGGCGAGTTTCTCTTTTTTGTTGCCCAAAAGGAGACCGGTGGCAATAGTGCTGCCCGAGCGAGAGAGGCCGGGGAGCACGGCAACGGCCTGAGCGATACCGATGATGAAGGCATGAAGGGGCGAAATGTTTTCGCGTTGGCGAGGCTTAGCCCAATAGCTGAAGGCCAGCAGGGCAGCGGTGATAAGCAGGCAGATGCCTACAATAAGCATACCGGAACCAAAGATTTCTTCAATCTTGTCTTTGAAACAGAAGCCAACAACGGCTACGGGAATCATGGAGACAAGGATATTGACCACATATTTGGTGCCTTCGTTCCACTGGAATTTGAAGAGGTCGCGGAAAAGCCATACGATCTCGCTCCAAAGAATGACGCAGGTGCTGAGCACTGTGGCCACATGCACGGCAACGGAGAATGCCAGGTTTTCCTCGCCATTAAGACCAAAGAGGTTGGCTCCGATGGTGAGGTGGCCGCTAGAGGATACGGGAAGATACTCGGTGAGACCTTGTACGAGGCCGAGAATAAGTGATTGCAGCCAGTCCATGGTTATTTGTTTTTACCTTTGTACATGATAGCAACGATTTCGGCAATGAAGCCCAGGATGATGAGCACGGGGGCTACAAAGAGGCGACGAGTGTCGAACATGGCGGGGTTGAAGACGTTGGGGTCGTCGGAACCACCTCCGCAAAGGAAGATGTAGCCCAAAGCCAGCAGCACGATGCCGACGATGGCGATGATGTAGTTGATTTTGTTGAAGACGAAGTCGAATGAACGTTTGTTGTCTTCGGTGGTTTTGTTGGTGGACATGTCTATTATTGGTTTGATGTTTTTTACTGGAGATTATCTTACGCGCATTCTTAGATGGCGATGGATGGCGAATTGGGTGGAGATGTAGGAGAGGAAGATGCTGAGCAGGATGCTGAGCAGGGCTATGGCTCCGTACCAGGGGAGGTGCTGACGGTTGAGGAGGTCGAGGCCTACCAACGACTGGTTGAGCACACCTAAGGCAACGGCAAGGACGGCCAGGGCGATAAGGGCACCGAGGAGTCCGTACCAGATGCTACGACTGACGAAGGGGCGGGCGATAAAGCTTTTCTTGGCTCCGACGAGCTGCATGGTGGCAATAGTTTCGCGTTGAGCATAGAGAGAGATGCGGATGGTGTTGGAAATGATGAAGATGGAGATGATGAGCAGCAGGGCGATGAATACCACGAGGAACCAAGTGATATTGTAAAATACAATATTGAGCTGGTTGACCACGTTCTCCTGGTAGGCCACGCCGGTGACACGATCAAAGTCGGCCACTCGCTTGGTGAATTGGCTGATAAGATCGGCGCGCGATGTTTGGCTCATGTTGGGCAGGTAGCTGGCCTTGAGGTTGACCATGATAGTGGGGTAGAGCGGGTTGTAGCCACAAAAGGAGACGAAATCGTCGTTGAGTTCGTCGGAGAAAATTTGCGCTGCCTGCTCGCGGGAGATGAAGTCGAGACTCTTGACTTCGGGCATGGTCTCGATTTTGAGCATGAGGAGATCGGCCTCAGCATCGGTGATGTCGGGCTCAAGGTCGATTTTGAAGGTGATGCGCTCCTGCATATCGTGGGTGGTACGATAGGAGTGGTATTCGAGAAGGAGGCACATTCCGAGGAGTAGCATGACGAGTGTGATGCTGAAGATGGTGGTGGAATGTGTCTCCCAGATATTGACTTTACTTTTCAAGGCTAAGAATGTAAAGGGTTGTGAGCTGTGCTATTAATTGGCGAGCATGACGGGCATGACGAGCATGAGGATGCTCTCGGTGTCAGATTCTTCCTCAAGGACGGGGAAGATGATGCCTGCGCGAGAGGGGTGCGACATTTCGATGAGGATTTGCTCGCTTTCGATGTTGGAAACCATTTCGGCAAGGAATTTGGCGTTGAAGCCAATCTCCATAGGTTCGCCTTCGTACTGGCAAGGCATTTTCTCGTGGGCGTCGTTGGAGAACTCGATGTCTTCGGCGCTGAGCATGAGCTCGTTTGCCTGGATGGACAGGCGCACCTGATGGGAAGCCTGGTTGGCAAAGATGACCACACGACGGAGGGTGTTGAGGAAAGATGCACGGTCAAGGGTGAGCTTGTTGGGGTTGTCCTTGGGAATGGCGGCATCGTAGTTGGGGTATTTGCCATCAACGAGGCGGCAAACGATATAGAAGTTGTCGAAGGTGAAGAATACGTTGACATTGTTGTATTCCACTTTCACATCATATTCTTCTTTGCGCGAAGCGAGGATGCTCTTGAGCATGTTGACGGGCTTGCGGGGAAGGATGAAGCTGACGGGGTTGTCGGCATGGATATCAGTGCGACGATAACGGACCAGCTTGTGGGCGTCGGTGGCCACAAAGGTGGTATTTTCGGGAGTGATGTCGCAGAAGATACCGCCCATCTGAGGACGCATCTCATCGGTGGATGCGGCAAAAGAGGTTTTGCTGATAGCGGTGATCATGGCCGAACTGGGCATGATGATGGTAGAGGTTTCGCGTGCCTCAGGCATATTGGGGAAGGTTTCGGCGTTCTTGCCGGCCAGGCGATATTTGCCTTCGCCGGAGGTGATGGTGATGCCGAAGTTGGATTGGTCAACGGAGAAGGTAAGGGGCACGTCGTCGAGATTCTTGAGAATATCGATTAAGAGCTTGGAAGGTACGGCGATGTCGGTAAGTCCATCCATCTGCGCTGTCTCTACTTCGATCTTGGTGACGAGGGTGGTTTCGAGGTCGGTGGCTCTGATGGTGAGCATACCTTCGTCGAGATGGAAGTGGAAGCAGTTGATGATTGGCACGGTGTTGTTGTTGGAAATAACACCGCTAATGGACTGGATTTGCTTGGAAAACAGCAGACTGTTGATGATGAATTTCATATTGGAGTACCTTGTTTGTTTGTCAAAAATGTATTAATTATCAAAATGCAAAATTAGTATTATTTTTTGATTTAATAATATTATTTTGTATTTTTTTTTCAACATAGCCAAGTTAGCGGCCCCAGGGGTAGGCTAGTCGAGGCTGTAGCACACGCCTTCGGGGAGGGTGTGGTTGAGGTGGTAGGTGCAGTAGGCCCGGGAGTAGTTGTCGTCGAGATACATCTCGCCACTGATGCTGTCGTTCTCGCGGAAGCGTGTGCGGGTGCGGTAAACGACCACGCAGTTCTGATGTTTCTGGCCAGCGAGGTCGGTATATTCGCCGCCGATGGAGTCGGGCACGCTAAGTGATACCACGTAACCAAAGTCCATCTCGGAGATGGATACGGACTGCAAGGTGCAGTCGAGATAGCTTACTACTTTTCCTTTGAAAGGGAATGTGCCTTCGGGCTTGCCGCAGGAAACGAGCAGGAATACGGTGATGATGGGGATGATGTATTTCATGATATTGATTGGATGAAGCGGGCTTCGCTGTTTTTTAATTTCTATTTTGATGTGTTGTAGGATTATTTGCTCATTTTGAGAGTGAATAGAGCTATTGTTTGACTACAAAGTGCTCGCATTTACACGCTGATGCCAAAGTCGCGCAGGGCGGCGTTGAGCGAGGTCTTCTTGTCGGTGGATGCGGAGCGCTGGCCGATGATGAGTGCGCAGCTGACCTGGTAGTTGCCGGCAGGGTAGTGGCGGGTATAGCTGCCAGGGATGACGATGCTGCGTGCGGGCACTCGACCTTTGTAGGTCACGGGTTCGGGCTGAGTAACGTCAATGATATGAGTGGATGCGGTGATAACCGTGTTGGCGCCAATGACGCTTTCTTCTTCAACCAGAGCACCTTCTACGATGATGCAGCGTGAGCCGATAAAGCAGTGGTCTTCGATAATGACGGGGGCGGCTTGAACGGGTTCGAGCACACCGCCGATGCCTACGCCGCCGCTAAGGTGGACGTTTTTGCCAATTTGTGCGCAGCTGCCAACGGTGGCCCAGGTGTCAACCATGGTGCCGCTATCCACATAGGCTCCAATGTTGACATAGGAGGGCATCATAACCACTCCGGGTGCCAGGTAGGCTCCGTGGCGGGCAATGGCGTGAGGCACCACACGCACCTGCTGTTCGGCGTAGTGGTGCTTGAGGGGTATTTTGTCGTGGAATTCAAAAGGGCCGCACTCCACAGTTTCCATCTGGCTGATGGGGAAGTACAGGATGACGGCTTTTTTGAGCCACTCGTTCACCTGCCATTGACCGTTGTTTTTTTGTGCGATGCGCAGTTCGCCACGGTCGAGAAGGCTGATGATGTGGCGGATAGTGTTCTGGACTTCGGTGCTGGAAAGGAGTTCCCGATTGTTCCAGGCTTGCTCTATGGTGTTTTGCATTTCTTTCATAATAGGGCAGAACGAGAAAAGGCAATATTTATTGTGTTGGGTAACTGATAAAAATGCAATGTTGTGTAATTGGGATAAAAAAACTATTCTTTTTTTAGGAGTCTTCTTTGAGCATCTTGCCGTATGACACGTTGTTTTTAATATGTGAGATGGGAAAATAAAAAAGGCGAGAATTATTCTCGCCTTCTGTGACTCCTGCAGGATTCAAACCTGCAACCTTTTGATCCGTAGTCAAATGCTCTATTCAGTTGAGCTAAGGAGCCAATAGCGTTTTCCTTCTCTTGAAAACGTTTGCAAAAGTACACATTTTTTTTGAAACGACCAAATGTTTTTTTTATTTGTGCCTTTTGCGTTAGTTCATATGTTTGTGAATGACTAACTTATGAAGTGAAAGTTTTTTTTATTTAAGGATGTCGGAGGGGGTGCATTTATATACTTCATGATAAAGAATTTCGCGAATTTCGGAGAATTCTTCATCGTTAATTTCGTATTTCGTCATAATCATCATAGGCACAGATACTTGCCCTTTTTTATAGGGAGGCTGGATGTATTGCTGAGGATTACTGATAAGGCCCATAGAGCTATAAAACTCAATACGATGGTCGGATGTTTCATCGTGGGGAAGCTCCACTTCCAAAACAATCTGTTTTTGTTGTTGCGAGAGGAAGTTGAGGAACACGGCTTTGCCCAGGCCAAGGTTGCGTAGCTCTTCTTCGATAGCGAAGTGTTCGATATAGACAAAGTCGTCGAACGTCCAATAGGATAGGATGCCTACAAATTCATCACCATCGTCGGTGTCGTTGGTGGCCACCATGAAATGGAATTTTTGCTTGTTGCGATGTTTTAACTCCCCGAAAGGAGGTCGTTCTTCGTCGGGGAAGGCCGACTCGAAAAGGTCTTTTGCGAAATGCCGATGTCCGGATTGCGAAAGGTCTGTAAGTTGGATCATTATTGTTATTTTGTTGTTTTATTGTAATCGGTAATATCGTTAGGGGTTGCCTAAAAGGTAATTAGTCGAAGAATTTGAAGTTGTTGACGTTGAAACGGATAAAGATGTTGTGCTGCATGGCGTAGTTGTTGGCGTCGGCCGGAGTGAAGTTGTGGAGGTTGGTTTGGTAGTAGTATGCTGTGTAGCCAAGATCAATGGAGCCAACGTTGCAAAGGTAGCTGAGTGCCAGCGAGCCAAAGCCGCCGTATCCTATGCGACCTTCGTTAATATATTCGTAGGAGCCCATGCCGATGGTGGGCTCATTGCCACCCCACACATCAAGAATGCTGTAGGTCTTTCCGTTGATACGCATTCCGTTTTTCTGCACTTTGGTGCTGTTGAGGTCAAAGCCTATGGCCACTTCCAGGTCGAGGGTCTGGCTGAGGGGGAAGCGCTTGAGGATGCCAAAGTCGATGAGGGTACGTTTCTCGATGCCGAAAATATCACAGGTGATATATTGGTTGTGACCTAAAAGGCCGGTGCCATTGTCGGCTGAAAGGTTGAACTGTCCGGCTGCTGAGAGCTGGCTGTAGTCGAAGCGGAGCAGCCATCCCCATTGGCTGTCATACACATAGCGTAGCCCTACGCCGAGTTGGTAGGTGAGCTTGTAATACATGTTGGAGGCGTATTCGTCCACTTTGAGCTCACGACAGCTGCCAACGGCAGTGGGGGAGATGAGACCGGAATTGACAAGGTCGGACCATATTTCATGGCCGTATAGTTCGGAATGCAGCACGCGGTCGATTCTGTTGGCACGGTAAGGCGTTCCATCGTAGAATTGAGCGTGCTTGGCATCGGGTATCAAAAGTCCGGCATCCACACTGATATAAAGTCCGGAGAGGCGGTGCACATCGGTAGTGCTATGCTTTTTCTGCGCCTGGCAGGGCATCACAAAAAGGGCTAATAGTAGGAGAGAGGATAGTAGTCGGGTCATAGGCTGTGGGTGTGGTTGGTATTGATGATTTTGGCCAATAGCATACGGGCCCGGTTCAGCTGGGTTTTAACAGTGCCGACGGGGATTTTCAGCTCTTGGGCTATATCCTCGTAGGAGTAATCTTCGTAGTAGCGCAGTTCAACGATGCGCTTGTAGCGGTAGGGTAGGTTGTTGACCACCTGATGCACAAGGGTGTGGCGCTGCTCGGTGATAAGGGCCTCTTCGGGATTTTTGTCGTGAGAGGGTACCGGATATTCTCGAGCCTCGCCGTCGTGCGACACTTCCATCTCGCTCAGTGGCACAGTGGCCATGCGGTTGCGACGTATAAAGTCGATGGCATGGTTGCTGGCAATGGCAAACAGCCAGGTGGAGAAAGGATTGGTGGGGTTGTATGCGTCGAGTTGGCGGAAAGCCTTGCCGAAGGCCTCGATGGTGAGGTCGTCGGCTTCGGTAGGATTCTTGGTGATACGGAGCAACATGGTATAGACAGGCATACGGTAATACTCCATGAGATTGGCGTATGCGCGTTGGTCGCCGTGGTTGCGGGCGGCCAGGACGAGTTGATAGTCCCGTTGGGCTTTGTCGCTCTGTTGTTGTGTTTCCATTTTTAAGCTGCAAGGAGGGGTGTTGTTGCGCCCTGGGTGCAGTGTTATTTTTTAGATAACGGAGAAATTGCTAAAATAGTATTTGCTATTAAAAAATAAATTTCAAGCAGGGGCGAAATCCAATATACGACAGGCTTGATGATTAGGCGTCGAGTGGACTGTGCCACCGAGATAATCTGCCAGGCAAGTTTCACCACCAAGGCGGCCAAAAGTATGTACCAAGGCATTACTCCTTGCAGCAGTAGCAGTATGCCGGTAAGGTAGAATGCCACCACGGAAAGAGGCGGCAGCAGGCGTGAAAACTTGTTGCCAAAGCTATGGTAACGATAAGTCACCACCCTATGCTTGCGATAGTTATGCCATTGGCGCATTGTGGGTTGGGGGTTGACCATGGTAAATGAGCCGGGAGTCAGCACAACGGATGTGTTGTGGCGACGGCAGTTCTGATTCACAAACATGTCGTCGGCTCCGTCGGGGATATTATAGTGGTATATAAAGCCATGGCTCTTAAGGAAGAAGGGGCGTTTGTAGCTCAGGTTGCGGCCATTGCCGGTATAGGGCGAATGATGGATGGCTGCACCGAGATAGCTGACGCTATATTCCAGGTTGTCATATTGCTGCAAAACGTTGAATAATCCCTTTTTGTGGTGGATGCCGCAGTAGCCTAGCACGATGTCGATATTTTTGTGCACATAGCCCTTCATCATTTCGCGTATCCAGCTAAAAGTCACCAGGTCGTCGGGCATACATTCGGGGTCGGCCAGCAGCAGGTGGTCGTATTTGGCCGAGGCAATACCCATCGACATAGGATATTTCTTGCCTTGATAGCCGTTGGCATTCTCGCCCACGGGCACCACCTTCAGGTGGGGGTAGTTTTCGGCAAGTAGTTTAAGCACAAACTTGGTCTCGTCCTTCGACATGTAGTCAACCACCACCACCTCAAACGTGGGGTAGTCCTGCTCCAAAAGATAAATAAGATTGGCCTTGAGCCATTCGGCATCATTTTGCGCGGTGAGGATGATGGAAACCGGGGGCAGCACCGCATTGTCGGCGTCCTTTTTTTTGCCTTTCGGACCTTTGTAGTGGCCCACGCGGAAGTAAAAAATGCCGTAGTAGATGAGTAAATAGACCATACTGAGCGCCATCACAGCCGAGAGCGCCAGGGTGTAAGGACATGATATTATTTGAGAAAAGTCCATTTTAAACATTTATTAATCAATTTGCAAAAATAATTAATTATTTCGATTTTTTTCGTATCTTTGCATAACGAAATATTAACCGATTGTTGATAACTCAATAATCGTATTTATTGACTTTGCGTATTTTATGAAATTTGATATTATAAATAAAGACAGTAAAAGTAATGCGCGTGCGGGCGTGTTGCATACCGATCATGGCGATATCCCCACACCCATATTCATGCCTGTGGGCACCGCCGGAAGTGTGAAGGCTGTGCACCAACGTGAGCTGCGCCAGGATGTGGATGCCAAGATAATCCTGGGCAACACCTACCACCTGTATCTGCGTCCGGGATTGGATATCCTGCGTGCCGCTGGTGGTCTGCATGGCTTCAATGGCTGGGAGCGTCCGCTGCTGACTGATAGTGGCGGATTCCAGGTCTTCTCCTTGGCCGACAACCGCAAGATCAAAGAAGAGGGCTGCACTTTCCGTTCGCATATCGATGGCTCCAAGCACCTGTTCACTCCCGAGCGGGTCATGGATATCGAGCGCATTATCGGGGCCGATATCATGATGGCTTTCGACGAATGCTGTCCGGGCGATGCCGACTACCGCTATGCCAAACGGTCGATGGAACTCACCCACCGTTGGCTGGATCGTTGCTGCCAGCGCTTTGGCGAAACCGAGCCGCTTTATGGCTACAACCAGAGCCTCTTCCCCATTGTGCAGGGCTGCAAATACACTGATTTGCGAAAACAGTCGGCAGAATACATCGCCTCCAAAGAAGCCGATGGCAATGCCATTGGCGGACTGGCGGTGGGCGAACCTACCGAGGTGATGTATGAGATGATCGAGGTGGTAAATGCCATCCTGCCCCAGGATAAGCCACGCTATCTCATGGGCGTGGGCACCCCGGCCAATCTGCTCGAAGGTATCGAGCGCGGTGTGGATATGTTCGACTGCGTGATGCCTACCCGCAATGGCCGCAACGGTCTGCTCTTCACCCCCCACGGCACCATCAATATCAAGAATAAGAAATGGGAGACCTGCTTCGAACCCATCGACCCGGAAAGCAATGCCGAATGCGACAGGGTTTATACCCTGGCTTATCTGCATCACTTGATCAAGGCCGAAGAAATACTGGGGCTGCAGATATGCTCTATCCACAATCTCACCTTTTATTTATGGTTGGTCACCCAGGCCCGTCAGCATATTATCGACGGCACCTTTGGCCAGTGGAAGGCATCCATCTTGCCCGAATTAGGAAGAAGACTTTAGAAACAATTAAACATTATTTAATATGAAACGTTTATTCGTTACATTTTTCATCTTGCTGGGTATGCTCACCGTGGCTCAGGCACAAACGGCCTGCTACGGATTACACAATCCCACTAATTTTAGTTCTTTGCCAACCAGTGCCGGTCGTTGGACCGCACGTGTGGGCGACCGTGTGCAGGGCACTGGCGGAAGCACCGGTAGCAATGTGTTGAGCACCTGTGCGCGTCCGGGCAAGGCCGTGATCACGGGCAGCGACATCACCTCGTCCACCTATTATTCCGGCGCCTGCTCCAATCGCTCGGCTTGTGGCCACGCCACAATTTTTGATGGTCACGACCATCGTTTCACCATTTATTCCGCAGCCGATGCCGGTATGGACCTTTTCACAATCAATGATGCCGGTCAGGGCATGCAGCGCATCCCTCCCGGACACACCTCCAGCATCCGTTTGGGCGATATGCGTGCCACCGGTCAGTGCGTTAACAACATTTCCACCAATGGCAACGACAAAGGTGCCGAAGCTTTGTTCTACACCATGTATGTCAACACCAAGAACTCGCTGCTCTTTATCGACTATGCTGTTGTGGCTTGCAAATACGACCACGACCCCTATCAGGCCGGTGAGTTCCTTATCCGCGTTTGCGGCAAAAACCCCACCACCAATCAGTGGGAAAACCAGCCGCTGAACGACAACCTGTGGTTCAATGTGCCTGCGCCCCATGTCACGGGTGGTTTGCCCGCTCCTTGGGTCGAGGGTATGCACGGCTCGTCGCAGTATGCCGGAGCCACCTCGTGCTACTATTGCTACAAGCCCTGGGCACGTGTGGCTATCTCCCTGCTCGACTATCTCTACGACTCCGTGCGTGTCGAAATCTACACTTCCGACTGTATCTATAACGTCGATCCTATCTATGCCTACATCGCCGGCAGCTGCCAGCCCATGGCCATCTCCTCGTCGGGCTGCCCTGGTGGTGCCTCCGACGCTGTGGATACCCTTATCGCTCCCGACGGTTTGGTCAGCTACACCTGGTATGTGGCTGCCGATGGCTACGACGGACCCACCACCTCGGCGGCCATCAATGATGTAGTCTTCCGTCAGGTAGGCTCGGGCAACAGCCGTTATGTGTCGCGTCTCGACGACTTCATCACCAATACTGGCGATACCGTTTGCCGCACCACCTATAAATGTGTGGTCACCTCGGCTATGGACCCCAACAAGCCTTTCGAGTCGGTGATGTATGTGCAGGTTAGCAACACCAAGCCCATTGTCGATGCCGCCTTCAACTATCAGTGCGACGGCACCGTGGATTTCGAGGGTCTGGGTCGTGTGTGCCGTTCTTCGGCCAATGTCCCAGATATTGTGGATAGCCTCACCCGCTGGGATATCCATCAGGGTGGCACCGGCGATACCCCCATCATCGACACCGTCATGGGTCGCCTTGCATCCTACAAGTTTGCCGACAACCAGGTGCATGCCGTCACCCTCACCGTCTATACCGAGGATAGCACCTGCTACACCACCAAGACCTTCCGTGTTCAGCCCAAAGTGCCCGCCAATACGGCTATCACTATCGATAAGCGTACCCTCTGTGTGGGCGAGCAGGCCACCATCACCGATGTCACCACCGGCATCACTGCCCGCAAATGGGTTTTTGAAGACAATACCATCGACAGTCAGGATCCTGGTCAAAGCTTAGACAACACCGTTACTGTGGTGCGCGATTTCACCCAGTTCGCCAACCCCTTCATGCTCATCACCACCAGCACCAGCGGCTGCTTGGATACCCTGTACGACACCATTTATTTCTTCCACGATCCCGAAATCTCCTATAGCAACGACACCATTGTCTGCAATGGTCACGAAACCCACATCACGGCATCCACTCCCGTCAGCGGCTGCACCTTTGCCTGGTACCGCCACAACAACATGGCCGGCGAAAGCCCCATTATGACTGGCCCCGTGCTGATGGTCCGTCCCACCCAGGCACTCACCACCTATTATCTCAAGATTATCTCGCAGGCAGGTTGCGAAGCGTGGGATTCGGTCACCGTGCGCATCCTCTCGTCCAAGATTACGGCCGAACCTGCCAACGGTAAGTTCTGTCCCAGTAGGAGCGAAGATGGCGAATTGGCCCCCGGCGAGTATGTCACCCTCACCGGCTCCGGTGCTGCCTACTACGAATGGTATTCTGTGCCCGACGACCCCAACCTTGTGGCCCAGGCTCACCAGCAAACCATCCAGGTGGCTCCCGAGGTCGATACCCGCTACTACCTGATTGGTTATGCTGCCGACAGCTGCGATATTGCGGCTATCAACTTCCTGGTACAGCCCATAGCATGGCCTGTGCTCGATGTCGAGTACTCGCCCGAATTCATCGATACCGAGGTCCCCGTGCTCAACTTCACTGATAAGTCCGAGGGCCGCGACCACACCCAGTGGCTCTTCAGCGATGGCTCCCAAACCACCGGCGAACAGGTCACCCACCATTTCGATATCTATCTCCCCGATGGCAACTGCGTCACCATGAAGACCTACAATGCCATTGGCTGTGCGCTCGATACCACTTTGTGCATTGCCATTGATACCTTTGGCCTGTATGTGCCCAACGTGTTCACTCCTGCCAAGAGCAGCAACAACAAGTTCACCGTGGTCTGCCCCAGCAAGATGGATCAGTTCCATATAGCCGTCTTCAACCGTCGTGGCACCATGGTGTTCGAGTCCGACGACCAGCACTTTGTGTGGGATGGTACCTCCAACGGCACCCCCCTGCCTACCGGTGCTTATGTATATGTAATTAAGTACGTGCGCGCGGGAAGCATCTCCGAATTCAAAGTTAAGGGCACCGTGCTGCTGGTGCGGTAGCCCTGTAGGGCAATAAATAAAAAAAGCGGACAGTCACCTGTCCGCTTATTTTTTTATTAGCTTATTAGCTTATTTTTTTATTAGTTTAGTTGTTGATGGAGTTGAAAGTGGAAAGTGGAAAATTGAAAGTTGATTTGTTGATTGGTGAAGAGTGATCAGTGATTAGTGAAGGCTGGCGCGGTGAGTTTTATCCCGAATTGGTGAATTAGTGAAGGCTGACGCGCCAGCAAATCTAAAATCTTAACTCTTAAATAGTATTATTATCCCTCAATCATCTCCTGTGCCACCTTCATGGCTTTGTCCAGTCCGTCCAGGTTCTTGCCGCCTGCGGTAGCATAGCCCGGCTGGCCGCCGCCGCCGCCCTGCATCTCTTTACCTGCGGTGCGAACAATGTTGCCAGCGTTCTTGCCAGCGTCCACTCGGTTCTGACCCAGGGCCACCAAGAGTTGGGGCTTGTCGCCAAAAGTGCTGCCCAACACCACTGCCATGTCGGCAAACTCGTTGCGCAGTGCCAGCATAGCGTCGCGCAGCTGACCCAGGTCGCCGTCAAACCTCTCAATCAAAACGGGGTTCTGTTTCAACTTCTCGGCAAAACCACGGCTAATAGCCTTCACCTGCTCGCGCTGATACTGCTCAATTTGGGCGCGCAGAGCGGCGTTGTCGTCCTGCAACTTCTGCACGGCGGCGGTAAGGTCTTTGGGATTCTTCATCAGCTCTTTCAGGCTGTCCAGCTGATCCTGCATATTGTTGGCAAACTGCTCAGCAGCAGCGCCAGTCACAGCCTCAATACGGCGCATACCAGCAGCCACAGCACCCTCGCTCACAATGCGGAACGAACCGATGTGGCCGGTGTTGCGGATATGCGTGCCACCGCAAAATTCCACACTCTCGCCAAATTTCACCACGCGCACAAACTCGCCATATTTCTCGCCAAAGAGTGCCATGGCGCCCAGTTTCTTAGCCTCTTCAATAGGCATGGCGCGGTTCTCGTCCAGGGCAATGGCATGGCGTATGTCGATATTCACCTGCTTCTCCACCTCGCGAATCTCCTCGTGGGTGAGTTTGGCAAAATGCGAGAAGTCGAAACGCAGACGCTGATCGTCAACGCTGGAACCCTTCTGCTCCACATGAGTGCCTAGCACATTGCGCAGAGCTTTGTGCAGCAAGTGGGTGGCCGTGTGGTTGCACTCAATGGCAAAACGGCGGCACTTGTCCACCTCGGCCTTCAGCACAGTGTCGGCAGTGAGGCCGGTGTGGTCCAAAAACTCGCGGAATTTGTCGGCAGGTACAATATGCACAATCAAGTTATTCTCTTTCTTGGTGTTGATTACGGGAAGCAAGTCGCCGGCAGCATGGGTGATAGTGCCTTGGTCGCCCACCTGTCCGCCGCTCTCGCCGTAGAAAGGAGTGCGGTCCAGCACCAACTGGAAAAACTCTTTGTCCTTCACCTTCACATGGCGGTAGCGGGCCACCTTCACCTCGCATTGCAGCTCGTCGTAGCCCACAAACTCCTGGTTCACGCCGGGTATCACCTCCACCCAGTCGTCGTTCTCCACAGTGGCAGCGGCGCGCGAGCGGTTCTTCTGCTCCTCCAGGCCTTTCTGGAAACCTTCCATATCCACGCTCCAGCCCTTCTCGCCGGCCATAAGCTGGGTCAGGTCGATGGGGAAGCCGTAAGTGTCAAAAAGTTCAAAAGCAAAGGCACCGTCAATCATCTTAGCCTCGGCGTGAGCGGCCACATAGTCCTCAAAGCGGCGGATACCGCCTGCCAGAGTTTTCAAGAACGACTGCTCCTCTTCCAAAATAATGCGGCGCACCAGCTCCTGCTGCTTCTGCAGCTCGGTGAACTGATGGCCCATCTGAGCCACGAGAGTATCCACCAGCTCGTTGATAAACGGAGTCTTAAGGTCGAGGAACGTATAGCCGTAGCGCACCGCGCGGCGCAAGATGCGGCGAATCACATAGCCAGCCTTGGCGTTCGAAGGCAGCTGTCCGTCGGCAATGCTGAACGAAACGGCGCGCAGGTGGTCGGCAATCACGCGCATAGCGATGTCGGCATCCTTGTTTTCGCCGTACTTCTTGCCGGCCTTGCGGGCAATCTCTTGGATCAGGGGCTGGAAAACATCGGTGTCGTAGTTCGATTTCTTGCCCTGCATCACCATGCAAAGGCGCTCAAAGCCCATGCCGGTGTCGATATGCTTGGCCTTGAGGGGTTCCAGAGTGCCGTTGGCCAGGCGGTTAAATTGCATAAACACCAAGTTCCAAATCTCGATAACGAGGGGGTTGTCCTTGTTCACCAGTTCGGCGCCGGGCACTTGGGCCTTCTCGGCCTCGTCGCGCAGATCCACATGAATCTCGCTGCAGGGACCGCAGGGACCCTGGTCGCCCATTTCCCAGAAATTATCCTTCTTAGAGCCCTTCAGAATGCGCTCTTCGGCAATATGCTCTTTCCAGTAGCCGTAGGCCTCCATGTCCATCTCCATGCCGTCCTTCTCGTCGCCGCCAAACACGGTCACATAAAGATTGTTCTTGTCAATCTTAAGCACCTCGGTAAGAAACTCCCAGGCGTAAGCGATAGCCTCCTTCTTAAAATAGTCGCCAAACGACCAGTTGCCCAACATCTCAAACATCGTGTGGTGGTAAGTGTCGTGGCCCACCTCTTCCAGATCGTTGTGCTTGCCGCTCACGCGCAAGCATTTCTGCGAGTCGGCGGCGCGATTGTAGGGTGCGGTGGCATTGCCCAGAAAGATATCCTTAAACTGGTTCATGCCCGCATTGGTAAACATAAGGGTGGGGTCGTTTTTCACAACCATAGGAGCCGACGGCACCACATGGTGGTTCTTGCTCTCAAAAAATTTGAGAAACTGGCTGCGTATTTCGTTGCTAGTCATCTTATGATATATGATTTGTAATTTATGATGTATGAATCTTGCGGCGGCCAAGCCCCGCAAGCTCGTAATTGTTTATTTCCGTTAGGATGGCGGCTAAAACTCCTCGCGTTCCACCAGCAGAATAGCGTTTTGTGGCACAATGAAGAGTTTCTCGTTGTTATATTTAATCTCAATAGCGTTCTTTTGCAAGAAAAGGGCCAGATCGCCGGGCTGCACCTGCAGGGGCAGATAGCGCGGAGCGTCGTTGCGTTGGTTCCAAGCCTCACCTTCATCCATGCTGGGCAGGGGGTATCCGGGGCCGCATTTCAGAATATAGCCCGATTGCACATTCTCCTTATCGTGATAGCCGGCGGGCAAATATAGTCCGCTGCGAGTGCGGTCGGTGGAGTCGTTGGGGCGTATTAACACCCTGTCGCCCACCACAATAATCTTATCAATATCGTTTGTCATAATCAAATATTCAAACTGCAAAGATACAAAAAGAGAATTAATTAATAAAAAAATAATCAAAATTAATTTTGCGGATAGATTCCAGCCCAAAATGCAACCTCTCGCTCTCATTCCGCCCAAGCTCCGCCCTACCTCCACTCCTTATCCTATATTTATACTATATATATCCTATTGTTATCCTATTACGTATAGTATAACTATAGAATAACTATAGGATATATATGGTGACACAAGTGGGCTTACAGTGGAGCTACGGATATCGTATTGGGTTTCGTGCAAGGCCGAAGCTGGCACGGATCAATAGAGAACGGCTGGGCCAAACCTCCGTCCTAGAAAACTTTTTGTACTTTTCCACGCCAAACAAATCTTTTTACTATCTTCAATGGTTCGGTAGAAAAAAGTTAACAATTAGGCGGCAGGAGCCGCAATATTAAAGAGTTCTTTGACAATTTTGGCATTTATTGACTTGTTAGCTTCGCTGACGTTGCTCCACCTCGGCAAAGATCAAGCGAGCTTGGCTTTGCACTCGGTTTCCGCAACGTT
>JAKSMO010000005.1 GCA_024400545.1 Bacteroidales bacterium | reverse complement strand
GTAAGAGGCATCGGATTGCAAATCCGATGCAACGGGTTGGCGGATTGGCATTTCTATAGTAAGGAGATTATGGGATGGGCGGCGACCGTGGGATGGTCTTGGAGGTGGACGGGGACGATGACTCGCAGACGGGTAGAG
Organism: Bacteroidales bacterium; assembly: GCA_024400545.1. Lineage (GTDB taxonomy): Bacteria > Bacteroidota > Bacteroidia > Bacteroidales > P3 > Colimorpha. The sequence goes on along the minus strand of JAKSMO010000005.1, from coordinate 58,812 downwards.
CTTTCGTTGTGTCGGATTTGCAATTCACCGCCAATTTTTCTACTTTAATATTTTATTGTTCCATATTTGGTTATATTTTATTATTACTTTTTTTCTGTCTACCTGAGATTTTTTTTGTATCTTTGCATTTCAATTCTCGCATGAACAATCCATCTAAACCGACCCATCGCAAGCATCATCCGCTGCATGACTATAGAGAGCGGTGTATCTACCATATCACCTTGGTGGTGAGTGACCGCTGTCAGGTGCTGGGGCGGATGGTGGATTGCGGAGGTGACAACGAACGTAGCAAGGTCGTGGGAGCAGACGGGGTGGTCCGATATGCCTTGGCAGATGGTAGAACGCTGACGGAACGACAGTTGGCCGAGACGGCAAAAGTGGAGTTCACCCCCTTAGGCAGAGATATCCAACGCAAGATCCAGGAAATACCGGCCCAGGAGGCTAGGAAGGGCAACGATGTGCAGATACTGGCAGCCTGCGTGATGCCGGAACATATTCATTTTGTGCTGTTTGTGAGGCAGCCCATGGCGCAGAAGCTGGGTGTTGTAATCCGCGGTTTTAAGCAAGGCTGCAACAAAGCGCTGAGGACCTATCTGGGATTGGGTGGCGACCATGGGGCGGCTGTGGTGATGGACGGAGAGATTTGCCGCCTTAATGTATCGGACGAGGAGGCTGAATCTCAGTCCGGTATAGCTTCTTTCTTAAAGAATGCTACGCCTCGCATTATTGAGCAGCATGCCCTCTTTGCCGAGGATTTTGACGAAACCAGATTGCGGCGCAAAGGCCAATTGAAAGCCATGATAGAATATGTCCATAACAATCCGTCGCACAGATGGTTGCGTACGCATAAGCCTTGCTGGCTGCTGCCTATCAGAGGTATTGTGATAGCCGGACGAACATTCGATGCCATCGGCAATGTCAACCTGCTGGCTCTTGCTCGCGTGCAGGTGCATTGCCGCTACAAATGGGAGCGCGACAACGACATAGAAGCTCGGCGTGCGCATCAGAACGACTGTGTGCTCAAAGCTCGGCGTGGTTACGCCTTGGTGAGCCCTTTTGTCAGCCCTCATGAGGTTGCCGTGCGGGATGTCTGTTTGCGCGAGGGCCATTCTATCATACAGCTGCAAGACAATGGTTTCTCGGATTTGGCGCAATGCCCCGGAGGACTGTATGACTATTGTGCCAACGGGCAGGTACTGCTACTGGTGCCCAGCGACTGGCCGCGGATAGAGAACAAAGGCAGATGCAGCCGAGAAGAATGCGTGTCGCTAAACAGTATGGCAGAAGCTATCGTAAAAGAACAGAGCACAGACCCCTCGGAGTAGATCCACACCAAACCCCAACCACAGCCTAAGCCCAAAGTGTATTCTTAGTACTGGTAATACAATGAGAAAAGGAAACATATGGGATGAATATGGGACTTGATGTGGTGCATCTATGGTATCGCGGCGAAATTACGCATTTCATTATTGCATAATGCTGTGCACTTTATTTAGTTGATAGTTGAATGAGGAGAGTAGAAAAAACAGCCACCGACGCAATTTGCGGCAGTGGCTGTTAATATGTAATGCTTGCGTGGCAAGGATTAGCGGTGGTGAGGGCGTTTGGGACGTTCGGCAGCCAGTTTGGTGCGGAGCTCTTTAAGCTGGTCGGGAGTGAGAATCTCATCGATAAGGAGACGCGTATTGTACATCTCTTTAGTTATCTCGGCCTGGAGCACACCTTCGCGATCGAGCAAGGGGAATAGTTTGGCTGAGTTGTCGCCGTCTTTATCCATAAGTGTCCGGATCTGCTGGCGAACGTTTTTGAGTTCGGCCTGGAGCTTATCGACACGTTTCTTGCTATCGTTGGTGACGGACTCGAGTTTCTTTTTCTGCACGGCACTGAGGTCGCTGACAACAGCCTCGACATTGAAGGGTTTGTGGGGTTTGGGACCGCCCTGCCCGTGGGGGCGCTGAGCATAGAGACTGGCAGTAAGAAGGATCACAAGGATAAAGAGTGTTGCTTTTTTCATATGGTCGTGAGTTTAATATGGTGTGGGTTATTCGTACAAGGACTCGATGGCTCCCAACGAGTAGTAGCTGGCCTGGTCGGTGCCATAGTCGGCATGATAGTCGTAGATTTCGTAGAGGTTGGAGCAAATCTGAGCTTCGTCATAGTTGTGGGTGAAGAGCCGGGTGATGTTGATGGCAACAAAGAGCACGGCGCAGGCAGCAACACCTATGGAGATATTGCGCCAACGATATTTGGGACGTAGCACGGGGGTGAGTGGCGTGTTGGACACCTGCCGCATCACGGCGTCGGTGACATCAACATGGCCGGGGTAGTTGATTTCGCGCAGCTGTTGGAGTATGAGGTTGTCGTCGGTCATATTACTAAGTTGAACTATTCTTATGATTGAGTATTGCTTTTTATTAATTTCTTTTATTGTTGGCCTAATATTTTTTTCAAATTTTTGCGGGCACGGAAAATCAGCGATTCTACTTTGGCCACGGTGCACTGCATCACTTCGGCTATATCGTTGTAGGAGAAATCGTTGAAGGTGTAGAGCACAAGGGCTGTGCGCTGCTCGGTATGGAGACGTCCAATAGCGCGATGGAGATTTTGATGGCGCTCGGAATAGACGATGGCCTGTTCGGCATTGGGCTGGTCGGCGGTAATTTCGGGCAGGGTGGCCCCTTCGGCAGAAGTGAGCCAACGGCTGTTGTGCTTGATTTCTTTGCAGACTACATTGACAGTGATGCGATAGATGAAAGTGCTGAGCTTGGACTGGAATTTGAAGCGCGGCAAGGCAGAATAGAGCTCGACGAAGACCTGCTGCGTGAGCTCGGGGATATCCATCTTAGGACCGCCTATCTTGAAACAGAGGTTGGCCACTATGGTCTGATACTCACGCACAATTTCGGAATAACGGTTGACGTTGCCAGCCAGGATGTCTTTGATCACCTCTTCTTCGTTCATGGTGTGATGGGGTGTGTTATGGGGTGATTTGAATTTGAAGTAATGGTTTAAGTTAAGAACTTAATACAATTGTTCAGCAATTATTTATATTTAAATTCCTCAATATCGCGACGTTCGCGCTTGGTGGGGCGACCAGAGCCTCGATCGCGCTTTTCGAAAGCATATTGGCGGATAAGCTGGATGCGCTCGTATTCTTCGGGCGGGGTGAGGTCGGCCACATAGTTTTCGAGCAGTTTGGCCCCTACCCTGTTGCCTAGAAGTTCTTTGACCTGGACTACTTTGTGGAGCTGCTCGATGGAGAGTTCGTAGATTTCGCCCACTTTGATTTCGTGGGAGGCTTTTAGGGGCATGCCATTCATACGCACATGACCACAGCGACAGGCCTCGGTGGCGAGGCTGCGGGTTTTGTAGAGGCGGATGGCCCAGAGGTATTTGTCGAGTCGGATGGGGTCGGACATGGGTGAATTGGTGAATATAAAATGTAGATTGCAGGGAGTGCTGCAATCTACATTTAGTTTTAGGATTCTATTTAGTTGTTGCGGAAGACATAGGTGATGGTGCCGGTCTGCACTTCGGGAGCATCGTCCTTGGCGCTGAATTTGGCCTTCATGGCCGCATTTTTGGACAGCTGGACATAGCTGGCGTCGGTGAGGGTGGAGCCTTTTTCGGGTGCGGAAACCTGAGTGACATTACCGCTGCGGTCAACCCAAATCTTAACTACAACTTTGCCTTCTTTGTTGTTGTTGACGGAGGGCGATGGCAGAGCCTTGGCGCTACGGCCGGAGAGACTGAAACCTGCTCCGCCTTTGCCAGGGGTGCCGTCGTAGCGGTTACTGTTGGGGTCGCCGCCTTCTTTGCCCTGATTGCCGGCGCCCTGGGAGACACCTTCGGAACCGCCCTTAGTCTTACTGCCATTCTTCTTAAAGAGCGCATTAGTATTAATTTCGGGTTCTTTGGGCTTTTCGGGCTGGGTGGTGGTGGGAGTCTCGTTGTTGACCTTAGATGTGGTGGGCTTGTCGGAGCTGTTGATGGGCACGGTGCTCTCGGTACGCTGGGTGCTGACATTCTCGGCAGCGGCAGCGGGCTGGGGCGCGCTGGAAGACGGACTGGGATCGGGCATGGGATTATTGCCAGAGCCGAAGTCGCTATTGCCCAGATTGACCTCGACACCCTCTTCAGGAATGGGAGGATCGGGCGGGTCGTAGCCGAAGGACAGGCAGATGATGAGAATGAGACCCAGCACAAGGGCCGTGGTACCACCTGAGATGAATTTATTTTTCTGTTCTTGAGTCATAATATGAATGTATTATGATTTCGTGGAAACATTATTTTTTAGGCGATGTGGCAAGGATGACCTTGTGTTTGCTGCCGGTTTGGTCGTTGATGGCGTTGACGGCATCAATTACATTGACAACGTATTGCACAGGAACGGTCTTATCGGAACGGAGCACCACACAGGCATCGTCGATACCGGAGCCGATGCCAGACTGGATGAGCGACTGGAGGCCGCTGGCATCGGTGGGAGTGTCGCCAACCTGGAAGTTGAAGTTTTCGTCGATATAAACGGTGACATTCTGCTTGGCCATAGTTTTGCTGCCACTCTCGGGAAGGAGGAGCTTGACGGCATTGGGGCTGATGAGGGTGGAAGTCATCATGAAGAATACCAAGAGAAGGAACACCAGGTCGGACATGGTGGAGTTGTTGTTCTCGATGGTGAGTTTATTGCGAGTTTCGATCATAGTGATGCGTTTTTAAATGAGGTGAAATAAACTCGGAACGATTATGCGGGTTCGTGGAGGAGATCCATGAATTCGGAAGCGCGGACTTCGATATCGAGGACTACTTTGTTGATGCGGGTTACGAGAATATTGTAAAGGAAGTAGCAGATGATGCCGACGATAAGACCGCCGATGGTGGTGACCATGGCCTGGTACATACCGGTGGCAAGAGTGGCGATTTCAATATTGTTGCCGGCGTGGGACATATCCTGGAAGCAGGTAACCATACCGGTGACAGTGCCGAGGAAACCGATCATGGGGCCAAGGGAGGCCACAGTGGCTACGAGGGAGACACGCTTTTCGAGACGGGCTACTTCGAGTTTGCCTTCGTTCTCGATGGCTGCCTGGATGTCGCTGAGGGGACGGCCCAGACGGCTGAGACCCTTATCGACCATGCGGGAAAGGGGCGAGTTGGTCTGCTTGGAGAGTGCGCGGGCACCATCAACGTCGCCTTTATGAATATATTCGCGGATATTGTTCATGAACTGGTCGTCGTCATCCTCTTTGATGGCCTGGCGGAGAGCAAGATAGCGTTCGACGGCAATATAGATGGCAAGTGCGAGCATGAGTAAGAGCACCAGCATAATCCAGCCACCATTGAGGGCCATGTTCCAAAGGGTGATACGCTCGGGAGCAGCAGTAGCTGCCACAGAATCTACGGCAGTCTGCACGTCGGACATGCCGTCTTGAATCATTAAAATAGGGTTCATTGTTTCGTTGTGTGTTTATTTATTATCAAAATGTAAATGACATGTTTAGCGTGGGAGCAACAGCAAAGCCGCCACCTGCGGCGGGCGACAAGGCTGGCGAGAGGTTGAGCGAGAGGTCGTCGCTGACATTGAAGTCGAAGAGATGACCGAAGACATAGGCGTCCAACAAGTTGAAACCATACACAGCAAGGGTGACGATGCAGAAGGTTTGGAAATTCTTGTTGGCCGACTGGTAGAGGTTGTAGATACTGCTGCCGGGATAGCCCTGATAGTTGGGCAAGGAGGAGCTGCCGTCGTAACCGATACGGAGGTATTCTTGCTTGAAGGTGACCATCTCGGTGTAGTAATTGTAGGCCATGTAGCCTACCCCGCCCAAGGCGGCATAGAAGATGGGCACTTTCCAAGCCTGGCGATTATAAATTTGACCGCCACCGGGAATGAGCGACAGCAAGAGAGCCTTGGTAGGACTGTGGTCGGACTTGACGGCGGCTGTGACTTGGGAAGGACGCACAGAGACGAGCTCTTCCTGAGCCATGACAGATGCAGAGAAGCACAACAGCAATCCTATTATAAACAGGCTTTTACGCATTAATATCTAAAGTAATACTACCAATTATGAATGGAGCAACTCCATGATACGCTGAAAGTCTTCGTCGTTGTTGAAATGAATGGTCATAGTGCCTTTGCCACGACGGGAGCGCTTGATTTCGACTTCGGAGTTGAGCTTTTGGCGCAACTGGGAAGCGGCAACAGTGTGGGTGGCGGGCAGCTCGGCCTTGGCGGTAGGAGGCTTGGGTTTTTCGGCAGCTTTGGTGGCCTTGACCATCTGCTCGGTCTGGTGGACAGAGAGATGGCGGTTGACTATGTCGTGCAGGATAGCGAGGTGCTGCTCGGGATCCTCTACATTGATGAGGGCGCGGGCATGGGCCATGCTGATTTGGCCGCTGCTGAGGGCAAGCTGGGTTTCGGCAGGGAGGTTGAGCAGGCGCAGATAGTTGGTGATGGTGGAGCGGTCTTTACCCACACGCTGACTGAGCTGCTCGTGGGTGAGCTGGCACTCTTCGACAAGGGCGTTGTAGGAGAGCGCAATCTCCATGGCGTTGAGATTTTCGCGCTGGATGTTCTCGACCAGAGCCATTTCCATCATCTGGCCATCGGTGGCGATGCGAATATAGGCAGGCAGCTCGGTGAGGCCGGCCAGCTGCGAGGCGCGGAAACGGCGTTCGCCAGCAATGAGCTGGTATTTGCCGTCGGGCATACGACGCACGGTGATGGGCGTGATAACACCTTGCTCGCGGATGGACTGGGCCAGCTCGTTGAGTGCTGTTTCGTCGAATTCCTTACGGGGCTGGAAGGGGTTGGTCTCGATGTCGCGGATGGCCACCATGCTGATGGATGCGGTGACATCGGACTCGTTGCCGCTCAAGGTATTGACATCAATATCACCCAAGATAGAGGCGAGACCGCGACCTGGGTTAAGGGGTTTCTTACTTGCCATTATTGTTGTTTAGCTTGTTTCGTTTGAGTATTTCGGTGGCGAGGTTGAGGTAGTTGACAGCGCCGGGGCAGGTGGCATCGTACATGATGATAGACTTGCCATAGCTGGGAGCCTCAGCCAGTTTGGTGTTGCGATAAATCAAGGTGTCGAAGACAAGGCGTTTGAAATGGGAACGCACATCCTCCACCACCTGGCGCGCAAGGCGCAGACGGGAGTCGTACATGGTGATGAGGAGGCCTTCGATAGTGAGCTTGGGATTGAGGCGGGTTTGTACGATGCGGACGGTGTTGAGCAGTTTGCCCAGACCTTCAAGGGCGAAATATTCGCTCTGGATGGGGATGATGACGGAATCGCTGGCAGTGAGAGCGTTGACGGTGATAAGACCCAACGAAGGACTGCAGTCGATAATGATGAAGTCGTAGTCGTCGCGCACGGTTTCGAGAGCCCGGCTGATGAAATATTCGCGGTTTTTCTCGTTCACAAGTTCCACCTCGGCACCAACCAGGTCGATACGAGTGGGGAGAACAGAGAGGTTGGGGGTGTCGGCATCAACGATACACTCGCGAATGTCGGCCTGGCCCAAGAAACACTCGTAGGCACTCTTGGCAAGTTCGTCGGGATTGATACCCAGCCCCGACGAGGCGTTGGCCTGGGGGTCGGCATCGACGAGCAGCACCTTATACTCCATCACGGCCAGTGCGGCACTGAGGTTGACAGAGGTGGTGGTTTTGCCCACACCGCCCTTTTGGTTGGCGATAGAGATTATCTTACCCATAACGAATTAGAACTTGAACTCGATTTCTTCAAGTCCGTCGCGACCAAAGTCGTGACGATCATCTTTATACTCGTGATAGTCGTTTTCAACAACTACGGGTTCGGGCTCGATACCAGTCTCGATGAAAGAGAAGGCGTTGGCCAAACCTTTTTGGAATTTCTCGAAATCCTCTTTGTAGAGGAAAATCTTATTTTTGTCGTAGTAGAACTCGCCTGTGTTGTTGTCGAAAATACGACGGCTCTCGGTGATGGTGACAAATTTGTCGCCGCCACGAGTTTCTTTTACGTCAAAAAAATAGCGACGTTTGCCGGCAGGAATAGCCTGCGAATACAATTCTTCCTTTCTATTTTCCATATCTCAAAATGTATTATTTTCCAAGTGCAAAATTATAAATTATTTTTCAAAGAGTATATGGTGTTTGCCAAAAGTTATTAACAACGGCTTGTTTAGTGTAATCTTGAACACGAAACAAGCCGTTGTAAGATAAGGTTAACAACCTATTGTATAATATGTTGGATGCAATATTACCAAGACAGGAATTCATCCGAACGCCTCTCCCCCACCCTACTGGGCAAAAAGGTTTAGAGGCTTTTGTGGGTCATGATGTCGAGCACGGTGTCGTCCACTTGGTCCATTCCGTCGTGACCCAGGCGGCCAAGATTGCGAATGGAGTTGTCCACATCGCTCTCGCTGAGGCCGTCGGTGGAATCGACCACGCTGTCGTGGTAGGCCAGTTCGGCACTAACAAAGGCGCTGTAGAGTCCGGTGCTCATCTTGAGCGCGCAGCTGGGTTTTGCTCCGTCACAAACCATGCCGGCGATGGTGTTGATGAGGTTTTTAATGGCATGGCCCATCTGTTCGAAGCTACCGCCATGGAGGTAAACGATGCCGCAGGACACGCCGATACTGGCATTGACAATGCCGCACAGAGCGCTGAGGCGGCCAATGCCCCGCTTGATGTAGATGGACATGAGGTGGTTGAGCACCAAGGCACGGGTGATCTGCTCGTCGGTGCAGCCCTTGGCCTTGCCGTAGTTATATACGGGGAGGGTGCAGCAGATGCCCTGGTTGCCGCTGCCGCTGTTGCTATATACGGAGAGGGTGCAGCCATCCATGCGGGCGTCGGAGGCTGCCACGGTGCGAGCCACAACAGTGTGAACGAGGTCGCCATTGGCGTTCTCCATCAAGATTTTGCCCGTTTTGAGGCCGTAGCCTTTGAGGCCTTCGGTGGCGGCAGCGTCGTTGTATTTGACAGTTTCGCGGATAAATTCGAGCTCCTCAATAGGGGCAGTGGTGGCGTAATCGTAAACGAGACGAGCGTTGAGCTTGAGGTCGTCAATAAGAGCCTTAGTCTCGGTGTTGCCAGCATTCATAGAAGCGGTATCGTCGAGCATAACATCCTCGTTGCGGGCGATATACACAAAATTGGTGTGGCGCTTGTTGATGATGGCGGTGGCATGGTCGGCCCCAGCGGAGCAGACACATTTGGCATAAAGTTTGTCGCAGTCTTCCTCAACACCAATATGGATGCGCGAGGCATTGTTGGCGAGCCATTTTTTGGCAGCCTCCACTTTCTCGGCGGGGACAGTAAGCACTTCGAGCTGACGGCTAGAGTCGCCGGCCACCACTGCAATGGCCACTGCGATGGGGAGACCGATCATGCCTGTGCCGGGAATGCCGACACCCATAGCATTTTTGAAGATATTTTTACTGAGTTTCAACTCAACATGTTCGGGTTCGCGGCCCAGAGTCTCACATGCTTTTGCTACACAAAGGGCTACTGCGCCGGGTTCCGTGCATCCCGTGGCCAGTACCACTTCGTTCTGAATCAGCTGACGCAGCTGTTTACGAATCTTTTCTTCCATGTATTTTATTGATAATGATTTTCTTCTCGCCTTGCAGAGGTTTGAACACCCTCTTTAAGGCGAGAAGATGAATGACTACGATGTTGTTTGGTGTTTTATGAAATAATATATTCTATTATTTCTCAAACAGTTTCTGCCAGTTTTTATATTCTCTGTCTTTCCAGCTGCCATTGTGGTAAGCATAGCTTACGATGGCGGGGATGACGGTGGTACCTTCGGCATAGACCATCTGCTGGAGTTCCTCGCTTACCTTACCCCAGCTACCAGCCTCGAGGAGAGTGGAAGAGCTGCAAGCGCCGTCGCGAACGTCGGCCACGGTGATCTGGACAGCATATTTGTGCATAGGTACTTCGAAACCAAGGATTTCAGCGCAGACAACGGTGTCCTGCGCAAAGTTCTTGGGAGTGCCGCCGCCAACCATGAAGAGACCGCTTTCGGGGCAGTTCATCTTGATCTTGGTAAGCTCAACGAAGTCGCAAACGGAGTCGATGCTGAGGTATTTCTCACCTTTCTGAGCGCGTTCCCACTGGTGTTTGCCGATACCGAAACCGGCGGAGCTGTCGCTGAATGCGGGGCAGAAGATAGGCACGCCGCACTCGTAGCAGGTCTGGATGAGGCTGTCTTTCTTCACGCCACGACCGTTGTGGAGCCATTTGCCGAGCTCGTAGATAAACTCGCGGGAGCTGTAGGGGCGAGCCTCAAGCATGTTGGCCAACTCGTAGGTAGCATGGTCGCAAGCCTGGAGTTCCTCTTCGTCGATGAAAGTATCGTAGATACGGTCGATGTAGAGTTCGCGGAGCTTGGTGTCGGGGATAACGTTCTCTTTGGTACCAACATAATGTTTGAAACCGAGAGCCTCGAAGAGATCCATGTCGATGATGGAAGCACCGGTAGCGACAACGGCATCAATCATCTTGTTGCGAACCATGTCAACATACACCTGCATGCAGCCGGCAGCACTGGTGGAGCCAGCGAGGGTGAGGATGTTGGTGCAGTCTTTCTCTTTGCACATCATGGTCAGAATGTCGGCAGCACGAGCGGTGTCGCGGCTGGTGAAGGACATGCTACGCATAGCGTCGATGAGCTCGGTGGAGTCGTACTTCTTGATATCAATGTGTTTGATGGTCTCTTTCAAGAGATCTTGTTTGGTGAGATTGTCGATGTTTTCCATTGTATGTTATTTTTTATTGTTTCTATTTAACTAAAAAGGCACTTCTTCTTCGCCTGAAGGGGGCATAAAGTTCTGGTTGGGGGTGACATCGCGATTGATTCGGGAATCGACCACAATGGTGGTGGGGCCACCGGCGTCGAACGAGTCGTTCTGCGGCATCATGCTGTTGGCCAGCTGTGCATTGGTGGTGAATTCGGGATTTTCGAAACGGGTGTATTTGCCGATGAAACGCAGACGTACTTCGCCAACACTGCCGCTACGATGCTTGGCAATGATAATATCGGCCATGCCTACGGTGGATCCTTTCTCGTCTTCGAGGATTGAATAATACTCGGGGCGATAGATAAACATGACCATATCGGCATCCTGCTCGATAGCACCCGACTCACGCAAGTCGCTCAAGAGGGGTTTCTTTGTGCCACCACGGGTTTCGACAGCACGGCTGAGCTGCGACATGGCCAAGACGGGGATTTCCAACTCTTTGGACAAGGCTTTGAGCTGGCGGCTGATGGTGCTGATTTCCTGCTCGCGGTTGCCATTGCGGGAAAGGGCATCGTTGCCGGCGGTCATGAGTTGGAGATAGTCGATGAACACCATTTTGATGCCATGGTGCTGCTTGAGTCGGCGACATTTGGCGCGCAGTTCGTAGATAGTGAGCTGCGGAGTGTCGTCGATAAATATCTTGGCTTCGTTGAGTGCCTGGGTGCGCTCTTTGATTTGGACCTGCTCATAGGCCTCAAGTTCGCCCTTTTTGAGCTTGTCGCTAGCAATCTGCGACTCGCCCGAGATAAGGCGCATAGCCAGTTCTACGCCGGTCATTTCCAACGAGAAAAAAGCCACAGGGGCATTAAATTCAACAGCCATATTGCGCGCCATGGAGAGGGCAAAAGCGGTTTTACCCATAGCCGGACGGGCGGCAAGGATGATGAGGGTGCCGGGATGGAAGCCCGCAGTCATGCGGTCGAGCTCGGTATAGCCAGAGGGCAGGCCGGCAAGGCCTTCGGCATTTTCTTGAGCCTCCTCGATTTGACCGATGGCTGCCTGCACCAAAGAGCCGATGGGCTTGAAATCGGTGCGGAAGTTCTTGTCGTTGATTTCGAGGATAGTATTCTCGGTTTTGTCGAGAAGATCAACGACATCGGTGGTTTCGTCGTAGGCTTTGGCAATAGTCTCGGTAGAGATGCGAATCATTTCGCGAGCAATACATTTCTCGCTAAGTACTCGGCTATAATATTCGATATGAGCGGCGCTGGTAATCCTGCTGGTGATTTCGGCCAGATGGAAAGCACCGCCGGCCGCATCCAACTCGCCGGTCTGACGGAGCTGTGTGGTGACAGTCATCAGATCGATGGGCTGGTTCATCTCAAACAATTTGTGTATGGCGCGGAAGATTACCTGATGCTCGGGTTTGTAGAAATATTCCTCATGAAGTATATCGATGGCTGTGTTGACCGCGTTTTTGTCGAGCATAAGCGCACCGAGGACAGCCTCTTCCAAATCCAAGGCCTGCGGGGGCTTATTGCCACCGTTCATGGCGAATGCCTGTTCATAAGTCATTCGTCCATTGCGTCTTGCAAGTGTTTGAGGTTTAGATTCCATAGCGCAAAGATACAAAAAAAGATGTGATTAGCAAAATATTTTTATTAACAAGTTAAATTATATATAGTTTTTTATGCGCTCCTTACTGGTCAATAACTAGTTTTTCGAGTCAGCCGTTCCCACTTGAAAAGCAACCGTTCAATCAGTCGCACCAGACGCCACGCCACGGGGTGGCGATGCAGACGACGGCAGACACGGATGTCGCTGGCATAGCGATCGTAGTCGGCCAGTATGCCTTGCGGCAGGGTGGCTTCGAGCACCTTGCGACGTTCCTGGCGAATAAGGTCGGCATGCTTTCCGTCGCTCTCGCTCACGCCCGTCATGTCGAAAAAGACGGTGTCGATATCGCAATGGCTGACTTTGGCGCCATGCAGGGCAATGCTATTGAGAAACCAAGCCCAATCGGAGCAAATCTTCATATCTTCGTCATAATACCCCACAGTGGTAAAAAGCGCTCGGCGCGCAAAGGTGCCAACGTGATTAATGGTGCCTGTGTAGAAGTTGAACATGGTGATATTTCCGTCGGTGAACTGCGGATCTCTCAGTGTTCGTCCATTGGGCCAACGCTTGATTATGTTGCCATAAAGAATATCGGGGTTGCCCTTGAGCCGCAACTGGTCGGACATGCGTTCCAGTACGTTAGAATGGATAAGTGCGTCACCGGAATTGATCATCACGACATAGTCGCCCTGCGCCATCCTGATACCTTTGTTCATGGCATTATAGATGCCTTTGTCGGGTTCGGAAATCCAATGCAAACGGCTGTCGGGTTCAAACAATTTGATGATATCAACACTGTTGTCGGTACTTGCGCCATCGACAACAATGTATTCGAAATCCTTAAACCCCTGCCCTACTATGCTTTGCATAGTGTATTGCAAACCTTTGGAGTTGTTGCGATTGATTGTGATAACGGATAGAAGCATAGGCAGCTATATGATTAAAAGTCTTCCACGCCTTGAGCATCCCATTTGCGCCCTTTGATGGTGATGAGGCCTTGCATATCGTAGCGTTGGAGCAGGGCTTTGAGATAGTCGGACTTCACAATGCCTGCGCACATAGCCTCGTTGTCGATAGAGGCAAGCACACTGTCGAAAGCCACAACAGCCTTTGCATCACATGCGGTACGAGTGCCATAATACACTCTGCTCCAATAGGTGAATTGGATATCGTTTATGGCCACCATCAGTTTGTCGATCTCGGCAAACGAAGAGTTGCTGTTGTTTTGTCGGTCAATATTAATGATATATTGGTATTCGGCTTGGGGCTCAGCGGGCACTTGGGGCTGTTCTTTCTCGCAGCCCACAAAAAACAGGCTGGCCACAACAGCGGCAAATAACACAAATATTACACTTTGACGTTTCATACTCTTATTTCTTTGAAAACGACAACAGCTCCACGCAGATGGAGCCATTGTCGTTATGAATGGGATTTAGCTTTCCCTATACGATTAGCTGAGGGCAGCAATCTGTGCCTTAAGGGCTTCAATCTTGCTCTCGGCATCGGCTTTTTTCTGACGTTCAACGGCCACCACCTTCTCAGGAGCGCCATTCACGAATTTCTCGTTGCCGAGTTTCTTCATCACAGAGGCGAGGAAGCCTTCGGCATATTTGAGTTCTTCCTGAAGTTTGGCCAATTCGGCTCCCTTGTCGATGTTGAGGCTTACGGGGACAAAGCACTCGGTGGTGCCCACCATAAAGCTGAGAGCGCCGTCAACCTTGTCGTTGACAATCTCAATCTTCGACACATTGCCCAGCTTGCTGATAATGCCGCGGAAAGCCTCGGGGCAGTTGCCCTTGACATAGAGTTCCAGCGCTTCCTTGGGCGAGAGCCCCTTGCTGTTGCGCATATTGCGAACACCGCCAATAATCTCGCTAGCCTGAACGAAATCGGCCAGGAACTTCTTGTCGAACATCACACTGTGAGGCATATGCTGGTTCATAATGGTTTGTTCGGGAGTGCGCTCACGCAGAGTGTGCCAGATTTCCTCGGTGACGAAAGGCATGAAGGGATGCAGGATAAGCATCAGGCGCTCAAAGATATTGAGGGTAGCCTCGTAGGTTTCGCGATCGATGGGACTGCCATAGGCGGGCTTGATCATCTCAAGATACCAGGAGCAGAAGTCGTCCCACACCATCTTGTAGCTCTTCATGAGGGCTTCGCTGAGGCGGAACTCGTCGAAATCGCGCTCGATCTCTTCCAGCACCTCGGCCATGCGCATCTCCATCCACTGAACGGAGACAGCGTTGTCGGCAGACTGCTGCATATCGTCTTTCACCTCCCAGCCCATCACGAGACGGAGGGCGTTCCAAATCTTGTTGGAGAAGTTGCGGCCCTGCTCGCAGATGCTCTCGTCGAAGGGAATATCGTTGCCCGCAGGTGCGGAAAGGAGCATACCCATGCGCACACCGTCGGCACCATACTGATCGATAAGCATAATGGGATCGGGGCTGTTGCCCAACGACTTGGACATCTTACGACCCAGCTTGTCGCGCACGATACCAGTGAAATAAACATGCTTGAACGGAATCTGGTTGGGATATTCCAAGCCGGCCATAATCATGCGGGCCACCCAGAAGAAGATGATATCGGGACCGGTGATGAGGGTCTCGGTGGGATAGTAATACTGCATTTCGGGGTTGCCGGGGTTGCGGATACCGTCGAACAGGCTGATGGGCCAGAGCCAGCTGGAGAACCAGGTGTCGAGCACATCTTCGTCCTGACGAAGGTCGTCGGAACACTTCACTGCGCCGGGGAATTTCTCACAAGCCTGGGCGAAAGCCTCTTCACGGCTGTTGGCCACTACCACCTCGGTGCGACCTTCTACCTCGAAATAGTAGGCGGGAATACGCTGACCCCACCACAGCTGGCGGCTGATGCACCAGTCTTTGATATTCTCAAGCCAATGGCGATAGGTGTTCTTGAACTTAGCGGGGTGGAACTGGATGGTGTCGTTCTCAACCACTTCAAGCGCACGCTTGGAGATATCGGTCATGCGCATGAACCACTGTGCGGAAAGCTTGGGCTCGATGACGGCATCAGTACGCTCGGAATGACCCACCTTATTGGTGTAGTCTTCCACCTTCTCCATCAAATTAGCAGCTTCAAGATCTTTCACAATCTGCTTGCGGCAAGCAAAACGATCCATACCGGCATACTGCGCACCCTTGTCGTTGAGGGTACCGTTGTCGTTGAAGATATCGATGGTTTCCAAGCCATATTTCATGCCCAGATTGTAGTCGTTGATATCGTGAGCGGGGGTGATTTTCAGCGCACCAGTACCAAATTCACGGTCAACATACTCATCCATGATAATCTGCACGCTGCGACCCACGCTGGGCACAATCACGCGGCGGCCTTTGAGGCAGGCATAGCGAGGATCCTCGGGGTGTACGCACACGGCTGTATCGCCCAGGATGGTCTCGGGACGGGTGGTAGCAACAATGATATAGGCGCGACCATTCTCGTCGAAATTGATGCCGCTGTTTTCAGCCACCTCAACATCATTGATAAGCGGAAGCATCTTGCCAGTCTGACAGCTCTTGTCGAGGCCATCTTCCACATAATAACGCAGATAGAACAGCTTGCCGTGGGATTCTTTGTAGATAACCTCCTCGTCGCTGACTGCGGTGAGAGCCTTGGGATCCCAGTTGACCATACGCACACCGCGATAGATGAGACCTTTGTTGTAGAGGTCAACGAACACGCGGATAACGCTCTCGTAACGAACATCGTCCATGGTGAAGGCCGTGCGGTCCCAGTCGCAGGAAGCGCCCAGTTTGCGCAGCTGCTTCAGGATGATGCCGCCATGTTCCTCTTTCCATTCCCAAGCGTACTTCATAAACTCGTCGCGCTCAAGGTCGCGCTTGTCGATACCGCGCTCTTTGAGCATGTTCACCACCTTGGCTTCGGTAGCGATGGAGGCATGGTCGGTGCCGGGTACCCAGCAGGCATTGAAACCAAGCATACGCGCACGACGCACAAGCACGTCCTGGATAGTGTTGTTGAGCATGTGGCCCATGTGCAACACGCCAGTCACATTGGGTGGGGGAATTACAACAGTGTATGACTTACGATTGTCGGGTTCGGAATGAAAAAGTTTGTTCTCCAGCCAGAAAGAGTACCATTTCTCTTCCACACTGCGAGGATCGTATTTGGGTGCGATGGACATGTAATAATTATTAAAGATTAATGACTTATTTTTATTCAAAAACAGATGCTACACTTCCCAGGTGTCGCCAGAGTTGAGCAGGTCGTCAACGCACTTGTATTTGCAAGCACCCATGGCCTCATCCATCTGGTTTTCGTAAAGTTCGGTGTAGGAGGGTTTGTTCACATTGCGGATAACACCAAGAGCCACAGGCAGGTCGCCGCCCATGCGGGCCAACGACATGTGGATACCGGTGTCCTCGGTGGTTTCGTCGTGCACCATCAAATCGTTGACAGTAACGCCGTTTTCGCCAATGGTAACCACCTCGAAATGGCGGCCGTTGAAACGCAGGCCCTTGTCGCGATTCTTACCAAAGATCATGGGTTTGCCATGCTCCAGCACGATGGTGCGGTCGTCGCGCACATCGGGAGTGGTGATGGCAGCATGAGTCTTGTCGTTAAAGATCATACAGTTCTGCAACACTTCCACCACGCTGCAGCCGTCGTGCTTGGCGGCACGCTCCATAATGTCGGTTGTCAGTGCGGGCACGCAGTCGAGCGAACGTGCGAAGAACGACCCTTGTGCACCCATCACCAACTCACCAGGGTGGAAGGGGAAATCGATGGTGCCAAAAGGCGAGGTCTTGGTAATCTGACCAAATTTGGTGGTAGGACTGTACTGACCTTTGGTGAGGCCGTAAATCTCATTGTTGAAGATCGTGATGTTGAAATCCTGATTGCGACGCACGGCATGGATCAAGTGGTTACCGCCGATAGCCATGGAGTCGCCATCGCCCATATTTACCCACACGCTGAGGGCGGGATTGGCCAGTTTCACACCAGTAGCCACTGCGCAGGCGCGACCGTGGATGCTGTGGAAACCATAAGAATCCACATAATAAGGGATACGCGAAGAGCAGCCGATACCGGACACCATGCAGATATTCTCTTTCTTATGGCCCACACGGGGAAAAACATTGAGGAGAGAGGAAAGGATGGCGTGGTCGCCGCAGCCGGGACACCATTTCACCATCTGGTCGCTGGCGAAGTCAGCCTTAGTATATTGTACGTCCGCTTTGGGAACGAAATGTCTCTTTGCCATAGTATTGTTGTTTTTATGTTATAATGTATTACTGATGCTGGGGCTGAGAGTTATTTGTATAAAAATCGAAAAGAATCTTTATGGCTAACACTCCAACCCAAATACCAATCTATACTATTCTGCTAAGATTTTGGTGAAACAATCCTTTAACTCGCCAACCTCGAAAGGCAGACCCATCACCTTATTGTAGGGGCGCATGGGGCATTCGGGGAACTGGGTGCGGAGATAGCCAAGGAACTGGCCCTTGTTCAGCTCGCACACAACAATTTTCTTATATTTGCGGAGAATATCGCCTGTGTTCTTGGGCAGGGGGCAGATATAGTTGAAATGGGTGTAAGCCACCTTGTGGCCTTCGTTGTTCAACTCTTCTACTGCCAGGGTGAGCGCACCCGAGGTGCCACCCCAACCCACCACGAGCAGGTCGGCATCGGGGTTGCCAGTCACTTCCTGTTCGGGAATGTAGTTGGCCACACGATTCACCTTTTCCTGACGCATCTCGGTCATGAGAGCATGGTTTTCGGGGTCGATGCTCAGCGGACCGTCGGGACATTTCTCCAAGCCGCCAACACGGTGGCTGAGGCCTTCCATGCCGGGAAGAGCCCATTCGCGTGCCAGGGTTTCGGGGTCGCGACGATAGGGACGATATTCGGGATCGTTAGGAGTTGCCAATCGGGGAGTGATGCTGGGCAGATCGGCCACCTTCGGGATGCGGAACAACTGAGAGCCATTGCCCAAATAACCGTCGGTAAGCAGAATGACAGGGGTCATGTGCTCCAAGGCAATCTTGGCTGCGTTGTATGCCCAATAGAAACAGTTGGCACTGCTAGATGCGGCAAGCACCACCAGGGGAGCCTCACCGTTGCGGCCATAGAGAGCCTGAACGAGGTCGCTCTGCTCGGTCTTGGTAGGCAGACCCGTGGAAGGACCGCCACGCTGCACGTCGATAACCACCAAAGGCAGCTCGGTCATCACAGCCAAACCCAAGGCCTCGCTCTTCAGCGACAAGCCAGGGCCGGAAGTGGAAGTGCAAGCCAATGCACCAGCATAGCTGGCACCAATGGCAGAGCAAATGCCAGCAATCTCGTCCTCAGCCTGAAACACGCGAGCACCCAGGCCTTTGTTCTTGGCCAGCTCCACCATAATATCAGTGGCGGGGGTGATAGGGTAACTACCCAGGAACAGGGTGCGACCACTGCGCTCGGCAGCAGCCAACAAGCCCCATGCCGTGGCCACGTTGCCGGTGATATTGCGGTAACGACCCTTGGGCATATCGGTGCATTTGGCCACATCCACAATCTTAGAGTGGATAACCTCAAGTTTTTCGGCATATTCATAACCCTCGGTCAGCACGGCCTTGTTGAGCATGATAACGTTGGGTTTCTTGGCAAACTTGCGCTCGATGTAGCGGAAAGTAAGGTCGAGGGTGTGGTTGGTCATAAAGAAGATGATACCGAGGGCAAACATGTTGCGGCTCTTGTCGGAAGTCTTCTTGTCGGCTCCCTGCGACTGACCAATGCGGAAAGTGAACGAGGAGATAGGCGCTTTGATAATGGTGTACTCGCGTTCCATCTCATCACTAAATGGATCGTCGGTGATACCAGCCTTCTGCAAAGCAGTGTCGGTAAAGGTATCGATATCCACAATGACGGTTGCACCCTTCTTTGCCCATTTAAGGTTGGACTTGAGGGAGGCGGGGTTCATGGCCACAAGAATATCGCACTTGTCGCCGGAGCTATAAATATGGTTTCCTACGTGCACCTGATAACCCGACACACCAGCAATAGTGTTGTGGGGAGCACGGATTTCGGCGGGATAGTCGGGGAAAGTGGCAATATCGTTACCGGTGAGAGCCGAAGCATCGGAGAACAAAGTGCCCGAAAGCTGCATACCATCACCAGAATCGCCAGCGAAACGGACCACGAGGTCCTCTTTGTTAACTATCTGATTTTTTGACATATTTAAGATATTTTATGTACAATAATTCTAAATTAATATTCTGCAAAGATACTAATAATTTTGCTAATAGCATTTTTTTATGTGCGAAATGAATAAACAAATCAGTGTTGATAGCTGATTATGAGCTGTGAATTGTGCCAAAAATCTTTGTTCTAACGCAAAGAAAAATTAAATTAGGGGAACGTCTCACGACGCTCCCCTGAAGATGAAAAAACAGGAAAAATATCTAAGCATATACTTAGACTCAATCGGCGATTTTTTGTTAATTTTAAATCCAACTCTCCCAAACGACGCCGGAGGCAACTCCATCCTGATTTGTACAGCCAACCAAACATAAAAACAAATCACATTAAGCTGAACATCAAACGAATGCACGACACCAATCCGTCTTTAGGTAAATGCAAAGTTACGACATTTTTTTTGATTAGCCAAATCATATTATGAAAAAACAATGCTGGCAAACTTTCTTAACACAAAATTCGACCATTTTACCATCACAGAAGCTCCGCTTTACCTTCGCTGAAGCTCCGTCGTAGCTCCGTCAGGCCTATCGGAGCTTTTGTGTGACCCAAAAGATGGTTTTGCGAAGCCAAATAGATGCATCAAAAAAGTGAGAAAATCATCATTTGAGAAAATTTATATAAAATACATAATAATTGCTTTTTTTTTTGTATCTTTGCAAAAAAATATATGACACGCATTAAACACATAATCCGCACTTTATTTTTGTCAATAATATTATTGGCCAACCACTTAAGTCACGCCCAAAAAGTGGTAAAAGTGAAGTTTAAGGGAGGAAATGTGTATGAGGGCACCATCGACGACGTGAAATATTCGCACGGCAAAGGCAAAATGACTTTCAAAAACGGCGACGTGTATGAGGGCGACTGGGTGCACGGCCTACAACAAGGCCAGGGCACCTACCAATACAAAGCCGGCGGACGATACGAGGGCAGCTGGGACCACGGTAAAATTCGTGGCGAAGGCACTTTCTTCTACCCTAACGGCGATGTGCTGGAGGCCGATTTTACCGATGGCGAAAACCAGACCGGCAAAGGCAAGATGACTTATGCTAAAGGCGGCAGCTACGAGGGCGAGCTGGTGAACGGTCAGCCCGAGGGTGTAGGCACCCGCCTCTGGCCCAATGGCGCACACTACACCGGCGATTGGAAAGCGGGCAAGATGGACGGATACGGCGAATATGTGTATGCCAGCGGCACCAAATATATCGGGCACTTTGCTGAAGGCAAGTTCCACGGCGAAGGAATTTACACCAACACCCGCCTCTGCGAGAGCGTGCACGGATATTGGGAGAACGGCAAACTGGTGGAGGAAATAGGATCGGGCAATTCGAAACTGGAGTTGCACAGTGCCTCCGACGAAGAATAGCCACCAACAACAATCAACCTTTTTTTGAATTTGAAACTGAAATTAAACTAAAGATATGCGCAAATTATTATTCGTTTTTGCAACAATGCTGGCCTTCACGGCCATGGGACAATCCCAGCAGCTGAACAAGAACAGCAAGTGCGACGCAGTGTCGCAGATCGAACTGCAGCGTGCCGCACAGGCCAAAGATGGTAACGAACAAGTGAGACTGATCGCCAAGGTGAGCAGCAGTTTCAACGCCCAAACTTTTGCCAAGCAAGGTATAGTGGTGGGTGCCCAAGCGGGCAATATTGTAACCCTGCGCGTGCCACTGGCCAAGATGTGGATGGTGGACAACAGCGCCGAGGTGCTGCAGTACACCGTTTCGGAAAAAGTGTTCCCCCTGCTTAACCGCACCCGCACCGACACCCGCACCGACAGCGTGCAGGAAGGTCTCGGACTGCCGCAGGCCTATACTGGCAAAGACGTGATAATCGGCATCACCGACTGGGGCTTTGACTACAAGCACCCCAATTTCAACAACAACGGACAAGACAACCGCCGCTTACTGCAGGCCTGGGACCAGTTTCGTTTGAGCGGTCCCGCACCCGAAGGCTTTGACTACGGCACCGTTTTCACCAACCGTCACGACCTGTTGCAGGCCGAGTGCGACACTGCCGGACTTTACGGCTACGCAACCCACGGCACCCATGTGGCTGGTATCAGCGCCGGACGTGGTATTGACAACAACTATATAGGCCAGGCACCTTATGCCAATCTGCTTTTCGCTTCGTTCCATCTCGACCTGGCTTCGTGGATGGATGCCGTGCATTGGATGCACAATGTGGCCAAGCAAGAAGGCAAGCGACTGGTAATCAACAATAGCTGGGGTATGTACACGCTGGGCCCCATCGACGGCACCTCGCTGGCCAGCCAGGCCATCAACAACTGGAGCGACAGCGGCATCGTGTTTGTTGTGAGCGCCGGCAACTGTGGCAACGACTATTTCCACCTATCCAAAACCTTTACCCCCAACAGAAACGACACGCTGCGCTCGCTGGCCGACTATTACGGCTATCAAGAGAATGGCGAGAACATTGTGCTCTGGGGCGAAGAGGGCAAGAATTTTGAACTTTCGTTTGCCATGGTAAGAGGCACCGACTCGGTATGCTACACTTGGGTGAGCACCGCCGATGGCGACCGCTATATCGACAGCGCATTATATGCCGGCGAAACCCGTATGCCTTTCCGCATCACTATCGAGCAGGCCAATATCTTCAACAACCGTCCGCACATGTTGCTGAATGTGGACAAGAATGCCAACTATAAGATTCATATCGCCGTTACCGCACAGTCGGGCACGGTACATGTGTGGAACCTGGCCAACCTTGACAACGGTGCCGGCAACATGGGTGGCGAATTCACCCGCGGCAATTCTTTGGACTACACTCGTGGCGACAACGAATACAGTGTTGGCGAACCTGCTTGCGCTGAAGCCTGCATTGCCGTGGCAGCCCACATGGCCGACAGCAAGAAACCTGACGGCACTCCCGAACCCGGCATGCTGGCCGGTTTTTCCAGTCACGGTCCTATTATCGACGGACGCCACAAACCTGAGATTTCGGCTCCTGGCGTGAACGTGGTTTCCTCGCTCAACTCACACACTACCGAAGTCTATACTGCCGTGATGACCTACTCCTATGCGGGTAGAGAATACAAATGGGCCAAGATGTCGGGCACCTCGATGTCGGGTCCTGCCGTTACCGGTATCGTGGCGCTGATGCTTGAAGCCAACCCCAATATGAGTCCCGCACAAGTGAAGGAAATCCTCTGCTCCACCGCCCGCAACGACGAACAGACGGGTCCGTTGCACGCCCGCGACAGCATCAGCAACACATGGGGCTGGGGCAAGGCCGACGCACTAGCTGCCGTGAACGAGGCGCTGGCACATGTAGATATTGCCGAAGCCGACGAGTCCTGGTTTGCCAAATCGCTGCAGGTTTATCCCAATCCTGCCGCCAACCAGGTTACGGTGCTGACAGGCCGCCACACCCCCGAGATGGTGACCATCTACAACATCAACGGTAGCGTGGTAAAAAGCCAAAGCATCACCATGGAAGGCGTGATAGACATCACCACCCTGCCTCACGGCGTGTATGTGGTGAAATGCGGTGCACGCAACGCTCGTCTCATTCACTAAAAAATATCATTCCTAAGCCAATGCTGAAGATTTTTAGAACAGACGTTTATACCCAATCTGTCATCATACTGATAGTGTCGTTGGCCATGTGGATGGGTGTGTTTATCCACCCACAGCCCATACCTATTGATGGTGGCGGCCCTATATTCTACTGGCTTACCAGCCATCTCTCGATGCGTGCTGGCGCTATCATAGCCTATCTGTTGGTTATTTTCCAAGCTGTGCTGCTCAACAGTCTGCTTTATCAGTACAAAATCATACCACAAAACACCATGATGCCGGCATTGTTCTATGTGCTGGCCATGAGCGTAGGCTCCCCTACCCTCACCCCCATGATTTTGGGCAACACACTGCTCATCTTGGCCATCAGCCAGATGATGATTACCAGCACACTGCTCTCGCTTACTATCGACAAAACCTTTGGCGCCGCTAGCCTAATGTCGCTAGCCACAATCTTCTGCCCTGCCATGATGGTGTTCTATGTGCCGCTGATTTTCAATATGTTCAACTACAGCCTTTACAACTGGCGCGACTGGACGATGCTGATTCTCGGCATTTTGGCACCCTACATCCTGGTGGAGACCTATTATTATATGACTGGTGAGATGTTTTATCGCAACTACTTGTTGTTCTACGAAATGACCGACATCGACATCAAATTCACCCACACTGTGACGAACTGGGCAATGAGCGTTGCCTTCATCCTCATATTGCTGCTGGGACTGGTGGCCATATCGGTAAACACCCAGAGCAGCACCGTTAACCTGCAAAAGAACACCACCACTATCATGGTCTTCATCATTGGAGGAATACTCTACACAATGTACAGCCATCTGGTGCCCATCGAAACGCAGAGTTTCTCGGTGCCTTTTGCCTGCTGCGCCACAGCACTGTTTGTCGAGTCGAGACGAAAAGAGGCTGGTGCCAACATCTGTTTCCTGATCATTATCGCTGCCTGCATCATATACAATATCCTATAAACAATGCTACTATCACAATACACTCCCGATTTGGCCGAATGCGGCTGCGACGAGGCCGGACGTGGCTGCCTGGCGGGCGCAGTGTTTGCTGCTGCGGTGATGTTGCCGAAGGACTTTCACGACGAAAAGTTGAACGATTCAAAGCAACTGACCGAGAAGCAACGCTACGAACTGCGTGATATGATATATTACGAGAGTGTGTGTTGGGCAGTGGCATCGGTGCAGCCCGAAGAGATTGACCGCACCAACATTCTGCGGGCCTCTATGCACGCCATGAATCTGGCCGTGGCCAAGCTACCCATCGAGCCCGAACTGCTGCTGATAGACGGCAACCGATTCTACCCCGAAAGCCTAATACCCTACCACACCATTGTGAAGGGCGACGGCAAGTATATGTCGATAGCTGCGGCCTCCATCCTGGCCAAGACCTGGCGCGACGACTACATGAAACAGATGCACGAGAAGTATCCTCAATACGGCTTTGACCGGCACAAGGGCTACCCCACTGCTGCCCACTATGCCGCACTCAAGGAATACGGCCCCTCGCCCATTCACCGTATGACATTCAAACTAACTAAAGAAGATAAGAAGTGAACCCCGTTGATAAAATAAGAGAGCAACGCAAGCAGAATATGCTGAATGTGATGGCCGCCCGCCCTCACAAGCGCCGCATTGTGCCTTTGGACCAACTGCGCAGCATTGGCCTCATAGCCAGCAACCTCTCAAACGAGGACGAAATTGTTTTTGAGCAATTTGTTCGTGCCATGCAGAATCGCGGACTTATGGTGCGCAAGATTGTGCTGCCACAGTTCTGCGACGACCTGATCGACAAATACGGATTCCCCAAATCGGAATTCTCGCTTCTTTTTACTAGCTACAACTACGATTTGTTGATAGACACTACGCCTACCAACGATATTTTTGGACTGTACATCACCCTCAACGCCAATTCCAATCTGCGCGTGTGCTACCACGACACCACAGTGCCGATGCAGCGGCTTGTGGAAAATACTTACGACCTTATCATTCGTGGCGAGGGTCCCATTCAACTGCAGCAATATTTAACCCAAGTTTTGAATTATTTGACCAAAATTAGAAAATAATATAGTATATATATATATGAAAAATCCTTTTATCGGAACAGGTGTCGCACTAGTGACTCCATTCAGAAAACAAGAAACGATAGATTTTAGTCGTTTGGAAACGCTCATCAACAATATCATTGAGGGCGGTGCCAACTATATAGTGGCCTTAGGCACCACCAGCGAAGCCGCCACTATGACCGACACCGAGCGTCATGCGCTGCAAGATTTCATTGTGGAGAGTGCCGGCGGCCGTTGCCCCATCATGCTGGGTTTGGGCGGTAACAACACCTTGGCTGTGCGCGACGCTATTGCCAATACAAATTTTGACGGCATTAGCGGCATCCTCTCTGTAGCACCCTATTACAACAAGCCCAACCAGCGTGGCCTGGCACAGCATTTCAAACAAATAGCCGACGCATCGCCAGTGCCCGTGGTTCTCTACAACGTGCCCGGACGCACAGGCGTGAACATGCAGGCCGAAACCACACTGCAACTGGCCGAAGAGTGCCCCAACATTATCGGCATCAAAGAGGCTTCGGGCAACATAGCCCAAGTGATGCAGATTTTGCGCAACAAGCCTGAGAAATTCATGGTCATTTCTGGCGACGACTCACTCACCTATCCCATGATCACGATGGGTGCTTCGGGTGTGATCTCCGTTTTGGCCAACGCATTGCCCAAAGAGATGTCGGCCATGGTGAAATATGCGCTCAAGGGCGACCAAAAGAAGGCACTGCCCCTGCATTTCCGTATGCTGCCTTTGATGAACGCTATTTTTGACGAAGGCAACCCCACCGGCATCAAGGCCTTGCTCGAAATCCAGGGTCAGATCAGCAACAACCTGCGTATGCCTTTGGTGAAATCGAGCAAACAGCTTTACAACAAAATATCCTCTCTTTATGACGAATTTAACGCTTAAAGCACGCGAGGTATTTGCCAACGACCGCTACGCTACCGAGGCCACAAATGTGGTAATAGACTGGGTGGAGGCACATGCAGCCCAATGCTCCATCGCACTGGCACCCATACACCGCAATGCGTTGGGAGCCGTGATGGGCGGTGTGATGTTCACCTTGGCCGATCTGGCTTTTGCCGCCTCAGCTAATAGTGACCGCCTGGCCGAAGATGCCCAGCTGGCCTGGGTATCGCTCAGCAGCAGCATTCAATATCTATCGCAACCCAAAGGTAATACCTTGGTGGCCAAATCTACCTGTGTGAAACAAGGCCGAACCACCTGTGTATATAATATCAACATTACCGACGAGAACAACAACCTTGCCGCCATTATTACCACCACCGGTATGCGAATCAACTAAACCGCACTATGACTATAGAACAAATACGCAAACCCGTCACTGACGAATACAACCAATTCTGCGAAGAATATCGCCGCCGCACTACCACCAATGTGGAACTCCTCGACCAAGTGGTAGAATACCTGGGCCAGTTTCCCGGCAAACAGCTGCGTCCGCTGCTTGTGTTGCTATCGGCCAAGGCATGCCAACACTTGACACCAGAACACATAAAACTGGCCACAGCCGTGGAAATGCTGCACAACGCATCGCTGATGCACGACGATGTGGTGGACGAGTCGGACTCTCGTCGCAACCGCGACTCTGTGCGCCGCCGTTGGAGCAACCAGGTGGCTGTGCTTTGTGGCGACTTTTTCCTGGCACAGGTCATGTCAATCCTTCAAGAAATCAACTGCACCCAGGCATCCGAAACACTTAGCCAGACTGTGGCAGTGATGTGCCAAGGCGAGCTGATGCAACTGGCCAGCATACACAAAGAAATAAAGGAAAGCTCATACATTAATATTATAGGCAGCAAAACGGCATCGCTGATGTCCACCTGCTGCCAGTTTGGCGCACTGGCTTTCGGCAGCCCACAAAACGACGAGTATGTGAAAGCTTTGAGTCAGTTCGGCTATCATTATGGCATTGCTTTCCAGATCAGAGATGACATCAACGATTTCAACAACGACCACGACGTAGCCTTGCCCAAAGGAGCTTCGGCCCAGGCACTTATTGACGAGCATGTGCAAAAGGCACAGCAAGCCCTTGACGTGCTGCCCGACTCCGAAGCCAAACGCACACTGCTGGCCTTGGTACTGCCCTCGGCACCCCAACCTGTGCGATAATTCGTCGGCCAATACAATTATTAAATAGTAAATAATACAAAATAATAAACAATTAAAATCAATAATCATGAAAAAGATCCTTCTCACTCTGGTCTGCATGACCATGGCCGGTATCGCTCTGGCTCAGAACGCACAACTTCCCCAGAACATCACCATCAAGGCCCTTGACGGCTCTTCCGTTCAAACCTCGGCTTTGCAGAATGATGGCAAGCCTATGATCATCAGTTTTTGGGCCACTTGGTGCAAACCCTGCAACCGAGAGCTCAACACCATTAAGGAAGTTTATGAGGAATGGCAGGCAGAAACTGGCGTAAAGCTGATCGCCATCTCTATCGACGATGCTCGCAGCGCTTCCCGCGTTAAGCCCCACGTTAATGGTAGCGGTTGGGAATATGAAGTTTACATCGATCAGAATCAGGATTTCAAACGCGCTATGAATGTTGTTAATGTTCCCCACACCTTTGTGGTAAATGGCAAGGGCGAAATCGTATGGCAGCACACCTCCTTCGTTGAGGGTAGCGAAGAAGAACTCCTCGAAGTTGTTAAAAAGGCCGCAGCTGAAACTGCCGAATAATAACAAAACAATACCACTAACATGAAAATCAACCACAAACATATCTCCCTTCTGGCCTTGATGTTGGGCGGAGCCATGTGTGCCAACGCCCAGGGCATTATGGGTGGCCACGTTACCGGCAACATCCAGCTCGACGGTCAGATTTCCAGCGCCGACAGCATTATCGGCGCACAGGATGTGCCCGAAAAACTCCTTATGAACGCCCGCGCCGACATTCTGTACACCAACGGCGATTTCAGTGCCGGTCTGCGCTTTGAGGCTTATCAGAATCCTATGCTGGGTTTCAACATGAAATACAAAGGCCAGGGCATTGCCAACTACTTTGTGGCCTACAACGGCGAGCGCATCAGCGTCACCGCCGGTAACTTCTACGAGCAGTTCGGCAGCGGCATGATTCTCCGCGCCTACGAGGACCGCTACCTGGGTCTCGACAACTCGCTGCTGGGTCTCAACGTAGCCTTCCGCCCCGTGAACGGTGTCACCATCAAGGCACTGGCCGGTAAGCAGCGCTACTACTGGGAATACGGCGACGGTATCGTGAGAGGTATCGACGGCGAGGTGAACCTGAACAGCGTTATCAAATCTATGGCCGACAGCAAGCTGCGTCTGACTATGGGTGCCGGTTTCGTTAGCAAATATCAGGACGACCAAACCATCGCATACCCCGCGAACCCTGCCTATAAGCTCAATCTCCCCTTGAATGTGGGTGCTGGCGCAGTACGTGCCGACCTGAGCTACGGCAACTGGGGCCTCCAGTACGAGTCGGCTTTCAAAGGCCAGGACCCCAGCATCATGAACAACTACATCTACCGCAATGGCCAGGCACACATGCTCAACCTCACCTATTCTCAGAAAGGTCTCAGCGCCAACATCCAGGCCAAATACGTGGACAACATGAGCTTCAAATCCGTGCGCAGCGAGAGTGGCGAGATGCTCTACATCAACTACATTCCCGCCATCACCAAGCAGCACACCTACGCCTTCCTCAGCATGTACCCCTACGCCACCCAGACCACCGGCGAGATGGGACTGCAGGGCGACTTGATGTACAAGTTTAAGAAAGAGACCCTCCTCGGTGGCAAATACGGCACCGACATCCACCTCAACGCTTCCGTCATCACCGGTCTCGACGCCGCACGCATCGGCGGTGCCGGCACCCTCGGCTACGAAGTCAATGGCCTCAACCCTGGCGAGCTCTACTATTCCGACGCCTCACTCGAAGTGGCCAAGAAACTCAGCTCCAAGCTGAAACTCACCGGCACCTATGGCTACCAGATTTTCAACCCCATCGTTGAAGGTCATCACGGCGACCTCCACCACAACCATGTTGTTGTTGGCGACCTGACTTGGAAAGTCAATAAGAAAAACGTGCTCCGTTTCGAAGTCGAATGGATGGGCAGCGACAGCAAGTACACTGCTGATGTCGACGACAAACGTTGCGGCGACTGGATCATGGGCCTGGTCGAGTACAACTTCACCAGCGCATGGTTTGTCTCCCTCAGCGACCAGTATGCCTACAAAGACGGTATCGGCAACTACTACAACCTCAGCGTTGGCTACACCCACGGCGCCACCCGCTTCCAGCTCGGCTACGGCAAACAGCGCGAAGGTCTGCTCTGCATCGGTGGTGTCTGCCGCCAGGTACCTGCCAGCAACGGTCTCACCTTCAGCCTGACTACTTCGTTCTAATTTAGTGATCTGTGATTAGAAGAGTTACATTTCAAAATAGTAAAACAATGAAAAAGATTAGAATATTTTCACTCCTTGCAGCTGTGGCACTGATGTTTGCCGCATGCGACAAAATCGAAGAGGACAACGGCAAATTTGTCATCTTTGCCGGCGCCAACGGCAATTGGTACGATAGCGATGCCGATATCCCCAACGTCCAGCGCGCCTTTATTGAGAAATACACCGGCGTACGCTGCGTCAACTGCCCCGATGCCGACGAGGCCATCCACAGAGCTTCTGAAAAATATGGCGATGCCATAGTTGTTGCCGCCATCCACGCCAACAACAATTTCGGCCGCCCCTTTGGCAAAGACCCCGACCTCCGCACAGAGAAGGGCAATATCTGGTTCGACGAATTCATCGGTTCCACCGGCCTCCCTGCCGCCATGGTCAATCGCAATACCGCCGACCTCTTCACCCCCACCAGCGGTTTGGACGACCGCATCGAGGCTATCATCAACCAGGAGTCTAAGATCAACATGCTCATCACCAGCGGAAACGATGAAGACAACTACTATGCCATCATTCGTCTGGGATTCGCACAGAACGTCACTGAAGATCTCACCCTCACCCTTCTCGTTATTGAAGACAAAATCTACACCACCCAGTCGCATGGCGAGAGAGAAATCGAGAACTACGAGCAGAACCACGTCCTCCGCGACATCGTCACCGACGCCTGGGGCATCGACGTTGATGCCGACGGCAAGCAGGGAACCAAGCGTATGGTACGCCTCAATTTTAAACTCCGCAGCGAGTGCGTTCCCGCCAACTGCCACCTCGTAGCCTTTGTCTCCAACAAAGCCACCCGCCAGATCATCAACTCCTGCGAGTGCGAACTCCTCTAATCCTTACGCATGAACAAACGCATTTTAGGATTAGCTATTCCTAATATAATAACCAATATCACCGTGCCCTTATTGGGCATGGTTGATATGGCTATTGTGGGGCATCTCAGTGCCGCACACATTGGTGCCATTGCCATCGGAACCCAAATTTTCAATCTCATATATTGGAACTTTGGGTTCCTGCGCATGGGCACAAGCGGTTTCACCGCTCAAGCCTTTGGAGCTCAGGATATGCGCGAAGCTGTGCGCATCTTCATACGAGCCATCGTCATTGCCTTGGCAGTGGCCCTCATGCTCATCTTGCTCCAATGGCCCATCAGCCGGGTGTCGCAACTAATTTTCCAAGTTGACAACGACCCCAATATCATTCATTTGGCCCTAGCCTATTTCTTTGTGCGCATCTGGGCCGCGCCAGCCACTTTGGGACTCTATGCTGTCAAAGGCTGGTTTATAGGCATGCAGAACTCACGTCTGCCTATGTGGATAGCCATCTTCCTCAACATTGTCAACATCATCTGCAGCCTACTCTTTGTGTTGGTGCTCCATTGGGGCATACGAGGTGTTGCCTTAGGCACCGTTATCGCACAGTATAGCGGACTGGCCGTGGGCATCTATTTCTTATTTCATAAATACGGAAACATTTTTGCAAACTATTATACCGAGGCCACAATCAGCGCCAAAGAGAAAGTACGCCTCCTCTTGGCTGAAACCCTCCGCTGGAATGAGATGCGCCAGTTCTTCAAAGTGAATGGCGACATATTCCTCCGCACCGTGTGCCTCTCCACAGTTTTCACATTTATCACGGCAGCCAGTGCACATATCAGTTCCGACGTGCTGGCCATCGACGCGCTGCTGCTCCAGTTCTGCACCCTGTTCAGCTATATCATGGACGGGTTTGCCTATGCCGGCGAATCGCTCGTGGGCAGATATATCGGTGCCCGCGATGCTAAATCGCTGCGGCTGTCGGTGCGGCTACTGTTGGTTTGGGGTGTCATACTCACCGTTCTCTTTACCGCCATATATGCCATTAGCGGCAACAGCTTCCTCTCGCTGTTCAGCGACGAGCCTTCTGTCATTCAAGGGGCTCAACCCTATATGTTCTGGACACTGATTATTCCCATTTGCGGCTTTTCGGCATTCCTTTTCGACGGCATATTTATCGGAGCCACAGCCTCGCGCACAATGCGCAACTGCATGTTCATTGCATCGGCAGCATTCTTTGCCGTTTATTTCTTGGGGCGTCCACTGGCCTACGCCGTCGGACACACCCAACCCGATCCATTTATATTAAACAACATACTCTGGACCGCCTTTATGGTCTATCTGGCCTTGCGCGGAATATTGCAGGCCCTAAGTCTTAAGAAATCAGTTTACGCAAAAATAAAATAACAAATAAACACTATTTGATGAAACACATCTTAAAAACAACATTTTTTGCATTTGTGCTATTAGTAGCCAACAGC
This sequence comes from Bacteroidales bacterium, assembly GCA_024400545.1. Classification (GTDB taxonomy): domain Bacteria; phylum Bacteroidota; class Bacteroidia; order Bacteroidales; family P3; genus Colimorpha. Next base: position 26,865 of record JAKSMO010000005.1, on the reverse strand, counting down.
GTTTATGCTGTGTATGTTGAGAAAATGCCGTTGGTTCGCGTGCAGCCCAATGGCGACACTATCCATATTTATGTCACCGGCGACGAGTACTATCATCGCTACCACGATGCCGACAATTACACCCTCATGATCAACAACGCCGGCTATTGGGTTTATGCCCAATCAGACAAGGCAGGAAGCATCCAGCCCTCCTCCTACGTTTTCAACACAGTCACCCCTGCATCAGTCGGTCTTACGCCCGGACTTTCTATCTCTAAGCAGGAATATAAAGAGTTGCAGAAATCGTGGGAAATCCCCGAACAATACCGCACCGCGCAGTCCAAGTCATCCGACCGTAACCATGGCGATTTCACCAACCTGGTCATCTTCCTTCGTTTTTCCGACGACTCAAACTATTCGCGTCCACTATCTTATGTCGATCAAATGTTCAGCGACTCATCGCACAATTCGGCCGTGTCGGTTTACAACTACTTCAAAAAGGCATCCTACAACCAGATCTTTGTCCACACATACTACGCCCCCAATCCCGAAGGCAACACAATCATTTCTTACCAGGACAGCCATCCGCGTGCCTATTACGAGCCTTATAGCGAAAACAACCCCATTGGCTACACCTATCGCGATCGCAATCAGCGAGAGTTCGACTTGTTGGAGAATGCCATTAATTGGATCAATGCCAATTCGCCCGTGCCTGATTCCTACAACCTCGACTGCAACAACGACGGTGATATCGACAACGTAAACTTTGTGGTGCGCGGTGCCACCGGCAACTGGAACGACTTGCTGTGGCCGCATAAGTTTAACCTTTACGACCGTCAGGTTTTTCTGAACGGTAAACGTATCAATACCTTCAATCTGGCTATCGAAGGCGCTGGCGATGAATATTTTGGCACCAGCACTTTCTGCCACGAGCTATCACACTCGTTGGGAGCCCCCGACCTCTATCACTACAATACTGGCACCGAAATTTCGCCCGTTGGCATTTGGGATCTCATGGCCACCAACCAGCGTCCGCCCCAGCACTCCACCGCATGGATCAAATACCGCTATGGCAATTGGCTCGACTCTATTCCTCTTGTCACCACTCCCGGTGTTTACACCCTTTCTTCTGTAGCCGACAGCATACCTGGCAATATGGCCCTGCGTTTCCCCAGTGCCGCCCCCGACCAGTTTTATGTGGTTGAATATCGCGATAATAACGAGCTGTTCGAATCCAAATTACCCGGTCGCGGACTCATCATCTATCGCGTCAACGTGTCCGAGTCGGGCAACTCCAACTGGGATGGAGCCTATGGCTATAACGAAGTGTGGGTATTCCGTCCGGGCAGCCATTCCGACGACGAACAGGGTTCATTAGCCGAGGCCTATTTTAACCCCAACCGTGGCCGCAACGAATTCTCACCCTCCACGTCCGACTCCTATCCCTACCTCTGCGACGGCACTCGCGACTACACTTTTGCCATCTCCGGCATCAGCAGCCCTGGCAACACTTGCTCGTTCCGTTACACCAATCGCACCGCACCTGCCGAGCTGACAAACCAGCGCATCACCACCGGTACAGCATCGCTCACATGGCAGGGCATTGGCGAGGCCTATAGCGTGTATTATCGTGAGGCCGAAAGCAACGACGAATACACCGTTCGTTTTACCAATACCAACCACATCACCCTCACCGGCTTGGCAAGCAACACCACCTACGAATGGCATGTTCGCGCACTCTACGACCGACAGGCCGCCAACAGCTATGCCGACAGCAGCAAAAACTCTCTGTCGCTCAATTTCCACACCCAGTCGTGCAACAACGCCACCATCGACACTGTGGGCTGGTACACCACCGAAGAGCACTTGGGCGTTCCTTTCGAGAACAACCAAAAATACAACTATGCCCAGATGATTTACTCGGCCAACGAACTTTCCAATGCCAAAATCATCAACTCCCTGAGTATGCATTACGCACATACCTCGGTGCTCAACAAAGAGAACTGTTCTATCTACCTGGCTCATACATCCTTGGCTTTCTTCAACGACTCTGCACAGCCTGTTCCCGTAAACGAACTGACACTTGTGTACGAAGGTCCTCTCACTTTCAACAAAGGATGGAATGATATTATTCTGCAAACACCTTTCCAATATAACGGTACTGACAATCTGCTTGTTGCCATCGACGACAACTCTAACTCCCCCGCCCGTGCCGCACAGAAATTCTACACCCACAATACCGATGAGAAGATGGTGCTCGTTTATTCCAATAGCTCCAACATCGGCCCCGAACAAGACAGCATCACCGGCACTCGCAACCGCTCATACATCCGCCCCAATATGAAATTTGCAGGATGCCCAATCTACGACGGCCAAGTGTATGCATGCATAATCTCCAGCAACGACCAGATGGGCAACGTTGCCGGCGAAGGCCTTTACCCCGTCAACTCCACCATCACCATCCAAGCCTTCCCCAAAAACGGTATAGAATTTGGTGGCTGGCAAGACGGTAGCATGGAGAATCCCCGCCAAATTACGCTTACCACCGACTCTATCTTCATCGCCTTCTTCCACACACCCACAGTAGGTATCGACAACATCAGCCAACCCGCCGGATTTGTGGTTCTCAGCCAGCAGTTGCGCATCACCATCCAAGGTGCCGACAACGAGGCTATCCACATCTACGACGTGATGGGACGCCACATCCAAAGCGCCGATGCCCACCATCCGCATAATGCCACATTCCAACTCCCCCACCAAGGCATATACATCATCAAAGTCGGTAACCAAAAACCCGTGAAAATATTAGTCCAATAGAACTACCTAAAGGGGGGCGGGAAAAATCCCGCCCCTTTTTTATTCCCCCAACACTTCCTAACTGCACATGGGAAACTCCAGAGTAGCTTCACTTCAAATCCCTTATCCATCCCACATGTTGCCTTTTCTAATCCTATTACTATTACTACAAGTATCCAGCTATCTTACGCTACGACAGGCGTTTGAAGCAATGCTACTGCGGTGATAGGGCTGACTTGCAGCAAAGCCACTCCCGCGTGAAATACGCCTGATCATGGTGCACAATCTAGCCCTGCCAGCTGGCCGGATTGATTGGCGAAAAAGGGGGATTAACGAAACGTTACCGAACGACCGGCACCTCAAATAAATCGGAGGTGTTTTTTTGCTATATCCGTCATGAGGGTTTCTACTGCCAATATACTGACTGAATGCAGGTTAGAAACAAGATTCTAGCACCATCCATTAGGTTGTTGGATTGATACTTCGGCATGTCTTGGAATCTTCGAAAACTCTTTTTTTTTGCAATAGTTATAATTATTCATAAAAAAGTTGTATATTTGTAAAATCATTTTTTCGGACAAAAATATATAATTAATAACAAATCAATATTTTATCAAATGAAAACTACTCCGTATACCGACCTCCACATTGCTCTCGGAGCAAAGATGGCCGAATTTGCAGGCTACAACATGCCCATTCAGTACACCGGTCTCGTTGAAGAACACATGAACGTCCGCAACAACGTCGGCGTTTTCGATGTCAGCCACATGGGTGAATTCCGCGCTAAAGGTCCTTTGGCAAAACAGTTCATGCAGTATTGCACCGTTAACGACGTTGACGCACTCACCGACGGCAAAGTTCAGTACACCTGCCTTCCCAACGGCCAGGGCGGTATCGTTGACGATATGCTCGTTTACCGTGTAAATGAGGAAGAGTTCTTCATGGTTCCCAACGCTGCCAACATCGACAAGGACTGGGCTTGGATGAGCCAGATTGCCGACAAGATGGGCATGACCCTCGGCGTTGACTTCATGAACGAGAGCGAAGACTGGGCACAGCTTGCTGTTCAGGGCCCCAACGCTCTTAAGGCTATGCAGAAACTCACCGACGCTAACGTTGTAGATATGGAATACTACACCTTCCAGATCATCAAGTTTGCCGGTATCGACAACATCATCTTCTCCACCACTGGTTACACTGGTGCCGGCGGTTGCGAAATCTACATCCCCAAAGCTAAGGCTATCGATGTTTGGAACGCTGTTTTCGAAGCTGGTAAGGAGTTTGGCATCATGCCCGCAGGTCTCGGTTGCCGCGACACCCTCCGTCTTGAAAAAGGTTTCTGCCTCTATGGTCACGAGATGGACGACACCATCAGCCCCCTCGAAGCTCCTCTCGCATGGATCACCAAGCTGAAAGCTGAGAACAACAACTTCATCAACAAGAGCCTCCTCGTTGCTCAGAAGGCTGCTGGTGTGAAGCGCAAAATCGTTGGTTTCGAGATGATCGATCGCGGTATTGCTCGTAATGGTTATGATGTTTGCGACGCTGAAGGCAACAAGATTGGTGAGGTTCGTTCCGGTAGCCCCAGCCCCAGCACTGGCAAGAACATCGGTACTGCACTTGTTTGCGCTCAGTATGGCAAGGTTGGCACCGAGATCTACATCAAGATTCGCGAGAAACTCGTCAAGGCCATCACCGTCAAAATGCCTTTCTACGAGGGATAATAATGAAATTTAAGAATTAAGAATAAAAAATAAAAAGTCCCGGCGCTCAATGAAAGAAAAAGGTTTGATGTATGATAAATGCGTTGCTTTTTCTATTCGAATGGTAAAACTAAAGGAGTATCTGGCAACACATAATGACTTCGTTATGGGAAAACAGATACTCCGCTCTGGGACAAGCATCGGAGCCAATTATAGCGAAGCATTGTCAGCCGAAAGCAATTCTGATTTTGTGCATAAGCTAAAAGTGTCGATGAAAGAAATATTCGAGACTCAATATTGGCTTGACGTATTGGTGCAATCGGGCTATATTGACCAAAACCTATACAGCTCACTTACAAATGACAGCGAGGAATTACGGAAACTATTTGCTTCGTCAATCATTACAGCATCAAAACAATTGTAGCTTATTCTTGATTTCATTTTTGTATACAGAACTTTTTATTTTTTATTAATCAATTTAATAATTCAATTATGTCTATCATCAAGCCTTTTAAAGGATTCCGTCCTCCCGTTGACATCGTCGAGAAGCTTGCTTCCCGCCCCTATGATGTTCTCAATAGCGAAGAAGCCCGCGTAGAATGCGAGGGCAACCCCTATAGCCTCCTCCACGTCACCAAGGCAGAAATCGACTGCCCCAAGGAGATGGACGAGCACGATCCTCAGGTTTATCTGCAGGTCGTTAAGAACTACAACGCCTTCAAGGATTTTGGTTGGCTCGTGAAGGATGAAGAGGAAAAACTCTACATCTATGCCCAGAGCATGAACCCCACCGCTGCCGACGCTAAATGGCAATATGGTATCGTGGCTTGCGCTTACAGCGAGGACTATGTTAACAAGGTCATCAAGAAGCACGAGCTCACCCGTAAAGATAAGGAAGAAGACCGCATGAAACACGTCCGCATCACCAATGCTAACGTTGAGCCCGTATTCTTCGCATATCCCGCTATCGCTCGTATCGACGAGATCGTTGCCGGCATCACCGCTCAGAAGCCCATCTACGACTTCGTAGCTAAGGAAGACGGCTTCGGCCATCGTTTCTGGGTTATCGACGACAAGGCTACCATTGCCGAACTCGTTGACATCTTCGACAAGCAGGTTCCTGCTATGTACATCGCCGACGGTCACCACCGTTCCGCAGCTGCTGCCCTCGTAGGCCAGGAGAAGAAAGAGAACAACCCCGCACACACCGGCAAGGAAGAGTACAACTACTTCATGACCGTTATCTTCCCCGACAACCAGCTCAACATCATCGACTACAACCGCGTTGTTAAGGACCTCAACGGCCTCACCAAGGAGCAGTTCCTCAACGCCCTCAACGAAGCTTTCGTAGTAGAAGACATGGGCACCGAGATTTACAAGCCCACCAAGCTCCACGAGTTCAGCACCTACGTTGACGGTCACTGGTACAAGATGAACGCTAAGCCTGGCACTTTCGACGACAACGATCCTATCGGTGTTCTCGATGTTACCATCCTCTCCAACCTCGTCCTCGACAAGGTTCTCGGCATCAAGGACCTCCGCACCGACAAGCGCATCGACTTCGTTGGCGGTATCCGCGGTCTCGGCGAGCTCAAGCGTCGCGTTGACAATGGCGAGATGAAGGTTGCTTTCGCTCTCTATCCCGTGAGCATGCAGCAGATCATCGACATCGCTGACACTGGCAACATCATGCCTCCCAAGACCACTTGGTTTGAGCCCAAGCTCCGTTCTGGCCTCGTAATCCACGAACTCTGCTAGGCTTTTGCTTAGTAAAATAATAATGTAGAGTGTAGATTGTAGAATGTAGCCTTGGCGCCAGCCAGCTACAAGCAGCAATCTACATTCTACATTTAATCTCTATATTATACTATTTTCAGCATGATTCAATCCGACCCTATTGCACTTGTTACTGGCGGTGCCAAACCCGAACTTCCTGCCGGACAGCTCAGCGAGAGCCTGCGTGTACACGACAGCATCAACCGCGTTGTGAAAGATAGCCTGGCCAATATGAATTTCAGCGACTTAAAAGATGTCGTTACCGGACAGAACACACTTTTGCGCGACGCAATGAGTGCCGGTATCAACATGATGATCAACTTCATACCCAAAATCATCGGTTGCATACTTGTACTTTGGCTCGGATTCAAACTCATCAAACTACTCAAAAAATCTTTCCTACGCCTCCTTGAACGTCGCAATGTAGATACTTCCATCAAAACATTCCTTGCTTCGCTCATCGATGTGCTTCTCAAAATCATGGTCATCATCATGGCCATGGACATTATCGGCATCAAAGCCACCTCATTCATCGCCATTTTGGGTGCGTTGGGTCTTGCCGTAGGCATGGCCTTGCAGGGCACTTTGCAAAATTTTGCTGGCGGTGTGATCATTCTGCTGCTCAAAAACTTTAAAGTGGGCGACTATATCGAGTGCGGATCATATAAAGGCTATGTGCGAGAAATCAAGATCTTCAACACAACCATACAGCCTTTCAACGGACGCAACATTATTGTGCCCAACTCCGAACTCTCCAACAAATCCATCATCAACCATACCAAACAACCCGTGATCAGACTCGATGTCGAAGCTTCTGTAGCCTATGGCTCCGACCTCGACTTTGTGAAACAAGTACTTGCCCAAGTGGTTGCCGAAGAACCCTTGGTGCGCAACGACCCCAAGCCCCCAACCATTGCTGTGAAAGAACTCGGAGCATCCTCCGTTGATTTTGCCGTGTGGATATGGGTGAGCACTGACGACTACTGGACCGTATGGATGCGCATTCGCGAGAATATATACAAAGCATTCTACGCCAACAATATATCCATCCCATTCCCACAAATGGATGTACACATTAGTAATAATTAGTAATATATTATTTGTGCATTGGGCACGTAAAACCATTCAAGCCAATATATAAAAAATCACAATTCACTATGAAAAAGTTCTTGATACTCACATTACTGCTCGCACTCTCCTTTGCCGGACTTCAAGCCCAGAAAATCGAGACTCATTTGTCAGACTCTGCTTTTGCATCCATCATCACCTGTGGTGCTGGCGACGAGTTCTACACCACCTTTGGCCATAGTGCCATACGTATCTGCGACACCACCCAGAATCTCGACCTTGTATATAACTACGGCACATTCAATTTTGATACGCCCCACTTCTATTGGACCTTTGCCTGCGGCCGACTGAACTACCATCTTGCCCGCGGCCCATTCCAGAATTTCATTATCGAATATGCCTTTGAGGGACGCGCCGTGTGGGAGCAGCGACTACGCATCAGCAACCAGGAGCTCAACAACCTCTTCGTCCTTCTGGAGACTAATTACTTGCCCGAATATCGCTACTACATGTACGACTTCTTCCGCGACAATTGTGCCACCCGCGTTCGCGACATGGTGCAAGGCTGCCTCTGCCACCGCGATATCAGCCCAGAAGTCACTGCCGACACCAACTTCACCTACCGCCAATTCCTGCATCAGTCCACTGAAACAACACTTCTATGGTGGCGCTTGGGCATCGACATTGCTTTAGGTCAGCGTTGCGACCATCGCTGCTCCAACTACCAGTATATGTTCTCGCCCATTGAGATGATGCACCAGTTCGACACCATGACAGTATCCGACACACACCAGCCTTTGTGTGAACCTACTGTGCAGATTCTTGCCGAAAAGCGTGCGCCCCTGTCGCGCAGCATCTCTCCCACCCTGCTTTTCTGGGTAATTTTCATGGCCGTTATGCTGCTTACTTTGTTGAGTTGGCGCAAAAGTTGGTCGCTTAAATGGCTCGACATTCCTATTTTCATTCTGCCCCTGTTGGTTAGTGTTCTGGTCATATTCTTATGGTTCTTCACCAATCACTACTGCACCAAGCCCAATTTCAATATCCTTTGGGCCTCGCCCCTATTCCTTTATTTCGTGCTGCGACTGCACAAAAGCAACCGCTGGATAGTGCTCGTACAGCTCGTGATGCTACTTGGTGCCATGGTGATGACCCTCGCCCCATTGCCGCAACAACTCAACGTTGCCATCCTTCCTATCTCGCTCATCCTTTTCTTGCGACTCATTGCTCAACTGCGTGCCCCTGCGCAGGTCAAAACCAACAGCAAGCGCAAGTAATCTTTGATAATTGATACACGAGAAAGTACCGACAACACAAAAAGTCAACTATAAATACTTATGGTAACTTCTAAAAAATCAACGTTTAATAAAATATTTAGTTTACTTAATCAATTTTTAGAAGTTACCTTATAAATATTGGAAAAAAAGTTGTATCTTTGCAAATTATTACTTCCAAACAAAAATCAGCTATCTGTATGAAAGTCAAAGTAGGTATTGCCCAGCTGGCCTGTGTGGCCGACAAGCAAGAAAATATTGTTCGTTACACCGAAAAAGTGCGCGAACTAGCCGCCGGAGGTGCGCAAATCATCTGTTTGCAAGAATTGTTTGCCTCGTTATATTTCTGCGATGAGGAATGTTACGAGAATTTCAAACTGGCCGAAGCCATCCCCGAAGGACCCACCTGCCAACATTTTATGGCTTTAGCCAAAGAGTTGGGCGTGGTATTGGTTTGCTCGCTGTTTGAAAAACGCGCAGAAGGTCTTTACCACAACACTACCGCAGTAATTGATGCCGACGGCAGCTATCTCGGCAAATACAGAAAAATGCATATTCCCGACGATCCCGGATATTACGAAAAGTTCTATTTCACCCCCGGCGACCTCGGCTACAAGGTATTTAAGACAAAATATGCCACCTTGGGTGTGCTCATTTGTTGGGACCAATGGTATCCCGAAGCAGCACGCATCACCAGCCTTATGGGCGCCGAACTACTTTTCTTCCCCACCGCTATAGGCTGGGATGTGCGTCAAACAGAAGAAGACAACCGCGAACAATACGAGGCTTGGCAGACCATTCAGCGCAGCCATGCTGTGGCCAACGGTGTGCCCGTAATCAGCGTCAACCGCACAGGACGCGAAGGAGGCATGCAGTTTTGGGGCGGCAGCTTCATCACCAATGCCTTTGGCCGCGTGCTCTATCAGGCTCCCCATCTGGAGGAAGTGCTGCACATAGAAGAACTCGACTTGGAGCAGAGCGACCACTATCGCCGCCACTGGCCTTATTATCGCGATCGCCGTATCGACTCCTACAGCCCCATCCTCAAAAGATTTATTGACGAAGAGAATTAAGCATCTATAGTCTAAATATTACAATATGACTCCTAAGGAACTTGGATATTACATGCCCGCCGAATGGGCAGAACACAAAGCAACATGGCTTAGCTATCCCCATAACGAAGACTCTTGGCCAGGAAAGATTGAAACCATCTTCCCGTCCTACCACTTGTTCATTAAAACATTGGCCGAAGACGAAGAAGTGCACATCAACGTTTGCGACCAGCAGATGCACGACCATGTGGCCGAATGTCTGACCAAGATCGGCACCAAGATGGAGAATATTTTCTTACACCAGTTCCCCACCAACGATGCCTGGTGTCGCGACCATGGCCCTGCTTTTCTTCTCAACCGCAATAACGCCACCAAACGCGCCATTGTAAACTGGAACCACAATGCATGGGGCGGCAAATATCCCTATGAACTCGACACCCAAATACCTAAGCATATCCACACTTTGCTTTCCAAAGACGAACCCACGTTGGAATTGTTTGAACCCGGTATCGTGATGGAGGGCGGAAGCATCGACGTGAATGGATGTGGCGACCTCATTACCACCACCAACTGCTTGCTCAATCCTAACCGAAACCCCCACTTGAATCAAGCACAGATAGAAGATTATCTTAGAAGTTATTACGGTGTAGAAAATATCATTTGGCTGGGCGATGGAATCGTGGGCGACGACACCGACGGTCATGTTGATGATTTGAGTCGTTTTATCAACGAAGACACTATTATTACTGCCGTTGAAGAAGACAGCTGGGATGAGAATCACGACGTGCTGATGGCCAACCTGAAGGCTCTAAATAGTTGCCGACTGGCTAATGGCAAACAGCCCAATATCGTGGAACTCCCAATGCCCGACATGGTGTTTTACGACAACCAACGCCTTCCTGCCAGCTATGCAAACTTTTATATTGCCAACAAAAAGGTAATATTCCCCACATACCGCTGCATTACCGACAACGAGGCCGCATACATTCTTGAAGCATGTTTCCCCGACCACGAGATTGTAGGCATTGACAGCACTGATATCGTGTGGGGGTTGGGCAGTTTCCACTGCCTAAGCCAGCAAGAGCCTATGGCAAAATAGCACACACCGCACATACTACATTGCCACTTGCAATCAATTAACATACAATTGATAATATTGTGGCAATTAAAGTAATATTTATCTCGTAAATTCTTATTTAGAAACGATAACAAAGGCAGCCAATGTTTGAATTGACTGCCTTTGTTGTTTCTGAGTTCCTACCCTTTATTCGGCTCAATTGCGGATAAGCTCGGTATTGCCTTGCGAGTTCTGCAGGGTGATGGTGGCGGCACGTGTTTTGCCATCACGATAATAGGTAACGCGCACCTTGTCGCCTGGGGTGAAACGACCCAACTCCTGCATCATTTCGGCAAAACTATTGATCTCAGTATCGTTAATCGAAAGCAGCAAATCGCCGCCTTGGAGACCGGCCTGGGCTGCGGCTCCATTGGGCACAGCACGTGCAATGAGCACGCCACGCACTTCGTTCAGTTGCATCTGCTTTGCCAACTCGGATGTCATTTCATACACGTTCACACCCAGATAGCCACGTTGCACATGGCCATAGCGACGCAAATCAGAGGCCACTTTTTGTGCCAGATTCGATGGTATGGCAAAGCTATAGCCTGTGTAGTAGCCATCGGCCGAGGCAATAGCCGTAACGATGCCGATAAGGCGAGCATTTGCATCCACCAAGGCACCACCTGAATTGCCGGGATTGACAGCCGCATCGGTTTGGATAAACGATTCTATGGGGCTTTCTCCCTGATTATCGTCGATAATGCCCACATTACGTGCCTTGGCACTAATGATGCCGGCTGTAACGGTGGAAGTAAGATTGAACGGATTGCCAATAGCCATAACAGGCTGTCCCACCTTGGCACTGTCCGAATTACCAAAGACTATAGGCTTGAGGTCAGAGGCTTCCACTTTGATCACAGCCAAGTCGGTAGCAGGATCGTTGCCAATAAGAGTAGCCGTAAGTACGCGCTTATCATTGAGTGTCACACTAATGCGATCAGCATCCTGAACCACATGATTGTTGGTAACAATGTAACCGTCGGCCGAGATAATCACACCAGAGCCATAGGCGCTATACTCGCGGCGCTGCATACCTTGATTGATATAAAACCCAAAGAAAGATTGGTAAAGTGGCGTTAAACGGGCTTGTACCGTACGAATGTGCACCACACCATCAATAGTTTGCGACGCCACTTGGCTGAAATCATAAACATGTTGAGCCTGAGCACTTGCAATGCTGCAAACAAGCATAACAATAGCAAAAATTTTTCTCATATCTGACATTATAGTTTGTTTTGTTGTTCAATTCGGATCATTTAAAGAACCATCTTCATAAACAAAAAACGAATAAATTTATTGTATATTTAATTATTTTTTGTATCTTTGCAAAATTTTACAAAGGATATATTTTAATATATGGATATAATAATAATAGGCACAGCATATCCCTACCGTGGCGGACTAGCAGCTTTCAACGAACGTTTGGCAGGCCAATTTCAGCACGAGGGGCACAACGTGGAGATGTACACGTTCACGCTTCAGTATCCTGGTTTTTTATTTCCAGGCAAAACCCAATTCACCAACGACCCTGCACCCGAACACCTGAAAATCAAGCGAAAAATCAACTCTTGCAACCCATTGAACTGGATGGCGGTGGGCAATGAGATACGCAAAAAGCAGCCTGACATGGTGGTATTTGCCTATTGGATGTCATTTATGGCTCCCTGCTTTGGCTCTTTAGCCCGAATCATCAAACGGAATGGGAAAACAAGATGTATCGGACTAATCCACAACATGATACCACACGAGACCAATATTCTCGACAAATTATTCCCCAGTTACTTTGTGAGTGCGATGGATGGTTTCACCACCTTGTCGGAGTCGGTTATTGCTGATATCGAGAAATTCGACAAGAAACAAAGCCCCAAAAGTTGGGCACCCCACCCCATCTACGACCATTACGGCGAGCTTATCGATAAACGAGAGGCTAGGCGCCAGCTCGGGCTTCACGAAGACGGCAAATATGTGCTCTTCTTTGGTTTTATACGCGATTACAAGGGCCTAGATTTGCTAATTGATGCCTTTGGCGACTTAAGACTGCAGGACAACGATGTGCGATTGATTATTGCCGGAGAGTTTTACGGCGACTCCAAGCCCTACCTCGACCGCATCAGTTCGTTAGATATCGGTAATCTGGTGGTGCTCCACAACGACTATATCCCCGACAACAAGGTGAACCTCTTCTTCTGCTCTTGCGATATTGTGGCCCAACCTTACAAAACGGCCACCCAAAGCGGTGTCACCCAGGTGGCTTTCCATTTCGAAAAACCCATGTTGGTTACCAATGTGGGCGGATTGCCCGAGATTGTGCCCGACGGCAAGATTGGTTATGTGGTTGAACCCCAAGCACAAGACATTGCCGACGCACTAGTGAAATTCTACGACGAGAACCACGAAGAAGAGTTTACCCAAGGTGTGCGCGAAGAGAAAATGAAATACAGTTGGGATCGCATGACTGCCGCCGTGCTGAAATCCTACAATCAAATTTTAAAGAAATAATAAACAATAACAATATGTCTTACAAAAGCTTACTAACAACTGCACTGCTTGTGGCCCTGGCTCTGCCCGTTGCAGCACAGAACAAAACCACCCTCTACGACAGCACTCACGTGGTGATGGAAGAGAGTGGTTTGAGCCATGTAACCAACCATCAGCGCATCCGTGCCAACAATTATGCCGGATGCAGCGAGTTATCTACCATTAAGGTGGACTACGACCCCCTGTCGGCTTACGTTGAATTCCAACAGGTGATTGTGCACCACGCTGATGGCACTGCCGAAGACGTTCTTCTGCGTGTTTACGACTATGTGGCTCCCGCCCGCCTCATCTATTGGGGTGCCAGCCAGAAAATGGTTGAAGTAGGTCATCTTGATCCTGGCGACGAGGTGGAATATATCACTTATCGTAAAGGCTTCACCTATGCACTGCTGGGCAGCGACGACGACAAATACATCCCTCCAATGCGTGGACATTTCTACGACATTGTGCCTTTCTGGAGCAGCAATCCTGTGAACAACAAGGTCTATACAGTGGATGTGCTCACCAGCAAGAATCTTCGCTATGGCATTTACAATTGCAAGCAAGACGACATCAAGGTTGACAGCACCATCGATGGCGACCGCACTATCTATACCTTTTCCAAAAACAACATCACTCCACTTAAACACGAACCCAATACTTTGGCCGACAACGACATGCAGCCCAAATTATTACTTAGCACCAGTCCCAACTGGCAAGCCAAGTCTATTTGGTTTTATGGTGTGAACGAAGATTATGGCAGCTTTAAGCCCACGCCCGAGGTGAAGGCTAAAGTGGATGAACTGTTGCGTGATGCCAAGAGCGAACACGACAGCATCAGCATACTTACCCACTGGGTGGCCGACAACATTCGCTATGCCGGTATCAGCATGGGCGAAGGCGAAGGTTACACCCTCCACAATGCCGAAATGAACTTCACCGACCGCTGCGGCGTATGCAAAGACAAAGCCGGTATGCTTGTCACCATGCTCCGCGCCGCAGGCTTTAAGGCCTACGCAGCCATGACCATGGCCCACGAGCGCATCGACCCCATTCCTGCCGACCAGTTCAACCACAGTGTCTGCGCTGTGCAGCGCCGCAACGGCAACTACGAGATGCTCGACCCCACATGGGTGCCCAATGTTCGCGAACTTTGGAGCAGTGCTGAGCAGCAGCAGGGCTACCTCATGGGCCTGCCCGAAGGTGCCGACCTCATGTACACCCCCCTCTCTGCCCCCGAAAATCATTATGTACGCATCAATGCCACCACAGCCATCGACAATGAAGGCACTCTTTCGGGTTCCATCACCATCACTGCCGAAGGTCAGAGCGACCGTGCCGTACGTGGCGTTTTCAACTGCCGTCCGTCAGAATGGAGCAGAAATTTAGAATTAGAACTTCGCAAGATCAGTCCCAACGCCATCATCACAGGCATCGACCACACCGATAACGATGAATATTTGAAATGCCCCGTTAGCATCACCTATCGCTTCCGCATCCCCCACTATGCTACCATCGACAAAGACAACCTCATCTTCATCCCCCTCAGCGCTCGCAATTTCTACAGCCGCGCTATGAGCCATCTCTATTTCGACGTCACCCCCGAAACTCGCACCCAACCTTTCAGCGACGCATGCTCTCGCTTAGTTGAAATAAAGGAAAATATCACCCTGCCCGACACTTACAAGAAGCTCCACTTCCCCGAAATATATGGTGTGGCCGATCCTGCTGCCAGCTTTGGTTGCCAGTATTGGATGGAAGGAAATACATTCACTTTTGCCGAAACCGTAATGCTGGGGAAACGCGTATATGACGCTAAGGATTGGCCCTGCTTCCGCCAAACTGTATCTAATCAGAAAAAGCTGGCCGTCACCCCCGTTATCTTAACCAAATAAACTAACACTTTAAATAAAAAGTCATGAAGAAATTATTCATAGTTACGATATCGCTGCTCATGGCCGGCATGGCTGTGGCGCAGACTGCCCACGAGGCCGAATACAACCTTATTCGTCGCACCTATACTACCAACAGCGACGGCAGCTTAGACATCAACTTCCGCAAGGAATTGAAGATCTTGCGCAACCGTGCCTTCACTGCCTATGCCGACAAGGGTGAGACTTTTATCACCTATAATCCCGATTTCGAGACTCTCACAATCAACGAATGCTACACCATCACTGCAGATGGCAAAAAGGTGGAAACTCCTCGCAACGCCTTCGTACTCCAACTGCCTAGCGAGTGCACCGACTGCGGCCGACTGAACAACATACAGGAGCTAGCCATTGTCCATACCGCCCTCGAATACAACTGCGTGATCGTTCTCGACTACACCCTTCATCGCAACAACGGCCTCTATGTCGAGCGTTTCAACTATCAGCAAGACTGCCCGGTGAAACGCTACGAAGTCATCTATCCCGATGGTCATAGAGAGGCCAAAACCAACATTCCTCCCACCACCAACTACCCTTACATGCCTTCGCAAAAACAATATGATGTCGAGTTCCAACACGGCACCATGCCCACCTACACTACTGAAAAATCACTGCCCGTAGCCGCCAACGTACTGGCTAGCCTCAAAAAAGCCGATCGCAAAGAGTATGCCGCAGCCATCCGCAACTGGGTTATCGACAACGTGCACCTCAACAATATCGACCTTGCTCGTGTCAACTATGCCATGACTCCTGCCACCGATGTGTTCAATAGCAACTGCGGCACCGTGCTCGACAAGACCGGTCTCTTGGCAGCCATGCTCAACGAGGCTGGATTCCAGGCCACTATCAAAGACAACACTATAAGCGTCTTTGGCGATCGTCCGATGGATGTTGAAGTGATGATCGAAGGCAAGTCCTATCGCCTCTCTGCCACCCAGAAAGGTGCCATCATGACCGAAAGCGAGAAAGCCGACGCTGCCGCTGTGGCTGCCGCACCCATCTATGTTGATCGTGAACTCGACTGGAAGCCCGATACCATCGCCGACAAATTTGTCCGTATCACTCTTCCCGCAGAACCTAACGGAATCAACATCAACCCCGCTTATCTTTTCGAGAGTGCTCCCCAGCAAAACATCCAGGGCAAAATCACCAACGAATTTTACCACTACACCATGAACCTGCCCAAAGGCGCTAAACTCATTGGTGGCGACGTGGTAATCGACTACACTTGCTACGACCTTGGCAGCATCAACATTATCATCAAGCAAAAAGGCAACCGCCTGCTCATCACCCGCAACTTGCAAATCCGCAAAGCAATCATCACCCAGGCCGACTACGCCAGCTTCCGCCGCATGATTCAGGACTGGAACAGCCACAAAGAACTAATCTTTAGCCTATGACTGGAGCCGTTTGGGCACTAATCTGTGCCGCCCTTTGGACTATCGGAATGCTATATTTCGACAGTCAGAAGAAGAAAAAGAAATAATTACATAAGAGGCCGACCTTAAAAGGTCGGCCTCTTATATTTGTTCATTAATTTAGGCTGTTACATACGACCACTTAAAGGATCGCATCACTTAATATTAATCATCTTATGGGTCTGCAACGACAAGCGCCACCTCGGATGTTTCTTGCAGTACTCTATAGCAGAAATCACATTTTGCCTTGTGGCTTCAGCGTCGCCCTCCACATCCATGGGCTGCAGACTTAGCACCTGTGCATCAAAATGTTCCCAGTGTTCTGGAGAATCCATGCCTTTGCCGTAAAGCAGCTTTAGTTCCTGGCATTGCGTCACCATCACTCGACCTTTGGGCGAAACCACAGCCCAATCCACACCTTGGGGCATGGTGTTTGAGCCATTAGTTTCCATGTGAACCCTAAAGCCATCAAAAGCTTCGGCTATCAATTCTTCTGTAACTTGCAGCGTAGGTTCGCCCCCTGTAAGACACACCGTATTGCAACCAAACGCCATTATTTGGGCACGTATTTCTTGCGCAGTCATCATTGTGTAAGGCTCATGCTGCGTGTCACAAAAAGGGCAGCGCATATTGCAACCTGCAAAACGCACAAACACCATAGGCACACCCGTGTACACCCCTTCGCCTTGCAACGAGTAAAAAATCTCGTTCACTCTATAAGTCTTGACCATGGCACTATTTCTCATAAATGGCTATATTACCAGCCGATTCCTGCACACTCACCTTATAGCAGTGCGGCACACGCTCACATATCCAACGGGCTATATTCTCGGCAGTAGGATTCACATCCAATACATCATTCAAGCATTTATGATCCAACTGCTTCACCACTTGGCTGATATATGAAAAATCCACCACCATGCCGTTGTTGTCCAGTTCTTCGGCCTTACAAAACACCTCCACCTGCCAATTGTGACCGTGCAGATTAGTGCATGGGCTGTCATAGTCGAGTTGCAGACGATGGGCTCCGGCAATCTCTATCTTTTTACTGATATAATACATACCCAAACTTTATGATTGATAAACCGTTGTATCCTCAATGCCCGCATCGGCCAAAGCCTGTTTGCGTTCACGACAAGTGGCACAAACTCCGCAATGCACCTCCTGACCTTTATAGCAACTCCAGGTGAGCGAATAGTCTATCCCCAGCCCAGCACCAATCTTGGCAATATCCGACTTGCACAAATTGGTATAAGGCGCAAAGATCCGCACCTCGTTGTCGGTACCGGCACCCACAGCCTCATCCATGGCCGAGACAAATACCTGTCGGCAGTCGGGATAGATAGCGTGGTCGCCACCATGGTTGGCAATCATAACGGCCTTTAAACCACGGCTGTTGGCCAAACCTGCCGCAATCGACAGCATGATACCATTGCGGAAAGGCACCACAGTAGATTTCATGTTCTCTTCGTCATAGTCGGCTTCGGGAATCGCATCGGCCCCTTCAAGCAACGACGATTTAAAATGCTGAGCCATAAACCCTAGGTCAATGACCACATGCGCTATGCCCAACTGTTGGCAATGCAAGGCGGCAAAAGCAAGTTCTTTGGCATTATGGTTGGCTCCGTAATTGAACGAGAGAGCCAACGCAATCTCATTTTGATAATGGTAAAGCATGGTCACAGAGTCCATGCCACCTGACAGGATAAGCAGTTTATCTTTCATTAATTCTTGTTTTTAAAGTGGTTAGCAAGCACACTCGGGATACTCTCCCCTTACTTTTCAGTCTGCAAAGATACGACTTTTTTCGGAATTACAAACAAAAAAAGAGTGGCCGACAGCTCTCGGCCACTCTTTATTCATGATTTATGTCTAATGAGAGAAATCATTGATATTCATATTGGTACTATTCTTTTTTCAACAAATCCGACATGGCAGAAGTGGATTTCACCTCTACTTGTTGCCCTTCGCCATTGGCTGGGGTGTCCCAAGATGAGTTGTAGAGCGACTGGTCTTTCGGCACGACTACTACAGCCCCGTCGGGTGTAGATAGTGCTTGCCACTCAGGTTCAACTTCAGGCTCAGATTCAGGCACAGGCTCTCCTAACATTACGTATCCTGCATATTCACCATGTTCCTCATAACTAGAATCGGCATCGGTTGTCAAATCAGTCCTGTTGCAGCTGACATTGGCTAGGGCCAATGCGGCAACACCCGCAACTACTACTTTGCGGCCAAGCGAACGTCTGAGGTTCAACGCATCTTCAAGTTGGCGAACTTCAGATTCGCACCGAGGGCAAGTCCCGCGACATGGCCCTTGGTGCGTACATTCTGACATCTGGAGGTCAATGTCATTAGCCTCAGCCACCTGGCGCCGCACATCCTTCAGTATGCGGCATTTATCCTTGCCTTTCATGAGATTATTTAGTGGGTAATCCAAGTTTGCCATAATTAATTCATTTTTTCCAAAATAAAAACCTTATTGTATATTTTTTGAACCTATAATGACCAACAAGTTGAGTTCATTTAAACCACAGGTAAACTCACTCTAGAAATAGAGGTCGCGCTCGCCTTCGCCAATCTTGCAGAGATTGCCTTCTACCTTGCGTTTCAGATCCTCTTTGCTGAAGGTCTGGGTGAGCTGCTGGAGCAATTCAAGTCCCTTGGCCTTGGTGGTGGGGCTGGCATAATCTTCCAGATACTCGCGGAAAGTGAACATGGCGTTGGGCTTGCAGAATTCCTTGATAAGGCCGGGCTTGGCCAAGTCCATAAAGTCGGCACCCACCCTACCCTTGCGGTAGCATCCGGTGCAGAAACTGGGTATGTAGCCACCGTCAATCATGGCACTGATGACTTCGTCCAAGGAACGGTGGTCGCCAAGTGTGAACTGGGCGCCGGTCTTCTGATGGGCGCTCTCGTCAATGCTGCGTTCGCCTTCTTCATAGCCACCGGGGTTGGTCTCGCTGGCTGCCGAAATCTGGCTGGCGCCATAGCGCACCAGCTCGTCGCGCATCTCGGGACGCTCGCGGGTGCTGATGATAATGCCAGTATAAGGCATGGCAATACGGATGATGGCCACAATCTTGCGGAAGTCCTTGTCGCTCACGGGGTGAGGAAGGTTCTCAGGCAGGCTGAAGGGCGTGCCCTCTGCGGGTTCGATGCGGGGGAAGCTGACGGTGTGCGGACCACAGCCATAGTCTTCTTCCAAATGACGGGCATGTTCCATAATGGCCAAGATTTCAAAACGATAGTCGGTGAGGCCAAACAAAACGCCAAGACCCACATCGTTGATGCCACCTTCCTGGGCGCGGTCCATGCAGGTGAGTCGGTAGAGATAGTCGGACTTTGGACCCGAGGGGTGAAACTTTTTGTATTCCACGGGGTCGTAGGTCTCCTGGAAGCAGACGTAGGTGCCTATCTTCTCGGCATGTAGCTTGGCAAAATCTTCCACGCTCATGGGTGCCAGCTCTACATTGATTCGGCGTATAGTGCTGCCCTTCTCATCCTTAGCGGCATAGGTGCGGCGGATGGCCTCCACCATGTAGTCGGCATTGTTGCGGGGGCTCTCGCCGCAGATAAGCAGAGCACGCTTATGGCCCATGCGCAGCAGTTGCAAGGTCTCTTGCTCAATTTCATCCATCGTCAGCACCTTACGCATCAGACTACGGTTGTCACGACGGAAACCGCAGTACACGCAGTTGTTCACACAGGCATTGCCCGTATAGATGGGGGCAAAAAGCACCAGGCGCTTGCCGTAAATCTCGTCCTTGCAGTATTTTGCCGTATCAAGGATTTTCTCGATGTCGGCCTCGTCTTCTACGCAGAGCAGCTTAGCCACATCTTCGAGATTAAGGCCTTTCAGTTTGCGAGCCTTGTTAAGGATATCGTTCAGTTCCGACTCGGTGGGAACATTATTGTCAAGCAGACCATAAAGTTTGTCGCGATCGATAAAGTTTTGATGACGCATATTATTGATTTTTTTAGTTTCTAAAATTCTATACCCTGCTCTTGGTCACAACCGCCTTGGATTCCACACCTTCAATACGCCCTAGCTTGCCAGTCAGAGCATTGATGCGGTCGGTGTAGCCTTCCACAATGAGCGATATCACGGCAATATCTCTGTCGCGAAACGGGAGGCCTTGACGGCAAAGGATGATATCGGCAAAATCCGAAACCACAGTATTGATTTCGGCCGACCTGGAACGGTCTTGCAGCAGTATGGTAATTGTTCCTATTCTCTTCTCCATCAGGTGCTAAGCTTTTGGGTTAGACGAATGATAAACTTTTTTTCGGTCTGCAAAGATACAAAAAAATATTTAAATAATGAATGTTTCTAGCCCCGATAAAGACATCCCATAGGAAACTCATACAATAATCACAACTCCAGCCTATAAACAAATAAACTTATAACCCCATATACAGATAAACATGTTAACCCATAAACCAATAAACTTATAAACTCATAAACAATTATACTTATAAACTCATAAACTTCTGCCCAAAACGCACACACTTTTCACCATCATCCAGATGCTCTTTTTATTTTTTTCTTATTATTCCATAAAAAAATCGTATATTTGCATTCTCAAATAATAATAAATAAAGATACCTATGTATAACTATCTCAAAATAGAACAAGCAGGTGCAGTCACCACACTGACCATCTCCGCACCCAAATCTTTGAACGCATTGAACAGCACTATCCTTGGCGAACTGAACGACGCCTTGGATAATATCCCCGCAGGCACCCGCTGCCTCATCCTCACCGGCGACGGCGAGAAATCCTTTGTGGCTGGTGCAGACATCAGCGAGATGTCCACCCTCAACGAGGCCGAAGGCTTTGCTTTTGGCAAACGCGGTGCCGATGTGTTCCGCAAGATCGAGACCCTCTCCATCCCCGTCATCGCTGCCATCAATGGTTTTGCCCTCGGCGGCGGTTGCGAGATTGCCATGGCTTGCGACATCCGCATCTGCTCCAGCAACGCCAAGTTCGGCCAGCCCGAAGTAGGCTTGGGCATCATCCCCGGCTTCAGCGGCACCTACCGCCTGGCCAAGCTCGTGGGCATGGGCATGGCTAAGCAGCTCATCTTCACCGGCCGCGCCATCAAGGCCGACGAGGCACTGCGCATCGGCTTGGTGAACGCCGTGTATGAGCAGGCCGACCTGATGGCCGAAGCCATGCGCCTGGCCGAAAGCATCTGCGCCAACGCACCCATCGCCGTGGCCTATGCCAAGCAGTGCATCAACGAGGAGTACGACCTCAGTGCAGACGAGGCTATCGCATTCGAAAACAAGATGTTCGGCAAGTGCTTCACCACCGAAGATCAGAAAAACGGCATGGCCGCCTTCCTGAACAAAGGCAAATGCACTTTTGAAGGCAAATAATCCTAGAAAACCTAGATAATCTAGAATTCCTAGAAAACCTAGAATTTCTAGAAAAAACTAGAAAATAATATAAACAACTTAAAAAACTATATACTATGAAAATTTGCGTTATTGGTACCGGTACCATGGCAAAAGGCATCATCAAAGCCTTTGCCGCAAAAATGCCCGTCGTTATGAAGAGCCGCACCCAGGCCAGCCTCGACAAGGCCATGGGTTCCATCTCCAAATCCTATGCCAAACTCGTTGAGAAAGGCAAAATGACCCAGGAAGCAGTTGACGCTCTGCTCGGCAACATCACCACCACCACCGACTATGCAGCATTTGCTGACGCCGACCTCGTGATCGAGGCAGCCGTAGAGGATATGGAACTGAAGAAACAGGTCTTCGGTGAGCTCAACGGCATCTGCAAGGCCGAGACTATCTTCGCCACCAACAGCTCCAGCCTCTCCATCACCGAGATCGCTGCCGCCAGCGGCCGTCCCGCCCAGTTCATCGGCATGCACTTCTTCAACCCCGCCGACCGCATGGCTCTCGTTGAGGTTATCAAGGGTCAGCTCACTTCCGCTGAGGTCTGCAAGACCATCGTCGACCTCTCCACTTCCATCGGCAAGACTCCCGTTGAGGTAAATGAGGCTCCCGGTTTCGTTGTCAACCGCATCCTCATCCCCATGATCAACGAGGCTGTTGGCATCCTGGCCGACGGTATCGCTACCGCTGAAGATATCGACAAGTGCATGCAGCTTGGCGCCAACCACCCCATGGGTCCTCTGGCATTGGCCGACCTCATTGGTAACGACGTCAACCTGGCCATCATGGAAGTTCTCTACAACGAGTTCGGCGATCCCAAGTATCGTCCTCACCCCCTGCTCCGCAAGATGGTCCGCGCTGGTCTCCTTGGCCGCAAAACCGGCGAAGGCTTCTACAAATATTGATTATAAATCAGCAACATAACAAAAGGGAGGTTGCGCGCAACCTCCCTTTTTAAATATCGCAAGCAATGACATACACTACCGAAGAAATGCAGAAGACCGTCATCCCCAACCACTTGAAGGATGTGGAAAAAGAGAATAATGTGAAGATACTCCTAGCTGTGGAATCCGGCAGCCGCGCCTGGGGATTTGAGTCGAAGAACAGCGACTGGGATGTGCGCTTCATCTATGTGCACAAACCCGAGTGGTACATGACCGTAAACCCGCAACGTGATGTTATTGAGCACATGTACCCAGACGATGTGGATCTGGCCGGCTGGGAATTGCGCAAGGCCTTGGCTTTGTTGCAGAAAAGCAACCCCTCGCTGCTCGAATGGTTCCACTCCCCTATCGTCTATTACCAAGACGAGGCCTTTGCCCAAAGTATCCTTTCGATTGAGAAAGACTACTTTAACCCCATCAGCACCATGTATCACTACAACAGCATTGCCAACAAACATGACGCCAGATACCTGGAAAAAGAAGGCATCCCAATGAAACGTTTCCTATACTTTCTGCGTGGCATATTGGCCTGCCGATGGATTGAGATGCACAAGACAATACCTCCCGTGCGCTTCCAGGAGCTGATGGAAGCAACCGTGACCGAAAACGATATCAAGCAGAAAATCTACGAACTGATTGCCATAAAGAGGGATGCCAAAGAATATGACATTCAGTCCATTGACCAGCAGCTAGTCAACTACGCCAAAGAACTGGCCGCCCATTTCGACCAGACAATTTCTTCCTTCCGACCGGAGCAAAGCAGAGCCTCGGCAGCGGCACTAGACCGCATTCTTTTCAATACAGTGATGATCAACGCTTAATATTTATACTCATATCCAAGACTTAAAATAGGAAACCATGAAAAAGACTGTTCTCGCAATCCTCTGCCTCCTTTCGTCAGGCTTTCTCTGGTCCAACCTTTCACTCTCTACAATAACTGGGAGCGGGCGCGGTTGACACCTTCCCTAGTCGCCAGTCACTAGCCACTATTTTTAGTCTTTGACTACTTGGCTGATGGACCAGACACATCTTGAACTAGGCGTACGCCACGGCCACGGCAACGATAAAGTGAGTGCAGATTATTGGTACCCGAGCCAAAGCGGAACACGTATGACGACTGTTTATCGCCAAAAGTAGTTGTCCAGTAGAAACCACCCGTAGAGACATGACCCTCGGGCGAACGATAGCCCACAGCCGGGAGAAACACTGCATTATGCTCCTTCTCCATTGCCTGCCACTGGTCGAGGGTATATGTATGCTGACCCCAAAAAGCATCGGTGGCAACAATGGGATTGTTCTCCTGATTGCGATCATGCACCCAATTTGCATCATTGTCATTAGATGGTGCGACAATATCACTAGAGGCAAACCCCGAAACTTCCTCTTCCTGAGGCAAGATAATCAAACCCCTAACCGACTGGGTGGAAGATATGTTGATAGTGGCCAATGCCCTAGTACTATGAGCCATCAAATAGGTCCACTCGGCCATAGATAGTGTACGCCACTGGCCAGGAGTATTGCCGCCGTCGGAGATTGCATTGAATACGCCCCAGTCGTAATTGGCCGAAGTGCCCTCCAAATTCTTGTCGGTCTTATTGGTGGAAGGCCCATATCTGAAGGTATTTACTGATCCGCCATGATCGGCAAAGCAATTGCTCCAAGGCGCATTATGTATATCGGACAAATCATTATTGTCGTGATATCCACTAGTGCCCCAAGCATACATGTCGAACCAGTTGTCGAAACCCTCGTGCACATCAACGTTGAGTCCGCCATAAAAGATATACTGCTCCTTGGCAAAACGCCAGTATCCTCGCTGAGCCGGGCCTGATGCCACAGCATGAGTCTCGTCGTTGATTAGAAACTGTAAGTTGCCCTTTGAAAAACGAACATACTTATTGGGACCCACGGGGAACACACCGGGCAGACGTCCATCGGGGTCGGAAGGAAGTATAACCTCGTTGCCCTCGTTCAGCTCCACATCAACATCTGCCAAACCACGCACAGGCATGCTGCCATAATGATTTTGCGACTTAAAATAAGAGTAACGGTGATCGTTGTCGTAGGCATATACAATAACCGTGAATCGAGTTTCTTCCACCGCGGGGATATACATATATAGGCTGATTGTTTCACCGCTTGGTATCTCCAGACCTAGGTTGTAAGGATGCTCTGGGCCATAGTACGACAGCTCCAAATTGTCGTTCTTGCCCTCCTCAAATGGGTCGGTAATCGTATAACGTCTGTTATCGGCAGAGAAATCAATCTGGGCATTGCCCCACAGAGCCCTGTTGTTGGACTTTAGCACCAGCTCCTCCAAACGTAGTGGGGAACGCCCCGTATTATTGGTAATATTAATCTTCAACAACGCACCCATAGGCACAAACTGCAAAGTACCCGTGCGACTATCGAGATATGCGCCCAGAGGAGCCTCCACTATCTGCTTGCCATCGGCGTCGGTCTTATAGGGTTGCTGGTGGGGTATCTTCATACCCCAACTGCCATTTTGAGAAACGAACACATTCTCTGCCGGATAAACAGCCCTGTAGGCATCAGCCACAGCCACTTCCAAATAGTCGCCCTCGGTGCTATGGCGCAAATCAGCCTCACTTTCATTTACCCTAATCATATCACCCACATGCCACTTGGGGCTATAGCTGTCCATATAGACTTTGCCACCACCAAAACCATGCATCCTCACACCCAACCTCACGCCGTCTTTGTTGCACGAGAATAAGGACATACTTGCAATAACAATACAAGCAATCTTGCAAAAAAAAGTTCTACTCATAATATTAGCATCTAACAGAAACCGGTACTACCAATTCCAACGAACTGAATTATAATTAGCAATACCACCATTATCTTCCTCGCGACCTAACGAGTGCGGGAAATAAACATTCATCCCAACCGACAGGCGTTGAGGCTGAACACCTAATGAGTTCTCGTACCCCAATTCTACTTTAAACTCCACAACTTTAATCAAAGGAGACACGTACAATTTTTTGTCAGATTCTATCATAAAGCAAGTTCAAAAAATAATAATACACATTGCATTCTACTAAGATGGCCAAATGGAAATAGGTTCCTTAGCCAAATAAATTAGTTTGCAAAAGTACATAAAAATTTTAAAACCTTGATAAAATTTAACAATTATTTTTCAAACAATTTCTATAAAATAAAGATTGTCTACAAATTAGTATTTTCACATTTAACAAAAAAGTGACTGCATTGCCGATGGCAATTTGCCGGCCACCATCCTTCCCAAAATCATGATATTTGCAGATAATCATTTAACTGATTAATATCGATCATCCGCAAACGCCTGTTCTCATATCGAGTCCACAACTACTCCGAGAGTCTGGTGTTTGCGGATCATTCTTTCCATCACATGCATCCAAATGGTAGTGCATTTGGCCACACTATTATCTGAAAATGGACAAGGGCGGCGTTGTAACTTAGGGCTAAAGTAGCGACTGGGGCTGAGCATCTAAGATGCGTTGGCTTTGGCTTAAGTAAAGGCGGGTATTGGCAGTCTATTAAGGTTGAGAGATAGCGCAAGTATGGGGGGCGATGCGGAGTAACGAGGGCGAAGTGAAAATAATTCTTAGTATTTGGCATACTTTTAGTATATTTGCAATTGGATTATACATTTCGCAAACGTCCTCTATAACACATTATCCACTTAGCATACATATTGTTAATACCAATACCATAGTCATAAATCAACTTCTATAAATCACCTATGATACGAACTGCCTATACAAGAAAAACAATCCTCCTACACCTCTGCCTCCTACTACCCAGCCTTCTCTGGGCTAATGGCGACCCTGTGGCCACTTTTTCGGCCATGACACTCTCGCGCACACCTGTGG